>WRAV01000012.1 GCA_009780025.1 Oscillospiraceae bacterium | reverse complement strand
ATGAGGTGTTCGCTGCTGACTGTGCTATTGTTGACAAACACGTTGGCCGCGGAGCTGTATCGTCCGTCCGCAAACCTACCGCCCCCACTAACCTGTCCTTGACCTACCAGAGGGGGTCTGGGGAAGTTGTTTGCGACTGAACTTGGAGCAAACCCGGTCCTCCCCCAGTCGCCTTTCTTTTGCTTACTTCTTCTTTGGCGAGACAAAGAAAAGTAAGTGCCTCCGCGGCACGAGCGGTACAATATGCCCAGCCCGCAGGCTGATTCTATATTTGGTCTTGACCTTGGACTTCAGTGCCACGCACGGAACGCCACTGGAAACTAGCGGGCCGCGCAGGGGCGCGGCCCCTACAGCAGGCACCACGGCAAACCTAGACTGGCACGGAACCACGTCCCCTACAAAAGCAGGTTGCGTAAAAGTCACTTCCCCGCAGCCTTGCTGCCTCCCCCTCTGGGAGGGGGACTGATGATGTAGGGCAGCCTCCCTCTGGGAGAGAAGTGGCGCAACGCGCCGGAGGGAGCGTTCTTTGCACTCGCCCTTGGAACCCCGCTCAAACTATGTTGTATTTCTTTGACAGGCAAGCACCCGCCCTTTTTCTCCTGAAGAAAAAAGAAGGCTCTTGACCTTCTCGGGCTATAGCACTCCGCCTGTCCTTGCGTAGTGGAATATATACTGCTGCGCTATCCCGGCGACTTCGCCTACATCTTTGGGCAGACCTTCCGGAAACCAGGCTTCGAGTGCCCGGGAGATCCAAACGTCTACCGGCAGACACTCTACCCGAGCGAAGCCGAAGAGCAGTGCGCAGTGGGCAACCTTTGGGCCCACGCCTTTTATGGTTTGCAAGGCGGCCTGGGCTTCCGGTATTGGCAGGGTGCGCAGGGAGGCGAGGTCAACTCGGCCTTCGCTTACCGCCACGGCGGCGTCGATTATGTACTTGGCTCTGAACCCGCAGCGTATTGGGGCGAGGTCTTCGGGGGTGAGGGCTGCCAATGCCTGTGGGGAGGGGAAGTCGTAGCCGCCGGGTATCGCCCGGCCGAAATGCTCGCAGAGCCGCTGGGTAGCTGCTTTGATTCTGGGGATGTTGTTGTTGGCGCTTATTATAAATGTGCACAGCGCCTCCCAGCCGTCCTGGCGGAGTACGCGGATACCGGGGGAGAACTCGACCGCCTCCCGTAGATGTTTGTGCTTGGCTAAAGCCGCTTTAAGAGCGCCGTAGTCTCGACCAAAGTCGAAGTAGTCGAACCAGACACGGTCAAATTCTTTGCGGTCAGCGCCGTGAAAAATCAAGGTATCGCCTTGCTGGGTGATCTCTCTACACAGGCCGTAGGCCACCCCGCGGTAAGTGTTCTCTCCGGTTTTATCCCACCGGAAGGCCTGGCCGCAGCTCAAAATAGCGTCTAAATCGAAGTGTTCTACGCCCTTGAGCAGAAAGCCCTCGGGGCACTCGCGTCCGCTTTTGTAGTCCACGCTTTATCGTCCTTTCTGTAGCATCTTGTCGAAATACAGTCTACCAGATTTTTGGGGTTTGTTGGTGAACAAAGGGTAAACCCTTGTCCCGTGCAGGTTTGAGCGGTCGGTAAAGGCGGTACTACTATTTGTTGAACCTGAGTGATATTCATGGAGGCTGGCGGCAACAGCCCGCCTAAAAATTTTTTTGTGCAACGATAAAAGCGGGCTTTCCACATTTTCCACCGAGTTTTCCACTATAAATATCGGAAATGTAAAATTAAGGTAATTACGGCGGGTATAATATGCAAACTACGGATGAATATTTGTGTATATTTTCTGGCGGTGATTATTTTAACTTTTCGAAGGATGCAATACTTGCTCGAGTGAATCTTGTCAATAGCTATATCTTGTGCTTTTTGCGTTCGGCGTATAATTTTGAGCGCAACAATTTTAGAATCCTGCAAAATGGAGAATAGTGGAAAATAAAAAGGATACAATAGAGAAAAACCGGGAGAGCGGCGATGAGTAAGGGAATTAACCGCAATGTGATAGAAATTGTTGATACCGACAGCGAAATGTTTGAGCGAGCCATTCTGTTTGTGCGGCCACAGGGGCGGCGCCAGGAGCTGGACACGCTGGAAAGGGGAGCGCACAGTTTTCTTTCCCACACAAGAATAAGGCGCCGGGTGCTACACGCTCAGAGTAAGCTGGCTGCGCCGTTAAAGTATGTGCTGGCTGCGGTCTTTGGCGCGGGGGCTGCGGTGCTGCTATTGTCGTATATTTAATCCGATGAAATATATACGCTGAAACTGTACAAAAACACAGAAATGTGTGGTATAATGTTTGAGGAAGGACAGCAAACATTATACTATGCGCAACGCCTCGCCGCTGAAGCGGCAACTGGCTTTCGATGCGCAATTATACCATGGTTGCGCTCATGGTGTAATGCAATATGTAAGTTGCATTGATAATCACGCAGAGATAACAGGCGCCGGGGTATTGCGCAGGCGCCATACATAAGGATGATGCGAACTAATGGAAAACAAGTCGGTCAGCGATATTATTTTTGGCCGCGGGCCGGTGGGGGAACTGCTTCGCAGCGATGAGCCGGTGGAGTGCCTCTACCTGCAAAAGGGGCCTCCGGGCGGTACGCTGGGCAAGCTCGTCTTTCTTGCCCGGGAAAACGGCATACCCATAAAGCAGGTGGACGCCCGCAAGCTGGACGAGCTCTGCGACCGGGAGAACCACCAGGGGGTGGCTGCGCTGGTTGGAGCTGCCCACTACTGCGAGGTTGAGGAGATTTTTGCCCGGGCAGGTGAGGTTCCGCCGCTAATTGTGTTGGGTGACAAAATTGAGGACCCGCGCAACCTGGGTGCGATTATCCGCACGGCGGAGGCCGTGGGTGCCCACGGGCTGATTATCCCCAAACGGCGGAGTGCCGGGCTGAGCGGGATTGTTTCCAAGGCTTCTGCGGGGGCGACGGCTCACATTGCGGTGGCCAGGGTGCCCGGTTTGCCCGCCACAATTGATGTGCTCAAGGAGCGTGGGGTCTGGGTGTACGGCGCGGATGTTGCCGGACAGCCGTACGATAAAACGGATTTTTCCGGCCCGGCAGCGCTGGTTTTGGGCGGGGAGGGCAGCGGCCTTAGCCGTCTTGTGCGGGAAAAGTGCGATCATCTGGTCTCGCTGCCCATGTACGGCAAAATAGGCAGCCTCAACGTTTCGGTAGCAGCGGGGGTTCTGCTCTACGAAATGGCGAGGCAGCGCAGTATGAAATTGAAAGATAACTCCTAACCGAGGTTATTTATATGGATAAAAACTTTAGCGTAGACGATATTCTGCAGGATATAAAAAGCAAGAAGATGCAGCGCAAAGACGGGGTCAGCCAGCCCCCAGAGCAGGCTCAGCTGGCAGACCAATTCCCCGGCAAGGAGCCCAGGGGGAGGAATGGCGTCGCGTTTATGCCCGATACAACCATGCGGGAAACACCTGCGCAGTTGTTTCCATTCCGGGGAAAAGAGCCCTCGCCGCCAAGGCAATCCATTGAGCGGCAGGCAGGTGCGCCACCCCAAAGGCCGTATTCGCTGGAGGCGGATGAGGATGTATTTGAGGCCGGCCTGGAGGGAGACACCTCTGTTTTTGAGGTGCCAAGAGATGCGCCGGAGTCACCCCGCCGGCGTATAAATGACGATAATGATAAGCCGAGGCGTTCCCCGCTGGACTTTGATGGTCGTGTGCGCTCTATAACCGACAGAATTAAGCTGCGCAAAAACAAGGGTGATGCTCGCCCGGAACTGCCCGGTGAGTCGACCTCAGTTTTGGATTTTGACAAATTGCACACCCCGGGTCCCAACCACGAAGACACTCAACCCTTTCCCGGGCTTGGGCCCAGTCGGGAGCTCGATCTGGAAGAGATAAAGAACATAGACTTTGCCGACGGGGCGGAGGAAGGCTACCGGTACCACGACTTTGAAGGAGAAGATGAGGACGACTACCAGGAGGAAGGCGTGCCTCGACCGGTTGTCGACTTCAGTGAATACAACTCGATTGAGGACAGGCGGGAGGTTGCAATAGACATTGCTCGCACCAAGCTCTGGCTGGTAATCCGCACTGCGGCGACCGCTGTACTCACCGCGATTCTGATATACCTTGTTCTCTGCGCCAGGTTCCCCTGGCCTATGCCGGTTATATTGGCACCAGAAAATGATCTGGGCAGCTACTTAATCGCCCTTACCGTGCTCGGTGTTGGTGTGGCCTTGGTGGGCAGCTCGGCAATGGGTGGCGGGCTTATCAGCTTGTTTAAAATGCGGGCAAACTCCGACTCTTTGGCTGCGCTGGCCATGCTGGGCGCAGTTGGGCAAGGGGTATTCGCTATCCTGCGCCCCGAGAATGTGAATGTGGAGGCTCTTACCCTTTATGGGGCGCTGGCGGCCACAGCCATGCTATTCAACGCGCTGGGCAAGCTGAGCATGATAAGCCGGATTCAGAAAAACTTTAAGATAATTGCTTCGGACAGGCCCAAGAGGGCGGTGCTCCTTGCGGAGGACGAGAACTTTACCCGCGAGTACCTCAAGGGTGCCACACGTCGGCCAACTATAGCTTACGCAGCCAGGTGCGAGTTCTTTACAGACTTTCTGGCGCTCTCGTACTCCGACAAGTATGACGTCGGAATAAACCGTGCAGTGGCCCCGGTCTGCTTGTTGGGAGCGGGCGTGGTGGGCGCGCTGACCTACATCCTCACCCAGGGCGGCGCGATGACTGCGCTAACCGCTATGGTGGGTATACTCTGTGTCTCGGCCACGCTCTCGGCGACCTTCATCGAGAACGTGCCGCTGAGCAAAATGACCAAAAAGCTAGCCCCCCGGGGCGGCATGGTCAGCGGAAATAAAGCGGTTGAAGATTTTTGTGATATATCCGGTATTGTGCTGGACGAGAAGGACTTATTCCCGGCCGGGCACGCCCAAATACTCGGGATGAAGACTTATTCCCAGGGGCGGGTGGACGAGGCCATACTTGACGCCGCCAGCCTTGCTTACGCCCTAAACAGCTGTTTGGGCAGCGTTTTCCTACAGATGATAGGCGGGAACAAGAAGCTGCTGCGTAAGGTGGACAACCCCTCGTTTGAGGATGGGCGAGGGATAACTGCCTGGATTGATGGGCGCAGAGTTCTACTGGGCGGGCGAGCGATGCTGATGTCCAACGGGATTGAGCTGCCAGCACCCGGGTACGAGAAGCAATACCCCGATGGCGAGCCGCTCTTCCTGGCAAGTTCGGGTGAACTTATCGCTCAGCTGGTTGTGGGGTACACGATTGACGAGGAGCTGGCCCTTGAGCTGGATAAGTTTGCGGCCTTGGGCAAGCTGCTGATTGTCCGTACGGTGGACGCCTCGCTTACACCGCACAAAATCTGGGAGCTGTACGGTTATCCTGAAAACCTTATACAAATAATGCCGGCCCACCAGCACGAGCAGTACGAGAAGATGAGTGCCCCACGCCCCTCCGAGCTTGCTGAGGTCGCGTACACCGGTCGAGCAAGTGCCATGGTGGGCAGCATTTTGGCCTGCGGGGCCGCGCGCTCTTCGATTCTGGCGGCGACTGTCTTCCAGCTTATACAGATCGCTCTGGGCTACGGCATGATAACTTTGATGGCGTTTATGGGATCGATAGATACTCTGACTATTCTGCTGCTGGGTGGATACCAACTGTTCTGGTTTGTGGTGATTGGCATTGTACAGCGAATGAAGGCAGCATAGGGAGGCGGCAGAGTGAGCAACAACAAAAAAATGATGAGCGGCGGCAATATCGCAATCTTCCTGTTGGGGATAGCTTGTGGTATGATATTTGGCGGTATTATCGGGCGGATATTGTTCGGCATAGTGGTTGCCGTGCTCGTTGCGGGGGCGGCGTTCTGGATAGCCTGTGGGATGCGCAAGATGTAGCAAAGCAGTGCTTGCCTCCAAGGCAGACTTTTGAGCGCTATAGTTAACGGACTTGAAAATTGCCGCAAGGGGTGGGTTGTTTTCGAGATTAAAATTTTTTAAGTTTAAGTTCAAGGGCAAGGACTTAAGGTCAAGTTCAGGGGCCTATCTAAATCAGCCTGCGGGCTGAGCATATTGTACTGCTCCTGCCGCGGAGGCAGATACTTTTCTTTGTCTCGCCAAAGAAGAGAAGTAAGCAAAAGAAAGGCGACTGGGGGAGGACCGCGGGAGACTCGCAAAGGGCGCTCGCTCTCAACTCCCCCAGGCTCCCACTATACGGACACAGGTGAGCGAAAAGCAGAATGTTTGTCGGCGAGTAATTCCCACGAGCTCCCGGCTTGTCAATAGCGGTATAAGTGACAGCGAACACCTTCGAACTTCGGGCCTTTGAACTTGGCCTCGGCAGGAAACTGCAACTTCAATGTGAGGCCGACTCCGCGCGGCGAACTACCATACCTATCCAAATAATGTAAAGAAGCACGGCCCCTCCCAGATGGGAAGGGCCGTGCTCTTGCGCATCAAGTTTATAAAACTTAAGCGGGGACTACGTTTACAGCGCGCAGCTTGGCACTGTTCTTGGGGTCAACTTCGGTCTCGAAGGTGACTTTTTGGCCCTCGCTCAGGGATTTGTAACCATCGGTCATGATGGCCGAGAAATGTACGAATACATCTTCGCCGCCATTGTCGTTGGAGATAAATCCATAGCCCTTGTCCGCGTTAAACCACTTGACTGTACCGTTGTTCATTTTAGAACCTCCTTAAAATGCCGCGTGTGACACTCATAAAAAATCACACACTTGTGTGAATCATCAAACGTTCAATGACTTACACAAACATGTGAGGCAGTTGAGCATCTGGTCGTATCCACTTTTACGCTAATCAGTGTAGCACGGTTTTGCTTGGTTGTCAACTACTTTTTTGGTGTTTGCGCAAAAAAATGTCAATTTTCGCACGAGGTGTGTAAATACCTGTTGACAAAGCCGCTGCCCATCTGCTGGGCAACGGCTTTGTCTGCGGTTACTACTCGCTTTTGGCTTCGATGAACTTAATGATATCGCCCACGGTTTTCATGGATTCGATTTCCTCGTCGGGAATCTCGACATCAAATTCTTCTTCTAGGCTCATAACCATATCCACAATGTCCAGTGAATCGGCACCCAGATCGTCGATGATTGAGCTTTCAGGCGCGATAGCACTCTCTTCAACGTCAAGCTGTTCCACAAGAATTTTCTTAACTTTGTCTAAAATCATTTTTACGGCACCCCCTTACTTCGATAAATGACACCGGCGCAGGTAAATCAGCAACCGGTTTTGTCCTCGTAGTTTAGTACGTCACTTAATATACCTTGTTTGACAAAAATTATCAATAGGTTTTCGCGTTATTTTTTCTCGGCGCTGTCTTTTTTTGCCCAGATGCTCTTTTTTTCCCTTTCGGGTTTGCCGAACGCAAAGGTGAGATCAGCTGTGACGGCCACCTCACCACCTACGCTGGCCTTGGCTCTGCCCACGCCTACATTGCTGCGCAGCTTGAGCATTTCCATCTCGAGCACGACGACATCGCCGGGTACGAGTTGACGCTTAAACTTGGCTTTGTCGATCTTGGCGAAGAGCGCCACACGGCCCTTGTATTCTTCGTGGACGCCAATGCAGACTGCGCCTGTTTGCGCCAGCATCTCGATAGTCATGACAGCGGGGGTTACGGGCATACCCGGGAAGTGGCCGGGCACCCAGAAGTCTTCTTGGGTTAGGTATTTTTTGGCGATACACTTGCGCCCAGGCTCCAGGCCAATGACTTCGTCGATTAGCAGAAACGGTTCTCGCTGCGGGATAACGGTCTTTATCTGCTCGCGGTTTAGTAGTACCATACTTAAAATCCTCCAACGTGCTAAAGTGAGTATATTCCAGCTCAGCCCCGGCCATGCCTAATCGTTAAACTTTGCAAAAGCTAAAGACGCGTTGTGGCCGCCAAAGCCCATGGAATTGGAGATGGCGTGAGTGATTTCGACCTTCCTTTGCCCTTCGATGACGTAGTCCAGGTCGCACTCGGGGTCTGGGCTTTTATAGCCGGCTGTAGGCGGGATTTTGCCGTCCTGCAGGGCCTTTGCACAGATAATTGCCTCAATTGCCCCGGCTGCGCCCAGCATATGCCCGGTGACAGATTTGGTAGACGACACCGGAAGCTTGTAAGCGCGCTCACCGAACACGGTCTTGATGGCCAGCGACTCGATTTTGTCGTTGAGTGGGGTGCTTGTACCATGGGCGTTTACATAGCCCACCTGCTCGGGAAGTACACCGCCTTCTTCGATGGCAGTGGACATGGCTCTGGCAGCGCCGGCGCCGTCCGGGTCAGGGCCGGTTATGTGGTAAGCGTCGTCTGTGATGCCGTAGCCCACAACCTCTGCGTAAATTTTTGCCCCACGTCTCTTAGCGTGTCCCAGCTCTTCCAAGATAAGCGCGCCGCCGCCCTCGCCCATTACAAAGCCGCTGCGCCGGGAATCAAACGGCAGAGAAAGCTGCGCGGGGTCGTCGCCGCTTGCCAGGGCACCCATGTTGTTAAAGCCGGCCAGCGCAAACTTGGTCACCGCAGCTTCGCTGCCGCCGGCCACGCAAGCGTCCAGGTAGCCGTGCTTTATCTTTCTGAAGGCTTCGCCAATTGCGTTGGTAGACGCGGCGCAAGCCGAGACCGGGCAGAAGTTTTCTCCCTTAAAGCCGTGGTCCATGGCAATACGGCCGGAGGCCATGTTGCAGAGCATCATCGGGATGAAGAATACCGAGACCTTGCCGTGCCCTTTCTCCATAAACTTGGTGTGCTCTTCCTCGAAGGTGATAAAGCCGCCAACTCCGCTGGCCATAAGCACCCCGACCCTAAACGGGTCAAGGTCGGTCGCGAAGTCGCCCGCGTCGGCCACGGCCTGGTTTGCTGCTGCACTCGCGAACTGGGTAAAGCGATCCATCCTGCGGGCTTCTTTTTTGTTCAGCCCCATAGTCACAGGGTCCCAATTTTTGATTTCGCCGGCATAGCGCACCGGGAAGTCCCCCAGCTCAAAGGCCTCTATTTCAGAAAAGCCGTGTTTGCCCGCAAGAGCGGTCTCCCACAAAGACTCAGGACTTAAACCGCAGGAGGACACCGCCCCCATACCTGTGATTACTACGCGTCTCAAAGCAATTCCCCCTTTTTTACTTGCTCGCTCCTCCGGGCCAAAGGTCGGCCCTGTGGGCTCCGCATCATAGAATTGTAAGTCTGTAGAGTGGGCTGTCAGGCATAGAGTCCCACCCCGGTAAAAAGCTTTCACTGCTAGATATGCAAACCGCCGTCTACCACTATGGTTTGGCCGGTTACAAAGTTGTTTTCTGCCAGGAAGGCTACTGCGTGGGCCACTTCTTCCGGTTGGCCGGTGCGGCCTAGTACGGTCGCGTCCATTATAGCCTGTATAGCTTTTTCGGGCATTGCGCCAGTCATCTTGGTCTCAATAAAGCCGGGGGCCACGGCGTTGCAGGTTATCCCGCGCCCTCCCAGCTCTTTGGCTACCGATTTGGTGAGGGCAATCAGCCCGCCTTTAGAGGCCGCGTAGTTGGACTGTCCGGGATTCCCCATCAGTCCGATGACCGAGGCCACGTTAATTATTTTGCCCGCCCGCTTTTTCATCATCAGTGGGCTGACATGGCGGATGGTGCAAAACGCGCCCTTTAGGTTGACGTCGATTACTTCGTCGAAATTCTCCTCGCTCATCCGGGCTATGAGGCCGTCGCGGGTGATTCCAGCGCAGTTGACCAGAAGGTCTATGCCGCCGAGCTTGTCGATTATGTCGTTTACAAGTCGGCCGCAGTCCGCGAAGTCTTCAACATTGCCTACAAAGCACTCGGCTTGCACACCGAGCTTGCGGCACTGCTCCATGACTTTGCCGCCACCTCGCTCAATCGAGCTTTGGCTATGGCAGCCAACGGCTATGTTATATCCCTTCTCAGCGAGGGCCAGCGCGCAAGCCGCGCCAATACCCGAAGAAGCTCCTGTTATCCACGCTGTCATTTGTTTTTCCTCCCAGCGTTATAGCGTTTATTTGGAATGGTATTCAAAAGCTGCAGCGCCGTATGTAAGCCCGGCCCCGAAGCCCACCAGGCTGACGCGGTGCCCCTCTTTGATTTTGCCTTCGCGTATGCACTCGTCCAGGCCGATAAGCACGCTGGCGCTGGAGTTGTTGCCGTACTTATGTATAGTTACGCTGATTTTCTCCATAGGCAGCTTTAGGCGTTTGGCAGCAGTCTCAAGAATGCGCAGGTTGGCCTGGTGTGGGACAACCATATCGAGAGTTTCGGGGGCAAAGCCGGCCCTTTCGCAGGCGCCGATGACGGCTTCCGGCATGGCCGCGGTCGCGAACTTGTAGACCTCTTGGCCGTTCATGTATGTTGTGCCGACAAGCTCGGCCTCGAAGAGCCCGCCGTCGAAGGGTGCGTCGCTCTTGTAGAAGGGTGTATCTTTGCGAATGTGCTTGCAGTAGAGCTGGTGAGCCCCGCTCGCGTCGCTGCGCAGGCAAGAGCCGTAGGGACCGTCTCCGCGCTTTATTACGGCGGCGCCGGCACCGTCCGAGAAGAGAATACAGCTGCCGCGGTCTTCGTAATTGGCCACCTGGCTGAGCGTCTCCGCACCCACCAGCAAAACGGTATTAATGTCGCCGGTGGCGAGATAGCGCCGAGCCATGTCTATCCCGTAGACCGAGCCCGCGCAGGCTGCGGCCGCGTCAAATGCGAAGGCGCCCCTCGCGCCGATAGCCCCCTGAATCATGCAGGCGCAAGATGGGAAAAGGTAATCGGGAGTGACTGTGGTGCATATAATAAGGTCAAGCTCTTCGGGGGCTATGCCCGCCGCGTCCAGAGCCTTGCGAGCGGCCAACTCACCCATTTTCCAGCTGGGTTCGCCGCTGGTTACCCGGCGCTCCTTCATGCCGGTGCGCGCGACTATCCACTCATCAGAAGTGTCCAGAAAAGTCTCAAATTCAGCGTTCGTGACCACACGTTCGGGCAAATAGCTGCCTGTTCCGGCTATAATAATTGACAATGAGTTCACCTCTATTGCTAACTTATTAACTAAAAATTCACAAACGGACAAGGGGTTCTACTTGACAAACGATACAGGTGGTGATATATTTGTAACAGATGTTATAAATGCAACGGATGTTACTTTAATAGAATAACCTTTTGGCCGGTATTTGTCAAGAGGTGGCCGGATTAAAATTTGATAATAAATTTATGGAGGATATACTCAATGGGCATGGTTGCTGCGTTGTTTGGGGGGCAGGGCTCCCAGTACCCGGGGATGGGCAAAAGTCTTTATGATACAAATGAGCGGGCTAGGGCAGTTTACGAGTGCGCGGGCGATATTTTGGGCTTTGATATGGCTGCTATCAGTTTTGAAGGCAGTGAGGATGAGCTCAAGCGCACAGATATTTGTCAGCCTGCAATCTTTACCCACAGCCTGGCCGCATGGGAGGCTTCCAGTGGCCAGCTGCCGGCGGTGAGTGCTGTGGCAGGGCACTCGGTGGGCGAGTACGCCGCGCTATATTGCGCCGGTGCATTCTCGATGGAGGATGGCTTCAGGCTAATTGGCGCGCGGGCTAAGGTCATGGGCGAGGCCGCCAGCCTGGCTGCCGGAACCATGGTTGCCATTGTGGGCAGCGATCCTGCGACAATTGCGGGCGTCTGCGAAAAATACAAGATGGTTTGGGCTGTGAACTTCAACCTGCCTGGGCAGACCGTTATCTCGGGCGGAGTTGAGGACTGCTTGGCCGCCGCTGAAGAGCTTGCGGCCCTGGGTGCGAAGACCACCCGCCTCAGTGTGGGCAGCGCCTTCCATACCCCTATGATGCAGCCTGCGGCCGATCGGCTGCGCGACCTTATAAGCGGCATACGCTTTGGGCAGCCCGGCTGCGATTTTTACTCCAACCTGACCGGTAGTGCTTTGGAAGTTAGCGACTTTATCGACTACTTTGTAAATCACATGGTTAGCCCGGTGCGCTTTGTGGAAGAGATTGCGGCTATGTCCTCCGCCGGAATCGACACCTGCATAGAGTTTGGGCCGGGCAAGACCGCAAGCACACTGGCTAAGAAAAACAACCGCGCCCTCGCCACCATGAACGTGGACACCGCCGAGACTCTTGAGAAAACTGTGGCTGCGTTGTCCGCCACTGGTGCTGTGACCACCTAGGCCGCTTATTCTTTAGCTTTCTCCTTTTTTACATTGCGAAGCCGGTTCCTTTGCGGGGACCGGCTTCGCGGATGCTTTATTAATGTTACCATCAGGACAAGGTCGCAATTTGCCGCAAAGCGGAGGTTTACTCTTGGTCTGGGGTGTCGTCGCTGTCCTGGTTTATGAGCGTAATAATCTCGTGAATGGTGGCCATTCGCCTGTCCAGCTTGTCGATTTTTTCGGCGATGGCGACAAGCTCATCGCTCAAATGCGCGGGGACATGGTCTTGATATTTGTACCGGGCTTTGTGCTCAAGCGAGGCCCAGAAGTTCATGGCCTGGGTGCGCAGCTGAATCTCAACCGGGATGCTTTCGGTTTTGCCGGAATAAAAAATCGGCACTTCCATAATTACGTGGTAACTGCGATACCCGCTGGGTTTTGGCTTAGTGATGTAGTCTTTTTCGTCCAGAATCTTTACACTGGGCATCTGCCTGAGCAGGCTGATAATATAGTGAATGTCCTGGGAAAAGTGGCAGATTATGCGAATGCCACCTATATCCCGCAGGTGAATCTTGGCGTTTTCGGCGGTTAGGGGGACGCCCATTTTTGCGAGCTTACCCGCTATGCTTGTGAGGCTTTTCATCCGGCCGTGAATGCTTTCGATAGGCGAATTGCCACTGCTGGCAAGGTCTTCGCTGATGATGTTGAGTTTTGTCATCAGGGTGCGGTGGGCCCACTCGTAGACCAGAGACAGGGCCTTGACCTGCTCGAATTCAACTTCGTTAAATAGTGCCGGTGCGCCGCCGGGGCCATTTCGTGCGTCGGGCTCGATGGGTTGAATATGCTCTTTGCCCGGGGCTAAACTGTTTATATCTTTCATATGCTCGCCTCCATGCTATGTGGGTAGAGTGATGGTAAATACGGCACCGCCGTTTTGGGAGTTTTCTGCCGTTATCTGGCCATCGTGCTGCTGGACTATCGACTTTACGATAGCGAGCCCGATACCGTGGTTGCCATCCTTACCCTTGATAAAGCGCTCGAAGATGTGTGGCAGAACTTCGGGGTCAATGCCGGCACCGTCGTCGGTTACGCGCAGCTCGATCCGGTTGTCAAGCTTGTGACAGGAAAAAAGGATTTTGGAGCGGGCGTAGCGTATGGCGTTGGAGGTCAAGTTGTCCATCGCGCGGGAGAGGAGCTCGCTTATGCACTCGCAGGTGATGGCATTTTCGCCGAAGTCAAACTCAAAGGCTATCTGCCTTTTAGCGGCTACGGCCCTCTGGCGCTCGGCACAGCTGCGGATTAGCGCGGTGAGGTCGGACTGCCCGGTAGTGAACGCGGTGGTGATGTTGTCTATCTTGGAGATGTAGAGCAAGTCGGTGACGAGATCGGAGAGCCTGTCGGTCTCCATCAGTATTGTCTCGGAGGCGTCTTTGGGTTCCATCAGCCCGAAGGAGATGCCCTCGGCGTAGCACTTGATTGTCATCAGCGGGGTGCGCAGCTCATGAGAGGCGTTCTGGAAGAAGGTCTTTTGCTCCCGGTCGTAAAGGGCCAGCTGCCGCGCCGACTTGCCCAGGGCAAGGCTGAGCTCATCAAGCTCTTTTATGCCGCATACTTCGTCCTTGGGTTCATGGTCGTGGTCGTCCAGGGCGAACTCTCCGCGGCCCAGCTGAGCCGCAAAATCGCCCAGCTGCTCTATTGGCCGGGTGATTGAGTTGGAGAGAAAATAGGTGACGACCATGGCCACGACAAACATGATGCCTACCAGTACAAAGAGCACATGCACTGCGCTGCCGGCAAAGTTTGACGCCCCATATTGCGCAGCCTGGCCGGCAAGTATGGCGTACTCAAGCTCGGACTGGGGCAGGCGCATTCTTATCGTGAAGTTAAAGACAACCCCCACCAGCAGGAAGGAGAAGAACAACACCGTCGAAAACGCGGCCAAAATCCTGCGGCGCAGCTTGGTCTTTACCTTACGGTCTTTCGCTTCCATCCGGTTTCCCGCTTTCGTTTAGGTTGCCGGCCTCGGCGTGGTTTTGACGCTCAAACTCTATCCGACGGAAGATAGCCTTTATCCGCATGACTAGGGCCATGGGGCTAAACGGTTTTACCAGGTAGTCGTCGCTGCCCAGGTCGAGGGCGGTGGCGTAGTCTAAATCGCTGTCCCGGGCGGAGAGTGTTATTATGGGCACGCGGCTGGTTTTGCGCAGCTGCTTGCAGACCACAAAGCCGTTCGAGCCGGGCATCATAACGTCCAGGACCACCAAGTCCGCGGGAGCCACGGCAAAGGCCGCAAGCAGTGCGTCCCCGCTCTCAAAGTCTTTAACCTGGTAGCCGGAGTTCTCTAAAAATGTTTTAATAGCCACTCTGATATTGGTCTCATCATCCGCTATGTATATTTTCTTTGCTTCGCTCACAGGGGTCACCCTTTCACTCAACTTCTTACCTCTATAATACATCTTTTCGCGAATATCTTCAAGTGTTTTGGGTGTGGGGAAGCAAAAGCAGGGTTCATTGCCAGGCCAGCTGGGTAAGGAGATTTGCAGTCGAACTCAAAAGGGCGGCGCATTTTGCGTCGCCCTTTTGCTTGGATGTTGTATGCTAATTGCGCGGCCTCTTCCGCCGGAACCGTAAGTATCTTTCCACTTGCATGGCGTCTTTTATTTCCAGCGAGCGGTCGTCCGCTAGGCTCTCGATGTGGTGGAGAAGCTCGTGGCGAAGCACATCGTCGAGCTTTTGCCTAAAAGCTTCGTGGGAAAGATGCCCATAAGCCTGCTCCATTGACCCGTAGTGAATAGTCACATACCTGCCAAAGCCGAAAGGGTCCACATGGTACTGGCCCAGTATCAGCAAGTCGTGCTCGTCGGTAATAGTGTCGGGCAAAAGCAGGACGCCGCCGTTGAGCTCTTCGAATATTTTGTCGGGCAGGGCGTCGGCTATCTGCGTCAGGGCTTCTCTGGACTCTTCAAATGTGAGCATATAATCACCTGAAAACTATTCTATCACACATAAGAACCTGCATTCAATACTCAAGCCGCCCACGAGCCGGCGTGTAGACGGCAGGGCAGCAAATATATGACGCGGGGAATCTTAAGGTGTATCCTGCAAAGTGGCTGGGTCAGATAATTTTCGCCTTGAAATTGGCAATAAAAGGTTTATAATAGTAGTTGAGCCAGGGAGTCGGAATATCGGGCGCCTTTTGCTCAGAGCTTGTTTGCGGGGGAGGGGATTCTTGCATGACCACAACATGGGATTTCGTCCAAAATATTTTCTTAGCCTTCGGTGGGCTGGGTCTGTTTTTGTTCGGACTAAAGATGATGTCGGACGGGCTGAAAAACATTGCGGGCAGCCGAATGCGCACTATAATCGGCAAGGCCACGGCGAACAGGTTTTTGGGAATGCTGGTCGGCATGTTGGTGACCGCGGTTACCCAGAGCTCCACAGCCACATCAATCATGTCCATAGGTTTTGTCAACGCGGGTCTGATGAACCTGACGCAGTTTACAAGTATAATTATCGGTGCCAGTGTGGGTACTACGTTTACGGCGTTCTTGTTCTCATTCAACATCGACCCCATAGCTCCGCTATTTATTTTTATGGGCATTGTGCTCTACCTGTTCTTCAAGACGAAGAAAATCAAAAATACCGGATTTATTGTGCTGGGCCTTGGCCTTTTGTTTTTTGGGCTCTCGACCATGGGCGGTCCGCTGTGGGAGTTTTCGCAGCTGGATGGCTTCCAGAGCATACTTGTGGCGTTTCGGAATCCTTTGCTCGCTCTGCTGGCCGGGATTATGTTCACCGCGATTGTGCAGAGTTCCACCGCGACTATTGGCGTAATTATCGCGATGTATATGGGCGGGGTCTACCTTTCTTTTGATACAGCCGCGTTTTTGGTGTTGGGGGCGAATGTTGGTACTCCCAGCACTGCGCTGCTGTCTTCCCTTGCCGCCGACCGGGAAAGTAAGCGCGCGGCGCTGATCCTCACGGCGTACAAGGTCGCAACTGGCGGTCTGTTCGCCATTGCGATTACCGCATTCCCGGCGATTCTGACGTGGTACCAGACAACATGGGCCGAAGGCGCCATGCAGGTGGCGATGTTCCACACGACTTACAATGTGGTCGCTGCCACGGTGATGATATTCTTCACCAAGTATTTGGTTGCGTTTATTTATACTCTGTTGCCTAAGCTGCCGCAGGAAGACAATGCCAAACACCTCTTGCACCTTGGCAAGGACGACGTACAGACCCCGCAGGCCACATTTAAGCAAGCACACAGCGAGATTTGCCGTATGGGTAAGCTGGCCCATGACAACTTAAAGCTGGCGCTTGAGGCATTTTTTGAAAAAGATTCCACAAAGGCAGCCAAGGCGCTCGAAGCAGAAGAAGTTATAGACTACCTAAAGAAGGAAATCACGGCGTATTTGATGCGTATACAAAGCGCGGAACTTACGGCGGCCGACGTTGAAAGGTTAGGTTCCATGCTGCAAATTGTATCGGATATAGAGCGCCTTGGAGACCATGCAGAAAACATTGCGGAGTATATTGTGGTTGAAGAGAAAAACCGCTCCCTTTTGCCCAAAGAGGCCGAAGATGAGCTGGTACAGCTGAGCGGCCTGACGATGGACGCACTTACCTTGACGCTGGAAGCACTTGAGGCGAGAGATTGTTCTCGCGCTGCAGAGGTGTTTGACCTGGAGCAGCAGGTGGATGACTTGTCCAAGCAATACCTCGACAACCATATAGAGCGGCTAAGAAGCGCAGGGTGCGACCCGCGCTACAGCGTAATATTCACCAGCATGGTCAGTGACTTGGAGCGCTGCTCAGACCACGCCACAAATATTACCGAGCATATTGGCGGCCAGGAGCAAAAAATATAGATAAGCTGCCGATAGGCTCGACAGTGTTTTGTAACCAATATAGCACCGCCTTGCCATTTAAATGGCAAGGCGGTGCTTTTCGGCTGTGCTACAACTATTGCTATTCCCTTGCCAATCCTTCAAGCATTTCCCAGATTTGTTCAGGTGTTACGCCGCCGGCGCTTACGCTTACGACAACGTCACCGTAAAGGGCGCTGAAATTCATAATGCGTTGGTCTGAGGCACCGCCTCCGCCCCTGCCTGTGGAATACGCTCTTGCCCGCACGATGTCGAGCGTCAGCTCATCAGCGCGGAATACAGGGTTTTGCACATATTGCCATAGCTCATCCGGGATAGAGGCGGCAAGTGGGATGGAGTACAGCGACATGTCGAACTTTTCGCGCTCATTTGCGGACACGATGTGTTCCAAGTGGAAGCTCGTGGGCCTTGAGACTTCCCACCGAATAGTGTTCAAATTGGCGCTCCAGAGTACAAAAAGACTGTTGGTGTCCTGATTGATAAATCTGTACGCAGACTCAAAGCCAAACCGAGGCGGGAGGTTTGTGGGTAGAAACGCGCCGAAGTCGGGGTCTAAACGTGCCTGGCTGAGTGTAAGCTGCTCGTTGCGAAGCTTGGGGATGACAGGGTCTGTCAGGCCGCTCAGGTCGGCTGCGCCGCCGATGATGATTCTGTTGACGAGCTCGGTCAGCAGCTGCTGACCTGCCTCTTCGCTGTCAATTAAGCTGACATGGTACGCGATATTATCCAGTATAAACTCCGCTTGAAAGTACATAGAATCGCGCTCGCCGCTCATAAAGGCCGTGACAGGGACTTGGTGAACATAGGATATATGCGGCGGCTCCTCCGGTATGATTAACACGGTTTGAGCGACCATTCCCTCAGCAAGCCTGATTCGCAGATGCTGCTCAGTCCCAAGCGACCCAAAGGCCGCGACTTCAATCAGTGTGCCATCGCTCTGATAAAGCGCTTGTGCGGAAAGAGATTCGTTGAGTGTGGGGAATGCTGCGGCAAACTGCGCGTCTGTGAGCTCATGCCAAAAATCAAGGCGGCGGTCTGGCCTGACAGACATCATATTTTCAGTCGCATTGAAAGTTAAAGCGTACAATGGGAGTGCGGTGGCATGGGGAGGAGTTGCCGGGTCAGAGGGGAGGATGGCAGCTGGCCCAGTCCCGCCGATTGTGCTATTATCCCACAGTCCGGGCAGGAGCCAGGCGCCGACTAATAAAACCACTGCGCAAGCCGCTAATACCACATAGCGGGGTACAAACCGGCTGTGCGCAAGCGGCGCTTGGCTTTGTGCTGTACGCTGCATAATTTTTTGGTGCAACTGCGCCGACGTGGTGATGTTGTCCATGTAATTTTTGTAGTCTTTCATGCCTACTCTCCCTCCAAATAATCTTTAAGCATACGGCGGGCGCGGGTAAGCTGTTGCCTGACCGTGGACTCGCTGAGCTCGGTTAAATTCGCTATTTCTCTTGTCGAGTATCCTTCGTAATAAAACAGATGGATCACAACCCTGTACTTTGCGGGAAGCGACAGAACTGTTTCCATTAAATTTTGCTGCTCTTCAGTCTCTGCGGGATAAGCATCTAAAAGCGGCTCAGTTTTCTTCCACCAATGGGAGCGCAGGCGGCTTTTGCATAGGTTTACGGCTACTCGCATCAGCCAAGCGGTTTCGTGTTCGGCAGACTCAAAGCTGGGATTCTTTTGAAACAGCCTGACAAAAGCCTCTTGGACGATGTCTTCCGCGTCGGCTTTGTTGCCCATTATGGCGATGGCAGTCCGCAGCAGCTTGTCTTGATACTGCTTTACGATCTCCTCCATCTGCTGATGTGATTTATTGCTCACTGGCGTCACTCCCCTCACTTCATATACGCATGAGACAGGCAAAATGCGACACGGATAAAAAATATTATATCACAAGCGCAGCGTTGATATAATTGCGTATCAAGAGCCGGTTGCCGCTTTAGCATAAATATAATGCCTACGCCTTACAACTGCCAGCGGCTTTGTGATAAAACACAAAGCCGCTATATTTTTGTGGCTTTTGGGCGAGAACTTTATCCTTATATTATTTATTAAGGAATCTAATTATGAGCATTTTATCGCAGGAAAGTGGTTTGTTTAAACTAAGTGAGGTTACGCCGGAGGCGATTTTCTTTTCTATATAAGTGATTACCATTCTGAGAGAAATGTGGTAGAATGATTTAGGCTCTAAGTTGTTGCTAAATAAGACACACATTTCATTAACCGCGCTCGTTATGAAAAGGAGGAAACATTGTGTTCGAAAGCGACAGAATCATTCCGGTAGTCATAAACCTAGTGCAGATATTTTTGCAGTTCAGCATTATAACCAGGTTGCTAAAAAGTCGGGTGCATTGGGGGAAAACGCTGGCAGCCGCTGCTGTAATAGCGTTGCTGTATTTTGAATCTCCCTTTGCTATGATAGGCATTTTCTTTGGCGCTACAGCTATATACTACATATTAATTGCAAAAATGCGAATCAGGTCCGCGATTTTTGCAATCGCGGTACAGCTTTTTTTATCAATATTTAACAGTAACGTAGTAGAGATCATTTATCATGGACTATTGCCTACGATCCATCCAATTTTTATGCACATAACATCCACTTTTATTTTCGCTATTGCATTAATTGTTGTTTGTTATTTCAAGTTTGATATTGCAAACTTAACGCGCAAAAAAGCAACACTTGGATTTTCGGCATTTATGATAATACTCGCTTTGATTTTTTGGTCAAACCAGCTCTATTACATGTACTTAACACATTTATGTGATGGCGCAACATACAGAAGCACTATTTTGTTCAATGCGCTATGGAAGCTTCTTATGCAATCAGCAATAATATATATAGTCATAATGCTCGATAAATTAGCTACACAAATTGAGCATTATGAGTTTCACAAATCATATACAGATACGCTGGAAGAGTCTCTTGACAACCTCAGAATGTTTAAGCATGGTTATCGCAATATGGTAAACACGCTTTTAGGGTTGTGTGAATTGAAACAGATTGACAAGATTGAGGGATATTTAAGAAGGCGTACAAATGACATCCGCCACGATATTAACATTGGCAGGATTAATAATAGGCTTAAAGACAATATGCCTTATCTGTACGGAATTGTTTTAGCCAAGGCCATCTTTTCGGCGTCAAGTAAGGTCAGATTCACAGTTGAAGTAACTGCTAAGGCATTTGAATTAAAATCAGTAAGTGAAGAAGAGTTGAGCAGAATGGTCGGAAATCTTCTCAACAATGCTTTTGACGCTGCGCTGCAATCTGATAAGAAAAGCGTAAAATTGAAAATTAGAAATAATGAAGGCAGGATTAAGATTGAAGTTATTAATTCTATAGATGCGCTTGTTGATACTGCTAAGTTAACTAAAAAAGGGGTTAGTACCAAAGAAGGACATAGCGGATACGGGCTTTACGAAGTTCAAATGATTGTTGACAGGGCGAACAAAGCTGGAGTGAAAACCGAATTCAACCTCCACAGCAGTGACATTACATTTATTGCAGAGCTCATAGTTTAGCTTGAACAAAAAACAGCGAGCCCAAATCGGGCTCGCTTCGCTGTATTAGAGAATATTTTATTGCTTGTCTGTTTCTTTCATTTGCTTGCGTAAAGCAGATGGCATTTCTGGTTGATTCCACCCTGTTGGCCAGCTTCTTACATTAGCCGGCACTTGAGCTACCTTCTCACCGGATTTTTTCATTATTGAAACAATTGTTTTTTTCATTCTAGAACTCCTCCTTGTTTAGATGTTTTGCACCCGCTTACCCGATAAACGAGCGGGTGTAAAGAAACACAAGTAAAAGTGGCCATAAGCAGCAAAATATTTGCCTCTGTTTGCCTTCCGGGAATTAATAAAGCAAAACCAAAAAATAGGGACGTAAATATCAGCCCCAAAACTTTTCTCGTCAGTTTTCCCTTTACAATAGGTTGTTGCGCTGTATCAGCCGGCGCATACACAACCAAGAGCATTACGTTAACGATGTACAGAGCTGCGATAGCAAATACATTCAAGTTGAGAATAGATGACAGAAAAACGCTTGAATACAACACGCTTGAATACACAATAAAACAAACTATTCTGGAATTTGCATGGCTTCCGCCTATTGTAAGCCTCATTACAGAGAATACCAATATAGCGATTAACACTTCGTATATAACGCCCAAAATGAAAGCAGAACCCAAGACTACTATGTAAGTCATCATTGATGAAACGATTAGTCCAAACCCGTATGCCAGAACCTCGCGGTTCGCGGAATCGTCATTCTTTACAACAAACTCGGCCATACGATTTGCCAATGCTTGAATCATGCGACTTCACTTTCTAGCATACGCTTTCTGGCTAATGAGGATATTGAAAACAAGAACTCAAGGTTTTCGGTGCGCTGCGTACCAAACAACGATTTGTACAGGTTCGAATCCATGCACGATACGATCGCGGTTCTGACATTTTTCTTTACGCTGTCAGACGAACAATTGAGAATACCGGACACCATTGCGTATATATTCCTTTTCATATTGGGGTTGTCCAACATGAAAAATAAAGCCGTCTTAATACAGTCACTTCCATGGAGATGCGGTGGTATGCCGAGCTCGAACAAAAGCCCCTCGATAATATCTGCCGCATCTTTTCCTTTAAGCTTCTTTGAGTGCGATGTTACCTCTTTGGGGTTGGCTACGATAGTGCAATTCAGTTTTTCCACAAGCTCTTCGGCACCGACAGGTTTAAAGTCGTAACAATCAACTTCAAGATCAAGCAGCATATTTTCTATAGATGGTGTATCCATCGCTGTTATTATGTAAATGAAAGGGTTGTACTGACCGCAGTTCTCTCGAATGTGCTTAATTACCTTTAGGCCATCTTCGTCAGGCATCATAATATCCATTATGACCAGGTGGGGCAAGTAGTGCTCTATTAAAAGTCTTCCTTCTTTTCCGTTACAAGCAGTTGCGACAACGTTAAAATCTGGTCGGCTGTTCACAATATCGGACAGAGTAGCGCTCCAGTCTAAATCGTCGTCAACTATGATCACGGATTTCAAAATGCGTTTCCCCTCACCATTGCTTGATTATGTTTGCTACTATATCACAAACAAAAGCTAGAATATTGTCGAATTTTGCATGGTCATGCTATAAAATGTTCGAATTTTATGTATTATCGTGTAGCTTGTGAATGACTGTTGATCTTGTGATATTTTTTGTGCTGTTACGCAGCGTGGCTTTATCTGAAAGGTGTGCTTTGGGCCCTGGGCGCAAAACAAAACGCGCCTCCATAAACTGGAGACGCGAAGTGGTTGCGGCGGCTTGCCGCTGGTGAACCATCAGGGACTCGAACCCTGGACCCTTTGATTAAAAGTCAAATGCTCTACCATCTGAGCTAATGGTTCGCTCATTCAGTTGTCCATTTTACATTGTGAAGAGGAAAAAGTCAAGACATTTTTTTGCAAGTGCAGATTCTCTTCATTCTCTGGCAGCCGTGCTATTTG
Source organism: Oscillospiraceae bacterium (assembly GCA_009780025.1). Classification (GTDB taxonomy): domain Bacteria; phylum Bacillota; class Clostridia; order Oscillospirales; family Ruminococcaceae; genus WRAV01. The sequence continues at coordinate 29,990 of WRAV01000012.1, read as the reverse complement.
CGTCACGGTATGTTGCCGATTGGAAGAAATTGTGCTACAATAAGAAGTCAGGAATAACCATAGCGCGAGGTAGCTGGATGAAAGTCAGACGTATTATAGGCATAGACCCCGGCTACGCGATAGTCGGCTGGGGGGTGGTCGACTACAGCGGTTCGCGCTTTAAAGCGGTAGCCTACGGTGCGATAACCACCTCCCCCGACCTTCCGTTTGAACAGCGGCTGGAAGAAATCTACGACCAGCTTGGTCTTTTGTTCGAGCGGCACGCGCCGGAAGAGATGGGTATAGAAAAACTCTACTTCACAAAAAACGTGACCACCGGGATAGACGTTGCCGGGGCGAGAGGCGTAGTGTTGCTGCGTGCCCGCAAATATGGAATTAGCATTGGCGAGTATACCCCCATGCAGGTCAAACAGTCGGTGGTTGGATACGGAAAGGCCGAGAAAAATCAGGTGATGCAGATGACCAAGACCATGCTTGCTCTGCCCGCTCTGCCCAAGCCCGACGACGTTGCCGACGCCCTGGCTGTGGCCATCTGCCACGCCCACAGCACAAGCTCACACTTCCCGCTATCGCCGCGTTAGGAGGCCGTATACATGCTTTACTCTCTTCGAGGAACGCTGACCTTTACCGGGGATGGTGCCCTGGCCGTCGAATGTGGCGGGGTTGCATATCTTTGCCGGACAACCCTTTCCACCCTCTCTCGGCTGGGCCGTGTGGGGGATGAGGCCACTGTCTACACCTACATGCTGGTGCGCAACGAGGCCATAGACCTTTTTGGATTTGCCGATAAGCAAGAACTCGACTGCTTTAAGATGATGCTAAATGTTTCCGGTGTTGGCGCGCGGATTGCGCTAGCCCTGCTCTCATCCATGACGCCTGAGCGCTTTGCTCTTTGTGTAGCGGCGGGCGACCACAAACCGTTGGTAGCGGCGCCCGGCGTGGGCAAAAAGCTGGCCGAGCGGATTATCTTAGAGCTGCGCGATAAAGTCGGCGGCGGCTCTTTTGCCACGACCGAGGCGCAAACAATCGCCGGAACGGCCCGCTCAGCGGGCAATGTCCATGAGGCTGTGAGCGCGCTGGTGGTGCTGGGCTACACACAAACCGACGCGACCCTTGCGGTCTCCGGGGTTCCCGAGGAGACGGCGGTGGAGGAGATTATCAAAGGAGCGCTGAAGAAGCTGGCGAAGAAGAGATAGCTATAAAGTGCAGGCAGCTGCGCTATATAATAAGCAACACAAAATTGTGGCAGAATGAAAGGCGGATGAAGTGATGGACAGCAATACTATTCTGATTATCCTTATAGTTTTTGGGGCTGGTCTGCTGGTGTACATTGTCCGCCGCGCGGTCCAGGACAAACGCGAACAAGCGCGCGAGGATAATGGGCCACATGCCAGCACCCCGGTGGTAGACTACGCCGTGCGCCAGGAAATGTATTGGATAGAGGGGATGATCTTCGCGCTGCAAAAATGCCTGGGCGGCCTGACAAATGGGCAACAGCAGGCGACGCAGCCCGCGTACAAGCTGATCGATGCCTACTACGGCCACCTGTGCGACAATGTCGGGACGCTGGGCAGCACATATGTGATGGACGGGTTCTGGGAAATCGAACAGGCGATAAGCGAGCTTGTGTGCGAAATATCCGATTTGGTTGGTGAAAGGGTAAGTTAGATAGAACTCGACTTTGAAAACCGGTGAAGGGAGGCAAACGCAATGCCAAGCGATTTGATTTTCCTGTCCGTTTTGGTCATTCTGGCGGTGGTTGCCCCTTTTGTTTGGAGGGCGTGGAAGAAGTCGCGGCTTGTGAATAAGTTGCGTGACAACGCGCATCAGGTGGTCAGCAATGTTGTTGACGATGCAGACCATTTTGCGGCTGCACTTGCGGACGACCAGTACGATGACACGCACGACGACAAATACACATATAGGCATCAAGACTTGGAACCACTCACCGAAAAAATTGCGCCGATTCACCGCTTCTTCTTTGAACGAGCACCCGAGGCAGCCGGATTTGACATTAGGCAGAGGCTGACCCAGCTACAGCGGAATCTCTGCAACGGCGAATGGCAGCGGCTCTTTGGTCGCATAGAGCGGGATGACCTGCTCCCGGTCTATCAACGGGACCCGGACTTTGCCCGGATGCTGACCGAAGACCGTCAGCGCTCGTTGTCCTGGGATTACGGCCAGTTGCTCGAGCGGTACTGCAAGCTGTTCGCGCATGGAGTGCCAGCCCTCAAGCAGGATGTTGCGGATGCGGACGAGATACTTGACGGGCTTGTTGTGCAGATCGATGAGCTGGCGATTGCAGATTGGCGAGAAAAAGTATAAGGGTGTCGCTTATGGAACTTGACTTCGAGAACCGAATGATGAGCCCGGATACTCTGCCAGACGATGAGGCGGAGCTTTCGTTGCGCCCCAAAACAATGGCCGAGTACATCGGGCAGCAGAAGGTGAAGGACAACCTCTCGGTCTTTATTGAGGCTGCGCGGGGGCGTGGGGACAGTCTTGACCATGTGCTGCTCTACGGCCCGCCGGGGCTGGGTAAGACTACGCTGGCGGGGATCATCGCGAACGCTATGGATGTAAACCTGCGCGTGACTTCGGGCCCGGCAATCGAGAAGCCGGGAGACCTGGCCGCTTTGCTCACCAACCTGGGCGAGGGAGACGTGCTATTCATCGACGAAATCCACCGACTCTCCCGCAGTGTTGAGGAAGTGCTCTACCCGGCCATGGAGGACTTCGCGCTGGATATAATTATAGGCAAGGGGCCGAGCGCACGCTCGATACGGCTGGACTTGCCCAAGTTTACGTTGGTGGGGGCAACCACACGGGCAGGGCAGATAACCGCGCCCTTGCGCGACCGCTTTGGGGTGGTACTCCGCCTTGAGCTCTACTCTCCACAGGAGCTGGGGACGATTATCACCCGCTCGGCTAAGATTTTGGAGATTCCGTGCCAGCCCAAAGGCGCGACCGAACTCGCGGCGCGCAGTCGGGGCACCCCACGCATAGCTAACCGCTTGCTCAAGCGGGTACGCGACTTTGCCCAAGTGTTGGGCGATGGCGAAATTACGCAGGAGATTGCAAACACCTCCCTCGACCGGCTGGAGATTGACAAGCTGGGTCTGGACTCCATAGACAGGCGGGCGTTACACACGATTATACGCAACTACGCGGGCGGTCCGGTGGGACTGGAGACCCTGGCAGCCGCCGTAGGAGAAGAAGCCGTCACCCTTGAGGATATGTGCGAACCCTATCTTATGCAGATAGGATTTTTGAGCAAGACTCCCAGGGGCCGTGTGGTCACTGCCCTCGCGTACCAGCATTTGGGCCTGGCCCCACCAGAGGATACACCTCAGGCTCCGCCCGAGCAGCTGTCGTTGTAGGAATACGGCCAACTTTATGTGGCATATGTAATGTAGGGGCGAATTGTGCAACTGAAGTCGCAAAGGTCGCGTCGCCCTGGGTTTTCAAATGATTGCGGGCGAACACAGTTCGCCCCTACACAAAGGGGGGGCGCAGATTATGGGCAGAATTTTTGGTACAGACGGTGTGCGCGGGATAGCCAACACTGAGCTTAGCTGCAAGCTGGCCATGAACGTGGGCCGGGCGGCGGCTATGGTGGTGGCGGAGCAAATCGCGCGCAAGCCGGTTATTTTGATAGGGCAAGACACCCGCATCTCTTCTGATATGCTCAGGGCCGCGTTGGCTGCCGGTATAACCTCGGTGGGTGCGGACGCTCTACTTGCGGGGGTGCTGCCTACTCCGGCAGTCTCGTATCTGGTTGAGGGCGGGCACGCCGACGCTGGAGTTATGCTCAGTGCTTCCCACAACTCGTACGAGTTTAACGGGATAAAAATATTCGGTCCGGGTGGGCAAAAACTCTCGGATGCGGACGAGTTTGAGATTGAGCGAATAGTGCTGGACAAAGCCAAGCCCTACACAATCCGATGGGGCTGGGAGCTGGGCCGGATCAAGCATGTGGAGAACCTCGCCGACGGCTATATAGAGAGGCTTACTCAGGCTGCTGGGAATCTTTCGGGGCTACGGGTGGCTGTTGACTGTTCAAACGGCAGCGCAGTGTTCACTGCGGGGGAGATTTTCGCTCACCTGGGAGCAAACGCCCACATCATCCACGACAAACCCAACGGGGTGAATATCAACCGGGAGTGCGGTTCTACCCACATGTCCGGGTTGATGGACATTGTTCGCCAGGGCGGGTACGACGCCGGTATTGCCTTTGATGGTGACGCCGACCGTTGCCTGGCCGTGGACGAAACCGGTGCCCTTGTCACCGGAGACCAGTTGCTCTGCATATTTGCTCAGGATATGCGCGAGCGTGGTATCCTCAAGCACGACACCATTGTAGCGACCGTTATGAGCAACCTGGGTATGCAAAAATTTGCACGGGAGAACGGTTTTAATCTGGTGACAACCAAAGTGGGTGACCGCTACGTTCTCGAAGAGATGCTGAGGTTCGGTTACAATCTGGGCGGTGAGCAGAGCGGCCACGTTATACTCTCCGACCACATAGCCACCGGGGACGGGCAGTTGACCGCACTCACACTGCTGAGCATCCTCAAAAAGAGCGGCAAGAAGCTCAGTGAGCTGGCCGGGCAGATGAAGGTTTTCCCACAAGTTATGATAAACATGCAGGCGGACGCCGTAATGAAGTCGGCGCTGGATGTAGACGCCGGGGCCAAGCAGATTATAGAGGACGCGAAGGCGGCCCTGGGCAGCGAGGGCAGAATCCTCGTGCGGCCCTCTGGTACTGAGCCGCTTATCCGGGTGATGATAGAGGGCAGCGACAAAGCCGAGATAACATCCCTCTGCCAAAGCGTGACAGAACAGCTAAAGGAAAGGCTCTCACACAATGAAAGTTGCAAAATGCTGGAAGGATTTTGAGATACTGGATGCGACTGGGGGCCAAAAGCTCGAGCGCTGGGGTAAGATTCTGCTCGCCAGGCCGGACCCACAAGTCGTTTGGAATCAGCCAAGGATAAGCGCGGACTGGGAGCGTGTACACGCGATATACCACCGCTCGGCCAGCGGAGGTGGCAACTGGGAGATCGCCCGCCCCCTGCCCGAACAGTGGGAAATTTCCTACCGGCAGCTGAAGTTTGCGGTGCGGCCCACCGGTTTTAAGCACACAGGGCTTTTCCCGGAACAGGCTGCCAACTGGGATGTATTAGACGAGTTGCTTGGCGGTTGTGCGAGCGACTTTGAGGTGCTCAATCTTTTTGCGTACACGGGTGGCGCGACACTTGCCTGCGCGGCTGCAGGGGCAAAAGTCTGTCATGTGGACGCCTCTAAAGGGATGGTTACATGGGCGCGGCAGAACGCACAGCTAAGCGGGCTTGAGCAGCACCCTATCCGCTGGATAGTTGATGACTGCCAAAAGTTCGTTGCCCGTGAAATCCGCAGGGGGCGCAGCTACGGTGGGGTAATTATGGACCCGCCCTCCTATGGTCGCGGCCCGGGCGGCGAGGTCTGGAAGCTCGAAGACTGTATCTACGATCTGCTAAAAGAGGCTACCGCCCTGCTGGACAAGGGTTCGCGCTTCTTTTTGTTAAACAGCTATACCGCCGGGCTCAGCCCCTGGGTGATGAAGTATATGCTCGACGCGCTTATTGTACCTAGGTTGGGGGGGCAGGTGCTCTGCTACGAGCTGGGTTTGTCGGTTAGCGCCACAGGTGGGGTGCTGCCGTGCGGTGGTTCGGCGTTGTGGGTGACTAAAAGCACAGAAGAAAATATTAAGGGACTCCAAAATGAACAGTAGGCAACGACTTAGAAAATCAATTATCATTGTGGCCTTTTTGCTTTTTCCCATAATCCAACATTGGTTATCCCCTTGGACAATTGTATGGGGGGCATTAGCTGGTATTGTTACGGGCAGCTTCATTCTGTTCACACTTCAATTCGCTTTATCTCTTTTCATGGGCAGAGCGTTTTGCGGTTGGCTATGCCCAGGTGGCGGATTGGGGGAGTGCCTAGCGCTGGTAAGTGGTAAAAGGACAAAGGTCGGAAAGCGCAACCTTATCAAGTGGTTCATTTGGGTTCCGTGGGTTACTTTGATAACTGTACTTTTTATCCGTGCAGGCAGCATGGAGATAATCCCCCAATATATGGTTGAAAGAGGTCTGTTTCTGGGGCCGATATACAGTTATTTTATTTATTATGGCGTTGTTTTGAGCATCCTCATTTTAGCTTTTACGCTGGGTGGTCGCACGTGGTGTCATTGTGTGTGTTGGATGGCTCCGTTTATGATTATAGGAACAAAAGTATCTCAGTGGCTAAAGTTGCCCAGGTTGCGTCTAGAAGCTACCAAGGAAAACTGCAATGGCTGCAATATATGTACGCGCAAATGTGCCATGAGCCTTAGCGTAAAAGAAATGGTTGAGTATGGAGAGATGAGAAACGCCGAGTGTATACTGTGTGGTGAATGTGTTGACGCTTGCCCCCAAAAAGCCATTACATACTCTTTTAGGCGATAACCTAATAATTCCTAACTATAATATACGGAGGATGAGAATTGAAACTGATAAGCTGCCGTAACGTCAGCTTCCACTACCCGGCGCAGGAAGGCCAGACGCCGGGAGCCACAGTGCTTGATGGCATAAACTTGGAAATAGGCCGAGGAGAGTTTGTGGCGGTGCTTGGGCACAACGGCTCGGGGAAGTCCACCTTTGCCAAGCTGCTTAACGCGATTCTGATTCCTACCAAAGGCGAGGTTTTTGTAGACGGCATCGACACCCAACAGCAGGACAAGCTGCTTGAGGTGCGCCGCCGGGTAGGGATGGTCTTCCAAAACCCTGATAACCAGATTGTTGCTACAGTGGTTGAAGAGGACGTAGCCTTTGCCCTGGAAAACCTAGGGTTGCCCACCGGCGAAATTCGCCGCCGGGTGGACGACGCCCTTGCGGCGGTCGAAATGACCGAGTACGCTACCCACCCACCCCATCGGCTGTCCGGTGGGCAGAAGCAGCGGGTGGCAATTGCCGGGATAATTGCCATGCGCCCGGACTGCATCGTGTTGGACGAGCCCACCGCTATGCTCGACCCGCGGGGCCGCCGTGAGGTTATGTTAACCCTGGAGGCGCTTAACAAAAACCACGGGGTGAGCGTCGTACTTATCACCCACTACATGGACGAGGCCGCACGGGCCGAACGAGTGGTGGTGATGGATGCCGGCAAAGTCCTGTTGGACGCACCGCCGGGGGAGGTCTTCTCTCACACCCAGCTGTTGACCGGCGCGGGGCTGGATGTTCCGCAGGCTGCCAAACTCTGCTACGAGCTGCGGTGCGCCGGGGTCAACTTGCCTGGTGAGATAATTGACGAAGACGCATGCGTGCACGCGCTGCTGCAAATTCTTAAATAGGTATTGGCCAGCCACCCAGCCGCTTTGTGGTACCCTCCATGGAGTGGTGCTGTCCGCAGACGCGGGGTGGTTTGGCACAAGCTTCGCAAGACGTCTGTGGTTGACTAAGGAGGGAAGCAAAATGCTTTACTGCGAAATTTGCATGATACTTATCGAGCCGGACGAAGGCAAATGCCCTGATTGCAGGCACAAAAAGCTGCGTCCGCCAAAGGACAATGACCCTGTATACCTGCTGAGCAAAGAGCTGCTCTGGTCGGGTGGTATTGAAGAAGTACTGGGGGAGAACGGCATCCCCTGTATGAAAAAGAGCACACAGGGCAGCGCATTTAACGCTATATTCGGGCACTTCGGTGACATCATAGGGTTTTATGTGCCCTATGCCGCGCTGGAGAAATCTCGGGAGCTGCTGGCCGACTTTATGGAAGTGGGCGAGGCCGAGGGCGGGGAAGAGCTCGAGGACATCGAATACGACGAGGAGGAGCAACTGTGATAAGGGTAAAAGGATTCACGGCATTCACAATGGGTGGTTTGGAGAAGCTGGTGAACCAGTGGCTCGCCGAGAGTGGGGCCAAGGTCGTGGACATCAAGCATGCGCTGTCCACTAGCGAGTGTACAGCGCTGGTTATATACGAATCAACCGCGGCTACCCGCTGGGAGGAATAGATGCCCGCTATTATCAAAACAGAGAGCCTAAGCCACGTCTATTCCCAGGGTACCGCCTTTGAACAAGCCGCTGTACACGACGTTGACCTTGAGATAGAGAAGGGCGCGTTTGTGGGGGTAATCGGCCACACTGGTTCGGGTAAGAGCACGCTTATCCAGCACTTTAACGGACTGCTGCGTCCCACCTCAGGCCGGGTGCTGATAGACGGTGAAGATACTTGGGAGCACCCAAAACAGATACGCCGGTTCCGCTTTAAGGTGGGGCTGGTCTTCCAGTACCCGGAATACCAACTGTTCGAAGAGACGCTCTACAAAGACATCGCATTTGGGCCGACTAACATGGGCCTCACCCCGGACGAGGTCGATGTTCGGGTGCGCCAGGCCGCACGGTTTGTAGAACTGCCCGAGGATATGCTGCAAAAGTCGCCATTCGAGCTCAGCGGTGGCCAAAAGCGCCGGGCGGCGATTGCGGGGGTGATTGCCATGAACCCGGAGGTGCTTGTCCTGGACGAACCCACCGCCGGGCTTGATCCTCGTGGCCGGGACAGAATCCTCGGCGAGATAAAGGAGTACCACCAGCAACAGGGGAACACTGTCCTATTGGTTTCCCACAGCATGGAGGACATAGCCAGACTGGCCGACAAAGTGCTTGTGCTTGCCCGCGGGCGAGTGTTTATGTACGATGACACCAGGGCAGTGTTTGCAAGGGCCGAGCAGCTTGAGCAACTCGGCCTAAGCCCGCCGCAGATAACCAAAATCTGCACCCGTTTACACCGAGAGGGCCTGCCTGTTAGCCCCGAAATATTTACAGTGGGTGCCGCGAAAACCGCAATCCTGTCCGCACTGGGCGAGAAGGAAAGAAACCGATGAAACTCAGCGATATTACCATAGGCCAGCACTTCCCGGGGCAGTCCCCCGTACACCTGATGGATCCCCGGGCAAAGATAGTCGTCACCGGCGCTTACATAGTTATGCTATTCCTGGCGCAGAACCTCCTGTCGCTGCTGGTGGGGGCAGTGTTTGTGCTAATTACCTACCCAGCCTCTGGGATTGCTCTTCGGCTGATTTTGAAGAGCTTAAAGCCGGTGCTGCCCATAATCATCTTCACCGGTATACTCAACCTATTTTTTGTGAGCGGTGAGCCACTATGGGAGTTCTGGCGGCTCTCTATTACCGCCGAGGGAATACGGCTGGCCGTGCACATGTGCCTGCGCATAGTCTGTCTGATTGCCGGTAGCGCCCTGCTGACATACACGACCTCGCCTATAGCCCTGACCGACGGGCTGGAGGCGCTCTTCTCGCCGCTGAAAAAGATAAAGGCCCCGGTGCATGAAATCGTTATGATTATGACTATCACCTTGCGCTTTATCCCAACCCTGATTGAGGAGACAGGCAAAATTATGTCGGCGCAAAAGGCTCGTGGGGCCGACCTTGAGTCCGGTAATATTCTCCAGCGGATGCGGGCCATGTTGCCCATTCTTATTCCGCTGTTTGTCTCTGCTTTTCGCCGGGCAGAGGAGCTGGCACTTGCAATGGAGAGCCGCTGCTATCATGGTGGCGAAGGGCGCACTCGTTTGAGGGTTTTGGCTTTTTCTGGCGTTGATGTTTGGGCTGCCGTTTTTACCATTGCCTTTGTCTTTGCGGTAGTAGCCATCAACATATCGGGTCCGGCCTTAGGCATACCGGGTACACTGCGATGAGTGGGGGGCGCAACCTGCTGCTTACCATACGCTTTGTGGGGACAAACTACGCGGGATACCAGGTGCAGCAAAACGCCACCGGCGTCTGCACTGTTCTGCAGGACGCGCTTGAGCGAGTATTGGGCAGCCGAGGGGACGTCAAAGGTGTCTCCCGGACAGACGCGGGGGTACATGCCGGTAAGTATTGCCTTTCATTCCTAACCGATAGCACTGTCTCATGCGATGGCTTGCCACTTGCACTAAACGCCCACCTGCCCGACGATATTGCCGTAACTTCATGCCGGGAGGTACCGCCCGACTTCCACGCGCGCTACAGCGCCACCGGCAAGGAGTACACATACAAGCTGTTGAATTCCAGAGTGCGCGACCCTTTTCTGGTAGGGCTTTGCCACCGTGTGGCTTACCCTATAGACGCGACCGCGCTTCACGCCCAGGCTCAGGATTTTCTTGGCCGGCACGACTTTTCCGCGTTCAAGGCAAAGGGCGGAAAGCCGGGGGACGCAGTGCGAACGGTAACGCACTTTTCTGTTGAGCGGCAGGATGAGCTTATCCTCTTTACTGTGCGCGGCGACGGTTTTCTCTACAAGATGGTGCGTATAATGGTGGGTACACTCTTGGGCATAGCCTCCGGCAGGTTGCCCGCCGGGTGTATACCTGAGATTATAGCCGGCAAAGACAGGGCCCGGGCAGGCCAGACCGCCCCGGCCTGCGGACTTTACCTGAGCGATGTATTTTACGATTATAGTCACCGAACTTGAAAATCGTTCTTTAGATTTTCAAGTTTACACACTCGAAAGAGTGTGTGCGGCGAAGCCGCCGGTGACGTATACACGGTTCGACCGGCGCACTGAGCCAGTCAGCGTGCTTTAGCACGCTGCTTCAAAAGTGAACTTCTTTTGAAGTTCGATGAGTATAGCTAAACAAACAGGGGGAATCATGGCACGCCAAACCGGGAAAACCATGGGCCAGGCAACTGATTTTAATAGGCTTCGAACCAAGCGCAAGCGGGGTCTTTTTTTGCGGCGGCTGATTATTCTTGCGCTGATTGCCGGGCTTATATTTGCCGCGCGCTCTATGGGCACTATGCTTGTTGAGCACCAACTGCCAACACTTGCGCAAAACTTTTTTGGCAGACTGGGTGGTCCAGGCTTTCCGGTGCGGATGCCGGCGGGCAACCTAGAACAGGTACGGGCCCTGGGCAGCGATATAGCGGTGATAAACGGCGCCAATCTCCACCTGTACGGCCGCAATGGCAGGGAGTTGCTCAGTGCCCAGCGGGTGGGACAAGGGGCTGTTTTGCTAACCGCGGGCAACCGTATGCTTACGTACACGGTGGGTGGGCAGGCGTTTACCATTCACTTTCAGAATCGGCAGATATTAGAGGGTGAGCACGACAGTCCCATAAGGGCCGCAGCTCTGGGGCGTACCGGCAACTACGCCATAGTTAGCTCGACTATGCAGTTCAGGAGCCAGCTGATAGTCTTTAACGAACAATTTGGTGAGCGGTTTAGGCGGAATACCTCCGAGCTGGTGGCGATGGTAGCCCTCTGTCCAAGCGGCAATGAGGTTGCGGCGGGCAGCTTTGCCACCCAAGGTGGGGAGCTCTACTCAACCGTTACGGCGTTTGTGTTTGATCGGGAAGAGCCACTGGTTCGCATGGAATTCCACGGTGAGTTTATCCTGGGGCTGGAATACCTGAACTACGGCAGAATAGCCGTGATAACCGACCACGGCCTGCGGGTGATAGACACGGGTGCAGGCAGGATTGTAGGCTCTCATGATATAGTGGGCGGGGCAGTGGCCTCTTCACGGGTGGGCGATGGTCAGATACTGCTGTTGGGCGAAAACCCCGAAAACCGTGTGCAGACCGCTATCCTCTTCGGGGAGAGCGGTCAGGAGCTTGGCCGGGCCACCCCGCAGCAAGCCGTGCGAGATATGCAGGTGGGCAGTATTGGTGTGTTCATTCTCACCACCGGGGGAATTACGGTCTACGACCACGCCATGAATGAGCAGGGCAAGCACGAGCAAGTCGGCATACAGCGCATCTTATTGGCGGGAGGCACACTTTATTACTTTGTCTACGGGGAGATACGCGTGCTGGGGCCGATAGAAATTGATGTTACAGAGGCCGCCGTGTACGAAACTGTAGAGGGCGATTAATCCGCCGGAAAGGAGCATAACTTTGGGAGAGTTTACCTGGGTAATTTTTGATGTGCTTGCGCTGCTTGTTTTGATTATCGCGGTTACGAAGTGTGCCAGTGGCGGCTTTGTTAAAGGAGTGCTCGGGCTTGTGAGCGCGGCTGCCTCAGCGATAGGTGCGATTTGGTTGAGCGCACCACTGGCTGTGTTTATCTACGAGCGCTTCCTGCGCAGTGTGATAATGACGTCCATATACAACCAGCTTACCGAGCAGATGGAGACCGGGTTTGCCGGCCTTGTACCCGCTCTGCTGGCCGGGATAATATTTGCGGCGGCCAGCACGATCGACCCAATGGCCATCCACGAGCTTGGCCCCGCCATTGAGACCGCAGTCGACGGTGCCGTTGCCCCGCCTGTAATTGCCCTTTTGCGGGTAATTTTTGCGACCATTTTGTTCATCATATTTTTGCTTATCAGCCGCCGGGTGGTGTCGGTTTTCCGCGCGGTAAATCGCATACCTCTGGTTGGGCCGATCAACAGCGCGCTGGGCGGGCTGTTGGGTGTTGGCTGGGCGGCGCTGATTGTATGGTCGCTGGCGCTGGTGACGTACACTTACATAGCTATTACGGATGGTGGGGGCACATTTGTCAACGCCGAGAATTTGGGCAGAGGGTATCTGTTTAGTTTTATGTTTCGGGTGGTTAGCTAGGCTGCGAATGCCTGCAAAAAGAAAATCGCCCCGATTAAACAGGGGCGATTAAGTATCTCTGTCTCTAGCCTCTTGATTTGTTTCTTCGGGAATTTTCAGGCACCATGCTAAAAAGAAAGCTGCAAACGCCAGTGATGCGTATACTGCAAAATCCCAGGCGGCTACAACACATGCGGCGACAGCGCCTATGTATAATATTGCTGTAACAATCCCGCCATTTTTACTTTTTGAGCATAGCCCCCAAATACTTGCCGCACTTATAAAGAATGCTGCCGTACCCGCAGCAAAAGTCATAGTTGGGTCAGGGGGATATCCAATGCCTCTCGTTGCGTCATCCAAAAGGCCAATAGATATTATGAAACTGGTTATCGCGATAATGATTTTCGCAATTTTCACTGAAACTCACCCCAAGACTTGAATGATTTCGCTCAATTATATCACGGGGGTACTGGAAATGTAAACGCAACCCACCGGCTGTGCAAATTTTTCTTGACAACGCCGCAATCATCTGCTAGAATCATCTACATAAGACAACAAAGCAGAGCGCCCTGCGCTCTCACCCGCCGGCCACTTTTGAGCCTGGCGTGGTCAATACAGAAGAGGCGCGCCGGCTATCGGTGCCGGTTTTTGTATGCGGGGCGGTAAGTGTGTGCCCTGCTTTTTTTGTTGCCATCGTGTCCGACTAATTAATTGGGGGTGCTTTACAATCGCAAAAAAGGAACAGCTTATCAACGAGGAGATTAGGGAAAAAGAGATTCGCGTCGTGGGCGAAAACAGCGAGCAACTCGGGGTTATGAGCAGCGCGCGTGCCCTTGAAATCGCCACGGAAAAAAACCTGGACCTTGTTATGATCGCCCCGCAGGGTGTGCCGCCGGTTTGCCGGATAATGGACTTTGGCAAGCATAAGTTTGAACAGGCCAAAAGGGACAAAGAGGCGCGCAAAAACCAAAAGATAGTCGAGACCAAAGAAATCCGTCTCTCCCTAAAAATCGATAAACACGACCTGGAAACCAAGCTGAAGCACGCCACCGCCTTTTTGGGCGCAGGCGACAAGGTCAAGGTGTCTATCCGCTTTAGAGGGCGGGAGATGGCGCACTCTAACCAAGGCACAGTCCTGATGGAAAAAGTGGCCGAGGCCCTCGGTGAACTTGGCAAAATAGATAAGCTGCCCAAAATGGAAGGGCGCAGCATGGTTATGTTTATAACCCCGCTCAAGCCCGCCAAATAAATAAACTCAGTATATCAAACGCTCACCTGAGGCTGGCGCTCTCCCACCCACCCACCCACCCACCCACTCACTGCGTTTATAACTATGATGCGGAGCCCGTAGGGCCGTCCTTTGGCCCGGAGGAGCGAGCAAGGAAAAATAAGGAGGAACACCCAATGCCCAAAATTAAAACCCATTCCGGGGCAAAAAAACGCTTTAGCGTCACCGGTACCGGCAAAATCAAGCGTGCGCGCGCATTTAAGCGCCACAACCTGAACAGTTCGGACTTTGGCAAGAGCGCGAAGCGCAAGCGCAGACTGCGCAAAGGCACCTTGGTTGACGTTACCAACACCAAGGCAATCAAGCTTTTGATCCCCTACAAATAGACTGGAGGTAAGCCTACTATGGCTCGTATAAAAAGAGCGACGATGACCCACAAAAGAAGAAAGAAAATATTAACCCTGGCTAAGGGCTACTACGGCTCAAAGAGCAAGCATTTTAAGATGGCTAAACAGGCGGTTTACCGCTCTGGGCAGTACGCTTACATTGGCCGCAAACAGCGCAAGCGCAACTTCCGCCAGCTGTGGATTACCCGTATTTCTGCGGCCTGCAAGCTAAACGGCGCTAACTACTCTACGTTTATAAACGGGCTCAAGAAAGCCGGAATTGACCTAAACCGCAAAATGCTTTCCGAAATCGCCATAGCTGACCCCAGCGCGTTCACCGCTCTGGTAGAGAAGGCAAAAGCAGCAAAATAAAAATTCAGAGGATAGAAGTTGGGCCGGCAGAGATGCTCCTGACGTCTGTCCTCTAACCTTACCTAGGGAGCAAGACATGCCCGATATGCAGGTGGTGCGATCCCGAGAAAACCCACACGTAAGACAGCTGGACTCTCTTCTGCGGCGCAAGAAAGCCCGGGAAGAGTCCGGCCTGTTTGTGCTTGAGGGGTCCCGCCTCTGCCTGGATGCCGTGGATGCCGGACTGTGCCCGCAAAGTGTGATGATCACACCGGGGGCCTTGCAAAAAACGCCGGAGTTAAAGGCGCTCATTGAAGCGGCGCTGCAAACTATCTGGATAGACGAAACCCTAGCCGAGCGCGTAAGCGAGCAGGGGACTACCCAAGGCGTCTTCGCTATACTGGAGCAGACGCAACCCGCCACATTGGAAATGAACTCCCGGGGGCGGTACCTGCTTCTGCATGAGGTGCGCGACCCTGGCAACCTGGGCGGTATACTGCGGACAGCTGCCGCCTTGGGTGTGAGCGCCGCGTTCCTTTGCGGGTGTGTCGAGCTTTACTCTCCTAAGACCCTAAGGGCCTCGATGGGTGGGGTGTTTAGGCTGCCGGTTGTGCAGACTGACGACATACACGGGCAGATAAGGGCCCTGCGTGAAGTGGGTATCGAAGTCTTCGCAACTGCGTTGCGAGAAGGGGCGCGCCTCCCTGCCTGTCTAAGCGAGTCGGGCGGAAAAGCCATAGTAATCGGCAACGAGGGTGCCGGATTGCCAGAAGAAGTAGTACGCGAGTGCACCGGCAGCGTTGCTATTCCCATGCAGGGCGGAACGCAGAGCCTTAACGCCGCAATGGCGGCAGGGATTTTGCTTTGGGAAATGATGAAGTACGATTAAAAATCGTAACCGGGAGGTATCCCATGACTGACAGCGCAATCTGGATTTGGTACCAGCTGCTTTTGGGGATTGGCACCCGCCGCTCTCACCAGATTTTGGAATATTTCCCCGATCCCGCCGATATTCTGCGGGGGATTGAAGCGCGCGGCCAGGTGCTCTCCATGCTCAAAGAGGATGAGCTCATGGCCTGGCAGCCGGCCCTGCGCACAGCCGAGGAGATCAAGCGCCGCACCCTTAGTAAAGGCTGCGAGATAATAACACCCGACCACCCGTTCTACCCGCCTCTGCTGCAAAATATCCACGCTAAGCCGGCGGCGCTTTATGTTAAGGGCGACCTTACCTGCCTGCAGGGAACACTGGTTATCGCCATGGTGGGTACGCGGAACTTTACCGAATACGGACGGGATGTTGGGCGCAAAATAGCGCAGGAGCTTGCCGCTTGCGGTGCCGTTGTGGTCAGTGGTCTCGCCAAGGGGATAGATACAATTTGCCACACGGCGGCCCTAAAGGCCGGCGGCAAAAGCATAGGCATTCTGGGCTGTGGGATAGATGTCGACTACCCCAGCGGCAGTGCCCAGCTCAAGCGCAACCTTGTGGAAAGCGGCGCGGTGCTTACCGAGTACCCATTGGGGACCGAGGCACTCAAGGCGAATTTCCCCATGCGCAACCGACTTATTTCGGGGATGAGCGATGGTACACTGGTGGTTGAAGCCGATATGAAGAGCGGATCGCTGTTGACCGCCGCCCACGCTTTGCAGCAAAGTCGGGAAGTCTTTGCGGTGCCCGGCAGCATATTTTCGGTGCGGGAGCAAGGGACGCATAAGCTGCTTAAAGAGGGCGCTAAGCTCACTGAGAGTGCGCACGATATTTTGGGCGAGTTTGCCCATCGAAACTATAAAGGGCTTTGCCCTGAGCGAATACCGGAGCTGACGGCGTATAATCCGGCGAGGGATGGGAAAGCACAGGAAGTGCAAACACCTGCCGGCTCACTGGATAAAACTCCGGAGCCGAAACCGGAGCGGCCCGCCCCCAAGAGCCTACCCGAAGAGATTTATGGCCCAGCGCGGGAAGTTTACGCCCTTTTGGGCACACAGCCAAAAACAGTCGAGACCATAGCTGACGAGTGCCAATTTGGGCTGGCCAAAATCCAATCGGCATTGACGCAGCTAGAAATATATGGTTTAATCAAGGGGTATCCCGGCAGGCGGTTTAGCCTGTAAGTGTAAAAGATAAGTAGCAAATACCAAATAACAAAGGCAACGCCTGATTTGCACATGGCTTCAATGTTATTTGTTATCTGATAAATACGGAGGTATACATGTCTAAGCTAGTCATTGTGGAGTCGCCCGCCAAGGCGAAGACTATCCAAAAATATCTGGGGGCCGACTACGAAGTTTTGGCCTCCAACGGTCATATACGCGACCTGCCCAAGTCCAAGTTTGGTATTGACCTAGAAAACGGTTACACCCCCCAATACATCGAGATTGAGGGGAAGGCTGCGCTTGTAAAAACGCTCAAGAAGGAAGCGAAGAAGAGCGAAAAGGTCTACCTCGCGACTGACCCTGATCGCGAGGGCGAGGCTATCTCCTGGCATTTGGCGGCTCTAATGAACCTGGACCCCCAGGACATGAACCGCGTGACCTTTAACGAAATTACCAAAGCCGGCGTCAACGAGGGGATGAGTAACCCCCGCCAGATTGACCAAGACCTTGTCAACGCCCAACAGGCAAGACGGGTGCTTGACCGTATAGTCGGCTACAAGCTCAGCCCTTTTCTCTGGCGTAAAGTGCGCCGGGGGCTTTCTGCCGGGCGAGTGCAGAGCGTCTGCGTTCGCCTGATTGTGGATAGGGAAGAGGAAATCAAAAGCTTCAAGAGTGTGGAGTACTGGTCTATTGATGCCGCCCTAGCTCAAGCCAAAAAGAAGAAAACTTTCGCCGCTAAGCTCCATTCCAAGGGTGGGAAGAAGATAGAGATTGGTGACGAGGCGACTGCCAAGCAGATTCTCTCCGAAGTTGAGGGCAAGGACTTTACCATAGCGGAAGTCAAGAAGAGTGTGCGCAAGAAGTCACCCGCACCGCCGTTTATTACATCCACCCTCCAGCAGGAGGCCTCCAAGAAGATGGGCTTCCAGGCGCGGAGGACAATGAAGGCCGCCCAAGAGCTCTATGAGGGTGTAGACGTGCAGGGGCACGGCGCGGTAGGTCTAATCACCTATATGCGTACCGACTCGTTGCGCATCTCGGCCGAGGCGATTGCCGAAGCTACCGACTACATTGAGAAAACTTACGGGAAGCAGTACCTGCCTGCCTCCCCGCGAGTGTATAAGTCCAAGAAGGGCTCTCAGGACGGCCACGAGTGTATCCGGCCGTCTATGCCTTCGCTGTCTCCGGCGCAGGTTAAAGCCAGTCTTACACTCGACCAATACAAAATCTACAAGCTGGTCTGGGAGCGCTTTATCGCTTGCCAGATGGAGACCTGCTTGTTAGACGCTGTCTCGGTCAAGATTGCGGCGGGTGAGTACACCTTTACCGCCTCCGGGTTTACGGTAAAGTTTGACGGCTACACCAAGCTCTATGAAGTTGAGGTGGACGAAGGCCAAGAGGGCGAGCGCCCCGAGGCCCTGCCCGAATTCGAGAAGGGCGAGGTGCTGGACGTTAAACAGCTCACCCCCAACCAGCACTTCACTCAGCCTCCGCCGCGATACACCGAGGCCTCGCTGATAAAGACGCTGGAGGAGAACGGCATCGGCCGGCCCTCTACCTACGCGCCGACGATTACGACCATAATCAATCGCGGCTATGTCGAGCGGGAGAAAAAGCAGCTGCTGCCAACCGGCCTTGGGGAAGTGACCACCAAGCTGATGGAAGAGCAGTTCCAGAGCATTGTGGATGCCGACTTCACCGCCAACATGGAGGAAAAGCTCGACCAAGTGGAAGAGGGCAAAACCGATTGGATTCGCCTGCTGGATGAATTTTACACCGAGTTTGCCTCTACTCTTGAGACCGCCGAGAAAAACATGGAGGGCACCCGGGTCAAAGTGCCGGACGAAGCCACCGACGTTGTCTGCGACCTTTGCGGCAAGAACATGGTAATCAAGCTGGGCCGGTTCGGCAAATTCCTGGCCTGCCCCGGCTTCCCGGAATGTCGCAATACCAAGAAGATCGTACAGGAGACCGGCGGAAACTGCCCGGTCTGCGGCAAGAAAGTGCTGGCCAAAAAGAGCAAGAACGGTAAGGGCTTCTTCGGTTGCGAGGGCTACCCCGATTGCAACTTTATGACCTGGGATAAGCCAACCCCCGAACCCTGCCCCAAATGCAGCGCTACACTCTTCCGCAAGATGGGCCGCGGCGGAAAAATCCACTGTCTCAAAGAGGGCTGCGGTTTCGAGAAGCCGATAGAGAAGAAAGCCAGCACAGAAGATGAATAAGTCGGTAACTGTGGTAGGTGGAGGTCTTGCCGGCTGCGAAGCCGCCTATCGTTTAGCTGACCTAGGCTTTGCTGTTACGCTATACGAGATGAAGCCAATTGCGAAATCCCCTGCCCATCAGATGGACAGCCTTGCTGAGCTTGTTTGCTCAAACTCACTAAAGGCAGCGCGGGTGGGCACTGCAGCCGGGCTACTGAAAGCGGAAATGCGCCTGATGGGCAGCCTGCTGCTGGAGATAGCCGAGCGCTGCGCGGTTCCCGCTGGCGGGGCGCTGGCTGTGGATAGAGACGAGTTCTCCCGGCTGACTACCCAGGTTATAGAGGGGCATCAGAACATCCGACTTGTGCGGGAGGAAGTGACCGCACTACCCGACCCACCGGTGATTATAGCCACCGGTCCGCTGACCTCTCCGGCGCTGAGCCAGGCAATCGGTCAGAGGCTGGGCCGGGCACATCTAAGCTTTTATGACGCGGCCGCGCCTATAGTAACGGCGGGCTCGATTGACAAATCTATCGCTTTCCCTGCGGCACGGTACGGCCGTGGCGGCGAAGACTACCTCAACTGCCCGATGAATCAGGAGGAATACGAGCATTTCTGGGAGCAGTTGGTTGCCGGCGAGCGAGCACCGCTAAAAGACTTTGAAGGGGACGGTGCCAAGTTTTACGAGGGCTGTATGCCTGTCGAGGTGCTGGCCGGGCGGGGCAAAGACGCCCTGCGCTTTGGGCCGCTCAAGCCGGTGGGACTGACCGACCCGCGCACCGGCAGACGCCCATGGGCAGTAGTTCAATTGCGGCAGGAAAACGCGGCGGCAACTCTATACAATCTGGTAGGCTTCCAGACCAATCTGAAGTTTGGAGAGCAGAAACGGGTATTTTCGCTAATTCCCGGGCTTGGGAACGCCGAGTTTGCCCGCTTTGGGGTGATGCACCGCAACACATTCATAGATTCTCCCCGGCTGCTGGACAGAACTTTTGCACTGCGTGAGCAACCGCTGCTCTGTTTTGCCGGACAGCTGACCGGAGTGGAAGGCTACATGGAGAGTGCCGCCAGCGGAATCCTGGCTGCTGGGCAGCTAGCTCGCCGCCTTACCGGTCGGCCGGTGCTTGAGCTGCCGCCCACGACTATGCTGGGTGCGCTGAGCAGTTACATCGCCGATGAGAGCGTTACGAACTTTCAGCCGATGGGTGCGAGTATGGGTCTGCTGCCTTCGCTGGAGGTTAGGATCAAAAGCAAGCAGGAACGGTACGAAGCATTGGCCGAGAGGGCATTACAAGCGCTAAAATCCGCACTTGGATAGACCATAATATTTCCCGATTGGAGACGCGCATGAACATAATCATGGACGCCCATGGCGGCGACCACGCCCCCACCGAGGTGATAAAAGGGGCGGCCCTGGCCGTGAAAGAGTATGGCGTGAACATAACCCTATGCGGCAACGAGGCCGAAATACGCGCGGCAGCCGAGCAAAATAAGCTCAGCCTTGAGGGGATGAGCATTGTGTCCGCTGCGCAGGTAATCCCGATGGATGCCGACCCTAACCTGATACTCAGCGAGTACACAGGCAGCTCAATGGCGGTAGGGATGAAGCTGCTGGCCGATGGGCAGGGCCAGGCATTTGTCACCGCCGGGAACACCGGAGCGATGGCCATGGGTGGCTCGATTATTGTCAAGCGCTTGCGGGGCATTAGGCGGAGTGCGCTGGCGGTGGTTATCCCCAACGCGAAGGGCTGCTACCTGCTTATAGACTGCGGGGCTAACGCCGAGTGCCGCCCCGAGATGCTCCAGCAGTTCGGCATTATGGGCAGTGCCTACATGGAAAACGTGCTGGGTATTACCGCCCCACGGGTGGGTGTTTTGAACATAGGTACCGAAGCCGGTAAGGGCCAGGCATTGCAAATTGAGGCCGGCGCGCTGCTCAGCGAGAGCCCGGTAAACTTTATCGGGAACGTAGAGGCCAGAGAGCTGCCGTTGGGAGGCTGCGACGTGGCTGTTTGCGATGGCTTTACCGGCAATGTGGCACTCAAGCTGACCGAAGGCATGGGCAAATGGATGGCTGCGGAGTTCAAGCGTATCCTGCTTAAGAACACCAAAACCAAGTTCGCGGGCATTCTGATAAGGACGGGGCTTACTCGTCTAAAAGCATCGATGGACTACACCGAGCACGGCGGCGCACCGCTGCTGGGCCTGCGCAAGCCGCTGATAAAAGCCCACGGCTCTTCGAACGCTAACGCATTCAAAAACGCTGTCCGCCAAGCCCGTATAATGGTGGAGAGCGATATGATAACCAAGATAACCGAGGGGCTGGCCTGCCTTAAAAACGAGTACAACACCGAAGCGGAGGCTGTTCATGAGCAGTGAGCTTAAGACCCTGAAAGACAAGCTGGACTACACATTCAAAAATGAGGAGTACCTGCTGGTAGCCCTCACTCACTCGTCCTACGCCAACGAGGCGAAGCTGCGAGAGAGCAACGAGCGCCAGGAGTTTCTGGGGGACGCCGTGCTATCCCTGGTGGTGAGTAGTTACCTATTCCAGCGATACCGGATGGCTGAGGGCGACCTTACCCGTGTGCGTGCAAGCATTGTCTGCGAGAAGAGCCTCTGCGGCTTTGCCGAAGAGATCGGCTTGGGCCAAGCTTTGCTGTTGGGTAAAGGCGAAGAGCAGACCGGAGGGCGAGAGCGCCCCTCTATCCTCGCGGATGCATTTGAGGCGCTTATCGCCGCGATTTACCTTGATGGAGGGTTGGGTGCTGCCGAAAACTTCATCCACCCGTTTGCCGAGCACACATTGGGTGGCGAGCCTCAGCCCGGTGTGAGCGACTACAAGACGCTGCTCCAGGAAATTGTACAGAAGAACCCCGGCGAGCAGCTCAGTTACCGACTGGCAAGCGAGACCGGCCCCGACCACGACAAGTGCTTTGTGGCCGAAGTATTGCTGAACTCCAACGTGATAGGCAAGGGCCAGGGGCGCAGCAAAAAGGCTGCCGAGCAGGACGCTGCGCGGCAGGCCCTTGAGCTTATGGGACATTGAAAACCCACGCCAACATACCGATTTTCATTCCGCATGCGGGATGCCCGCACACTTGTAGCTTCTGCGACCAGCGGGCGATTTCGGGCAGAGCGGGGCCTCCCACACCCGACCAGGTGCGCGAGACTTTGGCGGCTGCCCACGACACCCTGAAAGCACCGGCTGAGATAGCCTTCTTTGGCGGGAGCTTTACGGCGGTGGCGCCTGATTATCGCCGCTCGCTGCTGGGGGTTGCCGCTGAGTTCCTGGATGGCGAGACCTTCACCGGTATACGCGTATCCACCCGCCCGGACGCTATTGACCTGGGAATATTGGACGAGCTTAGTGCTGCCGGGGTTACCGCGATTGAGCTGGGCGCACAGAGCATGGATGACGAAGTGCTGCGCCATAGCGGGCGTGGCCACACTGCCGAAGACACTCGTGAGGCTGCCCGGCTGATTCGTGTGCACGGCTTTTCATTAGGGTTGCAGGTGATGACCGGGTTGCCCGGTGACACAGACCAAAAAGCTCTGGCAACCGCAGTAGAGCTCGCCGTACTGAGCCCAGACACTATGCGAATTTACCCGGCGCTGGTATTGCGCGGCTCGCAGTTGGAGGAGCTCTACCAAAGGGGCGATTACCGACCGCAAACACTTGAGCAGGCCATCGACCTCTGTGCCCAGCTGCTGCGGCTTTTCACTCGGGAGGGTGTGCGGGTGATTCGGCTAGGGTTGCACAACGAGGCCAATACCCAAGACAGCATCGTAGCTGGGCCCTGCCACCCCGCATTTCGGGAGCTGGTTGAGGGGCAGATACTTTTAGAAGATGTGTTTAGCGCCATAAAGGCTGACCAAATACCAACTGGCCCGCTGACAATATCGGTTGCCCCCGGCTCCCAGAGCAAGATGGCCGGGCAGAACCGCAGGAATATCGCGGCGCTGGAAAAACTCGGCTACCGCACAAGCATTTACACTGACCCAAACTTAGGATACTTACAGCTGACAGTAGGGGGCGCGCCCCCGCGCGTCCCGGAGGGTTCCACGAACATCCCTGTATAAGGGTTGATGCGCACATAGTCAACAAATCATGGAGGCAATATATAATGAAACAATTTAAAACAGTTTTTGAGTATATTGATAAGATGTGGATTGCAAGCTGTGATGAGCTGAAAATAACATTAGAAGAAGGCTCTTTTGACGCGCTAGTTGTGCGAATGAAGATAGCTGTTCAAGAAATAGCAGAAGTGGAACTAGGACATAAAGGTGACATAAAGTTGGTAATTACGACGCAGGATAGAATCGAAGAAATTAAGGCAGTGGGCTAATGGCCGATTATACAAGGCAAGTCAAAAGCATTTTAAAAGCCCATGGATGTATGTTTGTGCGATACGGCAAGGGTGACCACGAACGATGGTATAGCCCTATAACGAACGCAAACTTCTCTATTGACGGCAAAATAGAAAGTCGTGTAAGCGCAAATAAACAATTAAATCACGCTGGCATTAAGCAGAAAGTGTAGCATAACCATTCAACGTAAATCCGGGACGTGCAGGGCGCGTCCTCTACTATCAAAATGAACCCGGAGTGGTGAATTTGCGCCTACGCAAACTGGAGATTCAAGGCTTTAAGTCCTTCCCCGACAAAACAACACTTGCCTTCGAGAGCCCGATCACCGCGGTGGTTGGGCCTAATGGCAGTGGTAAGAGCAACATCGCTGACGCGGTGCGCTGGGTGCTGGGCGAGCAGTCCACCAAAACCCTGCGCGGCGGCAAGATGGAGGACGTTATCTTCGCGGGCACGCAGAGCCGGGGGGCTGTTGGCTATGCCCATGTGCAGCTGGTGATAGATGGTGTACAGGGCGATACTGCGGACACCACCGGGGAAGTTACAATATCCCGTAGGCTCTACCGCTCGGGGGAGAGCGAGTACCGGATAAACGGTGCGGCTGTCCGGCTCAAAGACATTCACGAGCTGCTGATGGATACAGGTCTCGGGCGAGACGGTTACTCGATTATCGGGCAGGGGCGAATCGCTGAGATTGTCTCGGCCAAGAGCGGTACGCGCCGGGAAATTTTTGAGGAGGCAGCGGGCATTTCCAAGTTCCGCTACCGCAAGGAAGAGGCTCAGCGCAAGCTGGCGCAGGCCGAGGACAACCTTGTCCGGCTGCGGGATATTCTGCTCGAGCTCGAAAGCCGGGTAGGCCCGCTGGCAGAGCAGAACGAAAAGGCAAAGGCCTTCCTCGAGTACAGCGGTGAGAAAAAGACGCTGGAAATATCCCTGTGGATGGAATCGCTCTCCGGCTTCAAAGCCCTGCTGAGCGCCCAGGAGGACAAGATTTACCTGTGCAAGAACAGCTACCAAGCGCTCGAAAACGAGAGTGCCGAAAACGAGCGGGAGACCGGCGCGCTCTACAGCAGAATGCAAAGCCTGGGTGCCCAGGTCGAAGAGACCCGCGGAGCGGTCAAGGCCATTGAGGAGCAGATGACCGGCGCGCTTTCGCTTAGCGCCGTTTTGCAAAACGATATTCGACACAACGAACAGAGCATCGAGCAACTTACCACCGACCTTGCAAACTTGAAGCTCGGCTCGGGGGAGCTGGCCGTGCAGTTGGCCGAGAAAGAAAGCGAGATTGCTGCCGGGCGGGACGAGTGCACAGGCCTTGAAGGCAAGGTGGAGGCCGCTTCCCAGCGCCTTGAAGAGCAACGGGAGAGTGCCGCCAAAGCCGCCGCCGAGCTCGAAGAGCTGAGCATTCGCAGGGAGAGCGCTGCCCAGGCAATACAGCACGCTATGCTCGAAAAGGCCTCCAGCCAGACCATGCTTGAGGAGAGCGCCGCGCGGCTGGAAGATCTGCGTGCTCACACCGGCAGCTACGACGCCGCCCTAAAAGAGCTCGAGGAGAGCCTCGAGGAGTGCGCACTTTCAGTGGCAGAGGAAGAGGAAAAACTGACCGGCCTGCGCAACAGCAAGAGCGGCTATTCCCTAAAGAAAGAAGGCCGCAAAAAGGCCCTGGAAGACGTAGAGCAGCAGGCGGTGGCCTATATTGAAAAAGCCCGGGACGCCCGGCGCAGAGCGGGGCTGCTCGAAGACCTCGAAAAGTCGATGGAGGGCTTTGCGGGGAGCGTGAAGTACATATTGTCCCAGGCGGGGCGGGGGGCGCTGAGCGGGATTATAGGCCCGGTGAGCTCGCTTATCTCAGTCGAGAATGAGTACACTCTCGCCATCGAGACCGCCTTGGGCGCTGCTATGCAAAACATTGTGGTGGAGGACGAGGTCTGCGCGAAGCGGGCTATCCGCACATTGCAAGAAAGCCGCTCGGGCAGGGCAACCTTTCTGCCACTGGACACCATAAAGGGTGAAACCGCCCGTAACCTTGACCCCGCCCGCAGGCAGGAGGGCTTTATTGGCCTTGCCAGTGAGCTTGTGCAGATTAACAGCCGCTATGCCAAGGTAGCGGACCAACTACTAGGTCGGGTGCTGGTGGCCGAAGACCTAAACACTGCCGGCAAAATCGCCAAGGCAATGGGTTACTCTCTGCGGGTGGTAAGCCTGGACGGCCAAGTGATCAACGCGGGTGGCTCGTTCACCGGTGGGTCGTCCTCTAAAGGGGCCGGTGTGCTTGGCCGCCGACGGGAGATCGAGCGGCTGCAGGAACAGGCAAAACAGCTGGAGGCCCAGGCAGCCCAGCTTGAGCCGAGCCGCAAGTCCATTGCAGAAGAGCTGAGCGCCGTTGACGCAGCCCTTGCCGGACTGGACGGCGACATACAAACCGCGCAGGAAGAGATTATCCGACTTGCGGCAACGCAGACCCAGCTGGCAAAGAATATCGAGAATGCAGCCGCCAACCGTGATCTTGCCAAGAAAGAGCAAGAGAGCTTGGTTGCCCGGCTGGAAGGGCTTAAAGACCAGGAGCTTGGTGCCGCTACCATGCTCGAGGAGATGGACGCCCGCCTAGCTGAGCTGGAGGCTGGAACAGCCGGTGCCCAGAACCGCAGAGATTCCCTGAATGTTGGGGTGAGTGCGGCGCAGGAAGCACTGGCGGAACTGCGCATGAGCCATTTGACCGCACAAAAAGACCTGGAGCGGCTGGAGCAGGAGCTCGAGCAATTGACCCTTACGAGGCAAGGAGAGGGTGAGCGCGCCGAGCAGCTGGAGGAGAAGAAGGTTCGTCTGACTACCGAGAACGCCGAAATCCTTGCTCGGATTGCCCAGGTTGACCAGGAGAATAAAACCCGCCTGGAAGAAAAAGAGGCCATGAGCGCTAAGATAACCGAGCTGGGCGCAGCGCGAAACGAGCTGGAAGCTAAAATAACCACCCTGCACACCGCCGACAAAGAGCTTTCATCCAAGCGGGAGGTAGTCTCCCGGGAGATGGCCGAGCTTGAGGCGGGCAAGGCGTCTATTCAGGGGGAGCACGACCAGATAATCTCCAAGCTCTGGGATGAGTATGAGCTGACCCGCTCAGAGGCGGCGGAAGTTGCCGTGACCCTAGAGAGCAAGAGCGAAGCCCAGCGCCGGTTGAGCGAGTTGCGCGGAAAAATACGCGCCCTGGGTTCGGTAAACCTGGGGGCAATCGAAGAGTATGCCGAGGTGAGCGAGCGGTACAAGTTCATGTCGGAGCAGGTGGGTGACGTGGAGGAGAGCAAGCGAAAGCTGCTGGAGCTCATCGGCGGGCTGACCCAGGACATGCGCGAGATATTTACCGAGAACTTCGAGAAGATCGCGCGGCACTTTAGCAAGATATTCGTCCAGCTGTTCGGGGGTGGGCGGGCCGAACTCACCCTAACCGACAGCGAGGACGTCCTTGAGGCCGGCGTGGAAATATTTGTCCAGCCGCCGGGCAAAATTATAAAGAACCTATCGCTGCTTTCCGGCGGGGAGCAGGCCTACGTGGCCATAGCCATCTACTTTGCAATCCTGCGGGTGCGGCCCTCGCCCTTTTGCGTGCTCGACGAAATCGAGGCGCCGCTGGATGACGTAAACGTGGTTAAGTTCGCGACCTATCTGCGCAGGATGAGCACCAACACGCAGTTTATAGCGATCACTCACCGCCGGGGCACAATGGAAGAGGCCGACACCCTATACGGCGTGACCATGCAGGAGAAGGGAACCTCGAAGCTGCTCAAGCTTGAGGCGAGCGAGGTGGAGGATAAATTGGGGATGAGTGGGTAGCGGCTGCTTGGAGTTGAGGGGAGACGAATGTTCGCCCGTAGCTATAAGATTAGAACCAATACTTGGGAGGATGTGATTGCGTGGTAAAGAAAATAATCACGGCAGTGCTTGCTATTGGAGTTATACTTTCCTCCTGTGCGCCCACCCCCACAACACCACCGCCGCTGCAATCCGATACCAGCGAACCGTACACTATGCCGCCGGATGAGTATGGGTACGGCGAAGAAGCGGTGGAGTACGCCTGGTTCCAGGAGCTGACGGATGAGTATGACTACTATGATGAAGAGGCGGAATACGCCATGCAGCCGGATTGGGGCGGCTTAGTCCAGGCACAGCCGCCGCAACCGGGCGACCTTATTGCGGTGATGGAAACAAGCATGGGCACCATTCGTATCCGGCTCTTTCCCCAGCACGCGCCGATAGCGGTGGAAAACTTTGTCGGCCTAGCCGGGCAGGGGTTCTACAACGGGCTTATTTTTCACCGGGTAATAAATGACTTTATGATTCAGGGCGGGTGCCCGGAGGGTATCGGAACAGGCGGCATGAGTATTTTTTTGGACGAAGAGGGCAACCTGCAGCCCTTCGCGGACGAGCCCAGCGATGAGCTCTGGAGTTTTCGCGGGGCGCTGGCTATGGCAAACGCCGGCCCTGGCACCAATATGAGCCAGTTCTATATCGTACAGGGCAGCGAGCCGCAAAGCGAAGACTACACGGAGGAAAGCTTGCGCTCCGCCGGTTTCTCGGAAGATGTAATCGCTTATTTTTTGCAGGTGGGCGGCTCTCCGCACCTGGCCGCTTGGCCTTCCGCATATGATACAATATTCGGGCAGGTGGTTGAAGGAATGAATGTGGTTGATGCTATCGCCGTCGTGCAGGTCAGCGACTGGGACAACCTCAACCGCCCGGTCGAAGATGTTGAGATACTCGTGGTGACAATCGAAACGGCATAGCGCAGAACCTGCTGGCTGTTGACAGCTCAACTTAATAAAGGGGCGGGTAATATGGGATTCTTTTCTAAAATCAGCGATGGGCTGAAAAAAACACGGGAGGGCCTCTCCCGTCAGATGGACTTAATCGTAAACTCCTTTACAACAATTGACGAGGAGCTTATCGACGAGCTTGAAGAGAGCCTTATCCTCGCCGATGTGGGCGCGGCTACAGCTGGAGTTATCGTCAAAAAGCTGCGCGAGGAAATTAAGCGCACCGGCGCGACCGACCCCGCCCAGCTAAAGGGAATGCTGGCCGAGATTGTGGCCGCCATGCTCGAGGGTGAATGCGGACTTAACTTGGACACATCGCCCAGCGTGATCCTGATAATTGGGGTTAACGGGGTGGGCAAGACCACTACTATAGGCAAGCTGGCCCACCAGCTTAAAGGTGAGGGCAAGAGCGTGCTGCTTTGCGCGGCGGACACATTCCGGGCGGCGGCGATCGAACAGCTCGGGGTTTGGGCCGAGCGGGCAGACGTGCCGATAATCAAACACGCTCAGGGCAGCGACCCCGCAGCTGTGGTCTTCGACGCAATGCAGGCCGGCAAGGCCCGCAGCGCGGATGTGGTAATATGCGACACCGCCGGGCGGCTGCACAACAAAAAGCAGCTGATGGACGAGCTGAGCAAAATCCGCAGAGTAATCAGCCGCGAACTGCCCGACTCCAGCGTGGAAACCCTGCTTGTACTCGACGCCACCACCGGCCAGAACGCCCTCAGCCAGGCCCGCCAGTTCGAGGAGGCGGCAGGGCTGACCGGCCTTGTGCTCACCAAACTGGACGGTACGGCCAAAGGCGGGGTGGTCATCGCTATCAAAGAAGAGACCAAGCTGCCGGTGAAGTTTGTCGGCGTGGGCGAAAAGATTACCGACCTGCGCCCATTCGAGCCCGCGCAGTTCGCCGAGGCGCTCTTCGAGCCAGTCGAAATTGCAGCCCCGGAGGGCGAAGAGTATGGGCAGTAGGGACGACCGCCCCCGGTCGTCCGCGCGAATTCATACGGAGGACCAATAATGCTGACAACCAAAATTTTAGCGGCCACAAACAACCCAGACAAGCTGATTGAAATCTGCCGGATACTCGAACCTTTGGGTGTGAGCGTTATCTCGCCGGCAGAGGCGGGCGTAAGTATAGAGGTTGACGAGACCGGAACCACCTTCGCCGAAAACGCGCAGCTCAAGGCCCGGGCATTCTTCGAGGCCAGCGGGCTGCCCAGCCTGGCAGACGATTCCGGCCTCTGCGTGGACGCGCTAGACGGTCGCCCCGGGCTGGACACAGCCTTTTACCAGGGCGAGAACGCCAGCTACGAGACACGGATTTCTGCGCTGGTGGGCGAGCTTAACGACGTGCCGGATGAGAGGCGCACCGCACGATTCATCTGTCATCTATGCCTGGTGATGGACGGAGAAAACGTCCTCGATTGCGAGGGAGTTTGCGAAGGGATGATAGGGCACGCGCCCAAAGGCGACGGCGGTTTTGGCTACGACCCGATATTTTACGTGGACGGCAAGAGCATGGCCGAGCGGCCCAAGGCGGAGAAGGATTACCTCAGCCATCGGGGGAGGGCGCTGCGGGAGTTTGCCGCCCTGCTGTGCACACTAGCACCGTAGGGACCGCACCCCTGTGCGACCTGCCTAATTCCACACACGATCATTGTAGGGGCCGCGCTCCTGCGCGGCCCGCTGATTTCCAGTGACGTTTCGTGATTGGTGCTGAAGTTTCGGGGGCTCAGGTCAAGTTCAAGACCAAATATTGATTCAGCCTGCGGGCTGGGACATTGGTGCCGCTCATGCCGCGGAGGCACTTACTTTCTTTGTCTCGCCAAAGAGAAGTAAGCAAAGAAAGGCGACTGGGGGAGGACCGGGTGCGCTCCAAGGTCAGTCGCGCACAACTCCCCCAGACCCCCTCTATACGGACAGGTAAGCGAAGACTAGAGCGTTTACCCGTGTGCAATTCTTGCGAACTCCCGGCTTGTCAACAGAGGCAGGAGT
>WRAV01000011.1 GCA_009780025.1 Oscillospiraceae bacterium | reverse complement strand
TTAAGCGGCTGCCCGAGATTGTAATGCGGTGCTAAACTTTTTCAATGCCCCTTGAGGGGTTAAGCCTGTAATATGCCCTTCCAGGGCTTGTGCATACCACTAGTTTACTAGTGGTTTTGATTCAAAAAACCAGGGACTTTTGGTTGCCATAAAACTTAGAGGGCTATGTCTACCTACACCTCAAAAGCTGCGTGAATAGCCGCCACCGCCTTCGAGCCAAGCTCTTTGTCGATGAGGACAGAAATCTTTATCTCGCTAGTAGAGATCATATGAATATTTATGTTCGATTCTCCCAGGGCCTCGAACATTCTGGCGGCGACGCCGGGGTTGCTCTCCATGCCCGCGCCCACGATGCTCACCTTGCTTATGTTGCAGTCGGCCACGATTTCCTCAATACCAATGATTGCGGCCTGGCTTTGCAGGACATCCAGCGCGGCTTGCTTTTCGCTATCGGACACAGTGAAGGTGATGTCCTTGGTATCGTCGCGACCGATACTTTGCAAGATTATATCCACGTTTATCCGGTTGCTGGCCAGCAGGGAGAACACCTTAAAAGCGACTCCCGGCTTATCCGGCAGGCCGAGAAGGGCTATACGAGCTACCTTGTCGTCTTTGGCGACACCGGTTATCATCAGCTTTTCCACTTTTGCTACCTCCTTGACTATCGTCCCCGGCAATCTTTCTAGGCTGGAGAGCACTTCCAGTTCCACGTTATATTTTTTCGCGAGCTCAACCGAACGGTTGTGCAACACTTGCGCGCCCAAGGTTGCCAGCTCAAGCATCTCGTCATAGGTAATTTCGTCCAGCTTGACAGCGCCCTTCACCAAGCGGGGGTCGGCGGTATAAACGCCATCGACATCTGTGTAAATTAGGCAGCGGTCAGCGTTCAGTGCCGCGGCTAATGCCACTGCGCTGGTATCCGACCCGCCGCGGCCAAGAGTGGTTATATCGTCGTAGCGGTTGATTCCCTGGAAGCCGGTTACGACCACAATCCGCTTTTTGTCCAGCTCGTTCTCAATCCGCTCTTTGTCAATCCGCTTAATGCGGGCTCGGGTGTGGTTTCTGTCTGTCTGGAAGCCGGCCTGCCACCCGGTGAGAGAGACCGCCGGGTACCCACGTTCGTTGAGGGCCATTACCAATAGAGCTGCGCTTATCTGCTCCCCGGTGGACATAAGTGCGTCCATTTCCCGCTTGGAGGGCTTGCTGGTGATCTCACCCGCTTTGGCGATAAGCTCATCGGTAGTCTTACCCTGAGCGGAAACGACAACCACAATATCGTTGTCGTTGTCATACGCCTCCGAGACAATCTCGGCCACATTGAGGAGCCGCTGGGTATCCCGCACAGAGGATCCCCCGAACTTCTGAACAATCAAGCTCATAGTGTGTCTTCCTTTCTTGAACATAGGTTCCGCTTAGTCAAGCATGACAAGTGCGCCGCGATTGTCGATCGAGAGGATATGCAGCCCCCACTTTTCCAGCCCGATTTTGTCTAAGGCATCTCTGGTCTTCTGCTCAAAGTCCAGTTTGCTGTCATTGAAAATCGCCATTAGGGAGGAGCCGGCCCCGCTTATGTAGGCGGCGTATGCTCCGGCGTCGTAGCAGAGCTGAATTACCTCCTCGGCATTCGGTATGAACTTTAAGCGGTAAGGCTGATGGAGCCGATCTCCAGCGGCGACCTGCAGATTCTCATATTTGCCGCTGTAAAGGGAGACCGCCATAAGTGCCGAGCGCGCAAGGTTGAACCTTGCGTCCATATGCGAGATAGCCTCTGGTAAGCAGGCCCGGGCTACCGAAGTCTTTAGCTCAAAGTCGGGGATAATGGTCGCGAACTTGAGCTCGGGGCCAATCTCCTGCTTTACATAGTGAACCTTGCCCTCATCCAGTACGGCGGTGACCAGCCCGCCAATCAACGCGGGCGTAGAGTTGTCCGGGTGGCCCTCCATCACGCCAGCCAGGTCGATAATCTCGTCCTGGCTGAGAGGGCAGCCCATCAGTTGGTTAGCCCCCACCAGTCCGCCGATTATGCAGGCCGAGCTGCTGCCCAGCCCTCGTGCTTGCGGAATATGGCTTATCTGCTCAATGGCGAGTCCCTTAAACGGATGCCCTACTATATTATAGAGTTCTCTGGCGGTTTTGTACACAAGGTTCTCTTCATCCGTTGGAATGTCCGCATCGTCGCGGGATGACACATGGCAGCCCGCGGCCTCGCTGATGTATACATAGTTGTACATGCTGACCGCCAGCCCCAAACTGTCAAATCCAGGACCAATATTTGCGCTTGTAGCGGGGATTCTAACTTTTACTGTCATATTTCACCCTGCCCCCATATCCGAATGTTGCCGGCGACCTCAACCCCATGTACCCCAAGCTGAGAAAGTTTTTGCTCGAGCTCGGAACCGGACATGGCTGGGGCTATAAAGGCAAGCTCATCATCAGGCTTGTCCGGGCGGTGAAGCGGATTCACTTTGCCAAGCACACATTCCACGGTGTCAAAACCCTTGCCCTTGCAGCGCAGGTAGCGCGTAGTGGGCAGCTCGCCTGGCTTAGCCAGTTTGCTATCGTCTGCGCCTGCCCAGTGCAGAGAAACGATGGTGCCCTCGGCTGTGACGCAGTCGATGATATCGCTTATCACCGCCGAAGCGGTGGGCAGGCCGCCCGCACCCTTGCCGTAAAATACTACGTCGCCGGTGGCGTCCCCTCTCACCAGAATGCCATTGAATACGTCCTCGACCCCAGCCAGCGGGCTATCACGCTCTATCATAGCCGGGCCGACCCAAATTTCGCACTTATCGCCTATTTTGCGGGCATGGCCCAGCAGCTTAATCACACGCCCTATACTTTGAGCGTAGCAGACATCTTCGGCGGATATTTGAGTTATACCGCGAGTGTCAACGCTCGTTGGGTAAACGTGGCTGCCAAACGCCAGGGACGCCAGAATACAAATTTTGCGGCAGGTGTCGTGCCCCTCAATGTCGGCGGTTGGGTCTTTCTCAGCGTAACCGAGTTCTTGAGCAATTCCTAGCGCGTCGCCGAAACCCATACCCTCGCGAATCATCTTGGTGAGGATAAAGTTAGTTGTGCCGTTGAGGATGCCCACAATTTCATCGATTTCGTTGGCCCCAAGGCATTGGTGCAAAGGTCGGATAATAGGGATACCGCCCCCAACACTTGCCTCAAACAGGAAGTTTTGGCCTGTCTCCCCCGCAAGGCGAAGAAGCTCGTGGCCCTTGGCAGCGACCAGCTCTTTGTTGGAAGTCACCACGCTTTTTCCGGCCTTCAGCGCGCTAGCAGCGTAGTCGTAAGCTGGGTGAGTGCCGCCCATAACTTCGACTACAACGCGAATTTCGGGGTCGGCTAAAATTTCACCAAAGTTTGTGCAGAATTTTTCTGCGTATGGTAGACCAGGAAATTCCCGCAGGTCCAAAATTTTCTTGACACAGATATCGGCCCCAGCCTTGCGGCTGATGCTCTCCCGGTTTTTTTCCAGCAGTTGCACCACGCCGGAGCCTACCACCCCGTGTCCTAAAACAGCAATGTTTATCATATGGATTTTCACCTCAGTTGGAAAGTATGCGCAAACTGACTACGCCGTCCAGTTTTCGCAGCTCGCCGGCCATGGACTGGACGTCTACCCGCAAGCCTTCGGTGCGCATGGAAATTGACACCGGGGCCACGCTGTCCACCGGGATATTTTGATTTACGGTGAGTATGTTTGCCCCGCTTTTGAAAAGCACAGACAACACCTCGCTGAGTACCCCAGGCTCGTCCACCAGCTCGGCCGAAAGGGTGGCTATCTGACGAGTAGAGGTGTTCTGGTAGGTAAAAACGCAGTCCTTATACTTGTAAAATGCGCTACGAGAAAGCCCGGCCGCCTTTGTAGCTTCGGTCAAGCTCTTTGCTTTGCCTTGGGCTAAAAGCTGCTTTGCCCGCACAACCTTGCTAAAAGCGCCTGGCAAAACGCGGCTATCCACCAGAAGATATTGTCCCTCTCCGCTTGGCAATGGGATGTCTGCCCGTGGTTTGTCATCTTGCAAAGTGTCCACCCTCCAAAAACGACTGTAGTTCTTTTAAAACACTATACCACGTGAAGCAAGAGCTGACAAAGACTAAATTGGTCAAAATACGGCGAATATCACCAAAAAATCGTCTAAATTTTAAATTACACAGACAATAGTCCGCATATCTCGTGATTAGGAGAAAACAGGGAATAGTTTGCAGATTTGCACCAAGTAGTGGAGGGAATTTGGCGGCCTAGACAAGCACGAGCAAATATTGCTCGAAAAAAGGGGAAGCTAACTGCATAAAATTAAGAACCTGTATTCAATACTCAAGTTGCCCGCTAGCCGGCGATTTTTCCGCTATACTTCGTCAGTTTTCCTCACCTAACGAAAAAATCGCTTCGGCTTGTAGGCAACTCTCGTTATTGAATGACAGTTCTAAGGAAGCCGAATGCGGCATAACGGAGGGCGCCATGAGTGTCGAGAGGATGAGAGAGTGGCTGATTAAAGGCGCGTTTTTTGGTGGCTGTGTTTTTTTGCTTTGGGTAGTTGGGCGGTATCTGTTTGCTTGGTTTTTACCGTTCCTGCTTGGCTCCTTGATTGCGTATATACTGCGCCCGCTGGCTGGGCTTATCAAAAGGCACTCGCGCATGGGTATGCGCAGAGCGTCGATAGTATCCGCGGTATTGTTTTACTTGGTGCTGGGTGGAGGATTTTGGCTGCTGGGGGCCTATTTGTTTGGGCGTGCGCAACAGTTTGGCGAGCGCTTGCCCGAGCTTTACGAGACTGGGGTACAGCCTATGCTGCAGACGATCAGCCAACGTATTGAAGAAGTTGCCGGTGGTCGCGCATTTGCCGGCACCGTCGGCGCGGGAGCCAGCAGCGCGCTGGATATCGTCAACAACGCTCTGGGTGGAGCCGCCACAACGGCTTCGCAGCGGGGGCTGGAGCTGCTTGGGAACTTCGCAGGCAAGTTACCGATTGCTGCCATAGCAGTAATTTTTACCATCCTGTCCTCGGTACTCATATTGGCCGACTACCCAAAAATTCGCGAGGGCGCAATTGGGTTTATCCCAGAGCAGCACCGCGAGACCGTTCTTGGCCTGCGGGACTACCTATTTACCACAATCGGCAGGGCGCTGAGGGCCTACGCAATAATTATGGGGGGCACCTTTGTTATACTGGCGACCGGCCTCTGGGCTTTGGGCAGGAGCAGCTTCTTTGCGGCGGCCGCTTTCATAGCTCTGCTGGATTTTTTGCCAATCATCGGCAGTGGTATGGTGCTTCTGCCTTGGGGGATATATCTGCTTCTAACTGGCTCTACGGGTACAGGCGTTGGGATGATAGCCCTGTGGGTGGGTATCAGTATACTGCGCGAGGTGCTCGAGCCGCGCATACTGGGCGGGCAGATTGGTCTGCATCCACTGGCCGCGGTCACTGCCATGTACGCCGGCCTAAGAATTGCGGGTGTCTGGGGGCTTATTTTTGCGCCGATACTTTGCCTGATGGTGCGACATCTATATCGTAAAGGTGTGCCGAACAACATGCGGCTGTAGGGTACGCACACTCGGGCATGTCCCGGCCAATTACACAAACCTGTCGTTGTAGGGGTGGGATTCTCCTGCCCGTGTACCCCCATCTGGGCATTGGTGGGATAGGTCAAGATCTAGGTTAAGGTCTTAATCTTAACTCAGCCTGCGGGCTGGGGATAATGTGCCGCTCGTACCGCGGAGGCACTTACTTTCTTTGTTTCGCCAAAGAGAAGTAAGCAAAGAAAGCGACTGGGGGAGGACCGGGTTTGCTCCAAGTTCAGTCGCAAACAACTCCCCCAGACCCCCACTGGTAGGTCAAGGGCACGTTGGTGGGGGCGGTAGGTGTGTGGACTGGTGATTCAGTTCCGCAGCCACAGTGTTTGTCAACAATGGCATAGCCAACAGCAAACCCCTCACGGTGGGAATTCCTTACTCTTAAAACTCGGGCTCGCATAGCGTCTGGGTAGGTTTGCTGGTAGTCCTTACGATGGAATTGCACGGCTTATCCAGCGGCTATGCCGGCAGGGGTTAACTTCGCGGCTAAACGCTTGGTGTCAGCTATGCCGCTGTTGACAAGTCGTGAGCACGTAATAATTACACACCAACAGACGTTCTGGTTTTCGCTCACCCGTCTGTGGAGAGGGGGTCTGGGGGAGTTGAGAGCGACTGCTCTTGGAGCTCTCCCGGTCCTCCCCCCAGTCGCTTTTTTTTGCTTACTTCTCTTTGGCGAGACAAAGAAAAGTAAGTGCCTCCGCGGCATGAGCGGTTCATTATCCCCAGCCCGTGGGCTAATTCAAATTTGGTCTTTATTTTGACCTTAAGTTTTTGACCTTGAACTTAAAAACCTTTAACTTCAAAAATTTCCCAACTCTTGCAAGTTCCTCAGCTATAATCGTTCATAGCTGATACCTCGCAAAATGGCGCCGGATCAAATCCCGGCGCCATCAGTATGATCTATCTAGTTGCTACTGCGGCAGCTGCAGTACAAAAACGTTTACCCTGCGGTTGCCGTGGTGTATGGTTTCTAAATGGCTGTCGTAGAAGAGGTCGATATCAATCCGCCCACGCATAAGGTCGCCGCCGGTGTCCGCGGCTATGGCGTAGCCGTAAACAAAAGTGCGGCACTCGCTCGCAATGTAGAGCAGCGAGCCGTAGGGTATATTTCGGGGATTAACGGCTACCAGACCAACGGCTGCCCTTTGCCCGGTGGAGGTTATTGTGCCCACTCGGTCGCTGTACGCGGTAGCCCGCTGGTTGGTCAGCCTTTTATGGTAGCCCACCGGGTTGCCGAACTCGCAGCGTTCCCATTCAAAGTCAAAAGGTGAGATACGCTCTCCGGGGGTGCCGACCAGCACTCTGGAATTTACCGGAGCTTCGATAATCGTTTCGCTGCGCAGGACACTTCCGACAACCTCGCCGTTGAGCAGCAGAGTACCATACCGGCCCTCGCGCATTCCCGGTCTGCCGTAGTTGACCCGCATAATCGTGCCCTCAGGAAAGAGGGAAGTGGGGACCCGCACGGTTTCGTAGGGGACTTCCTGCAGAACCGGTGCGCCTTCGCCGCCTCTGAACTCTACCCGGTAGACTTCGTCCGGGCTAACCGGACGCCTAACCATATCACCTTGCCTGTACTGCTCACCGAGCACAATGCCGGCAGTATCAAGCGCGTCCAGCAGACTGAAGCCAAAAGACGCCTCAGCGGGGGTGACATAGCCGTCGATTACAAAGTAAACGTTAAAAGTGCGATCTGTAGCAGGTGTAGTGGGCGCAGCCATTGCGGGAAGGGTAAATAGACCTAGTACAAGGGCGCTCACAAGAGTGCAGACTAAAATTTTTACCGGTAACATTCGCCCGGGTTTGCGTATTTTCGTATCCATAAAACTCTCCTTTAATTAGCTTTGTCTGATAGGTATCAGAATCTAAGCTCAAATCCATCGCCCATTATAGCCAATGTAGGAAAGTTTTGTCAAATACCGCAACAACGAAAAAACACTATGTTCTGAGTAGTAATGCCCGGTATTTATATATGATACGCATCAAATAACGCGAAATGCAACTCAAAATTTATAATAATTACACAAAGTTGTTAGCGCCTTAAATATTGAAGCGGAAATGTATGACATCGCCGTCCTGTACAACGTATTCTTTGCCTTCCAAACGGACCAGGCCCTTGTCTTTTGCGGCGGCCATTGTGCCCAAGGTATCAAGGTCGTTGTATGCGATTACTTCGGCTCGGATAAAGCCTTTTTCAAAGTCGGTGTGGATTTTGCCCGCCGCCTGCGGCGCGCGCGTCCCTTTGCGAATAGTCCAGGCTCTAACCTCCGGTTTGCCGGCGGTTAAAAAGGATATAAGCCCCAGCAAGGCGTACCCGCTGCGGATTACCCGGTCAAGCCCGCTCTCTTCCAGCCCGACGTCTGTCAAGAACATCTCTTTTTCCTCGGGGCTAAGCTCGGCTATCTCTTCCTCAAATTTGGCGCAGACAGGCAGCACTTGTGCGCCTTCTTCTCCGGCTACAGCAGCTACAGGGCTGTAAAGCGAGTTGCCTTCCAGCGAGGCGGTGAGATCCTTCTCGCTCAAGTTAGCGGCATAAATAACCGGCTTGGCTGAGAGCAGGGGAATACTTGCGATAATCTCTTTATCCAAATCGTTCTCGCAGGTAAAGTTCCGCGCACTGGCACCCAGCTCGAAGTGCTCTTTCAGGCGGCCGAGCAGCTCTAGTTCCGGTAGCAGCTTTTTGTCGCCCTTTGCGGCTTTGGTGGTGCGGTCAATCCGTCGCTCGAGTATGTCTAAGTCAGAGAAGACCAGCTCAAGATTGACGGTCTCAATATCACGAGCAGGATTCAGCTCGCCGTCTACGTGGAC
The DNA here is from genome assembly GCA_009780025.1 of Oscillospiraceae bacterium. GTDB lineage: Bacteria > Bacillota > Clostridia > Oscillospirales > Ruminococcaceae > WRAV01. The sequence goes on along the minus strand of WRAV01000011.1, from coordinate 46,831 downwards.
AACTTCATCGTCTTCAAAGCAGCGGACAACGTGAACGAGTGCGTCAACTTCCCGTATGTCGGCCAGGAATTTATTACCCAAACCTTCACCCTTGTACGACCCTCTGGTCAGCCCTGCGATATCGACAATCTCCAAAGTGGCGGGCGTAATCTTCTTGGGGTCGTGGATTTCGGCAAGCCTGTCCAGCCTTTGGTCTGGCACCGGCACGATACCTGTGGTTGGCTGAGTGGTGCTGAACATGTAGTTGGCGCTGGCCGCTTTGGTGCCGGTAACAGCGTTGAACAGTGTGGTCTTGCCCGAATTCGGAAGTCCTACTAGACCTAGTTTCATGAGGGAACAATCCTTTCATCTGGTTGACAATTGTTGTAGGGGACGCACACCAGGGCGTTCCTCAATTTAATACAACCTATCATTTTAAAGGGTGGGCAGCCCAATGTGCGGCCGCTACAATCCACTGTATATTGTCCATGCCGCATTGCCAATTGTCAATAAAAATTCAAAAACTTAAGAAAAAATTCATCATTGCGCACCGTTTTGGGCTATAATGGTAATGTATATTATTTATCGTCATTTTTCGCCTGGGAGGACCTAAATTATGCAAAAAGGAAAAATACTAGTTGCGGACGATGAAAAGAATGTAGTTGAGCTCCTACGGCTATACCTGGAAAAAGAGGACTTCGCAGTGATCACCGCCAACGATGGCGAGGAGGCTCTTGCCGGCTTTACTAAGGAAGCCCCTGACATCGTTCTGCTGGACGTGATGATGCCTAAACTGGACGGCTGGCAAGTGCTGCGGGAAATCCGCAAGAAGTCGAACACACCTATAATTATGCTTACCGCCAAAGGCGAGACATTTGATAAGGTTCTTGGCCTGGAGCTGGGTGCTGACGACTATGTAGTCAAGCCCTTCGATTCTAAAGAGATCGTCGCCCGCATCAAAGCGGTGCTGAGACGTACCGACAAAACTAACGACGGCGCGGACACAAAGGAAGTCAGTTACGACAAACTTGTGGTCAACATGACCAAGTACGAGCTCAAGGTGGACGGCAAGGCGGTGGACACCCCGCCAAAAGAGCTCGAACTGCTCTTTCACTTGGCTGGCAATCCCAACCGGGTCTATACCCGCGATCAGCTACTGGACGAGGTCTGGGGCTTCGAGTATTACGGCGACTCGCGGACAGTGGATGTGCACATCAAGCGGCTACGGGAAAAACTTGAAGGCGTCTCGGACAAATGGACGCTTAAGACTGTTTGGGGCGTGGGTTACAAGTTTGAAGTTAAAGAGTAGGTGCAGCCGGTGAATAGCACTAGCCTTTTTCGCAAATATTTTGCCATATTCTCCTTTTGTATGGTGCTCAGTATAATTATACTGGGCGCCGTTTTGATGGTGTTTGCCTCTCAGTACTTCCAAGGTGACAGATATGCTATGCTTGAGCGAAACGCCCGTACTGCAGCCGAGATCACGGCCCAGAATTACCACGCATTTCCACACATTGGCATAATTGACCAGCGTGGTATATCCGAAGTATACGAGCTTTTGGCACTCGCTATGGATGTTGAGCTCTTCTTTACTAATGTAGGCGGTACAGTGCTCTACAGCGCCGGGCCAGAGGGGCCAAGAGCCAGAGGAGAGAGCATTCCGCATGACGTAGTCTCCCAGGCCATTAGCTCGCAGTTTTCAGGTACCGGGACACTGGGCGGCTTCTTCGATGAAACTCATCATGTGGTAGGTGTGCCGGTACACGCTTATGGGCAGGTGATAGGCGTGGTATTTGCCTGCGCCAACACAGCCAGCCAGATGGTCTTCCTGCGTGAGCTCCTCAATATGTTCAGCATAAGCGCGGCGGTTGTGTTGTTTATCGCCTTTGTGCTGATATATTTCATTACCTCCAGCATTGTCCGTCCGCTAAAAGAGATGCTCAGCGCCACCCAAAGCTTCTCCCAAGGGGATTTCTCTAAGCGGGTGCAGGTGGGTGGTTACGACGAGCTCGGGCAGCTGGCTATGGCATTTAACAACATGGCCTCAACTCTGGCAGTGACCGAAACCACGAGACGATCATTCGTGGCAAATGTTTCCCACGAGCTTAAGACCCCGATGACCACAATCGGTGGCTTTGTGGACGGCATATTAGACGGCACCATCCCAGAAGAGAAGCACGGCCAGTACTTGGAGCTTGTGTCCGGTGAGGTGAAGCGTCTGGCTCGTCTGGTCCGATCGATGCTCGACACCGCCCGGATCGAGACTGGGGAACTTAACCTTAACCCAACTTTGTTTGATGTCAGCGAAATCATGCGCAAGACAGTCTTCAACTTCGAGCAAGCCATCGAAGAGAAGAACCTAACCCTGGAGGGCTTGGACGCCGACAAAGTCTGGGTCTGGGCCGACATAGACCTCATGCACCAGGTAATTTATAACCTGGTGGACAACGCCGTCAAGTTTGTCAACGAGGGCGGTGTGGTGACTTTCAACTACCAAACCGATGCTCAGCGCACCTTTGTAGCTATCCGCAACACGGGGGCCGGGCTGGAAAAATCTGAGGTGCCGCTGCTGTTCGAGCGCTTTTACAAGTCAGATAAAAGCCGCTCCCTCAATAAGAGCGGGGTAGGTCTTGGGCTGCATATTGTGAAGTCGATTATCAACTACCATAAAGGCGAGATTTTTGTCCGCACGGCTGAGGGCGAATATACCGAGTTTGAGGTCTGCATCCCAAATCCACCCAAGCAAATCATTAAGGAGCATGAGACTAAGGAGAAGGCAAAGGGTGAGGCCAGGGGGTAGAAGTTGGTAAACTTCTATGCTCGGAGGCAATAAAAAGCATAGCTTTTTGGGTGGGTATGCAGTATAATATACACTGAAAGGCATGTATATTATACAATGCACAGCGCCTCGCCACTGTAGGGCAACCGGCTCTTGATGCGCAATTATACCAAAGGGCTGATTGCACAATAGCCGGCCCTGAGCAGAGAAAGGTAAACGCCACATGCTGGAAGACATACTATCGACGCTTGGTCTTGCATTTATTGTACCTTTTTTGGCGCCGCTGCTTGGTCTTGTATTTGTAATAGGCTTTTTATTTACTGTGACATCTAAGGATCGCCGTTATAAACAGGAGCTTGGCCAGATGCCGATTAAAGATGTGATTTATACGTTTAACATCAGCCAGCACAACCGGTGGAAAGAACACTACAACACCAAGACAGAGCGAGATATATTGGATAAGATGGTCGCGAAAGGCTTAAACTCAACCAACTTAAAGGTCGGCGACACGGCAAAATATATTGCGCCAAGAGCAGGCAACCGTGGGATTCCTCTTAATCACAAGCAGCGAAAGCAGCCGGTTCTAGGGACTGTTATAAGAGTTGACGGCGATGAATTGAAAATAAGCGGCAGGTGCAGAATACATACTGATAGCATTCTGCCGGAGGATGCCCCACTTATACCGAGGTTTGAGCTGAAGTTAAGCTCTAGAGTGCATTTATTCAACGCGAAGATAAAGAGTATGTTGCCCCAAGACATAGGCGGACTTCTCATCAGTGTTGATGAGACCGGGCCGACAGCAGAATAAGTTTACGGAGGGTATTCGCGTGAGTGAACACGATGAAAAAGGCGCCCCGCAGCCTGGAACGGCGGAACAGCCTAACAACGTCGACCAACCGGGCCGAGAGACGGGCCGGCTTATAGGCGAGGGCGGCGACTCCCCGTACAGCAAGCGCAACTACAGCTTATATGTAAGGAAGGGGCAGCCGTACCAGCCAGGCACTTATGCGCACACGACCGCTACCCCTGTACAGCCGCGCCCTGCCCGAGGTCAGCACCAATGGGATTTTAATGAGTACCATGGGGCTGAGCAGGCTACGAGGCCGCGCAAGAAAAGATCTCGCGGCCTCGTGGTTTTGGCGGTGGTCGTACTCTGCCTAGTATCGGTGAGCGTGGTGGGCATTCTCGCGTACAACGCTATCACGAATCCCGCAACTACGTATAATTTCACACACGAATACGAAGACACAGCCATCACGCCCACACCACGCCCGCAGCCGTCACCTTCCGGCAGCGGGGAAGTAAACTTAAGAATCGAGTCTCGGCCACCATCCAGCAATCGTATACCTGTCCCGGGCGAACTCATGACCATACCCCAAGTAGCCCAGGTAGTTCGCCCCTCGGTTGTTGGGATAATTAACTACGGCTCGGGCCGTGTGCTCAGGCCGGACAGCGAGGGTAGCGGTATAATAGTAACCGAAAACGGATACATTGTCACAAACGCCCACGTAGTTGAGCGGGCCGAGTCCTTGGTAGTGGTCTTTGAAGATATGTCCGAGTACGAGGCTCTGCTGGTGGGCTACGACATCCGCACCGACATAGCTGTGCTGCGGGTTGACCGCACCGGATTGCCGGCGGCCGTGCTGGGAGATTCGAATCAACTTGAGGTTGGGGAGACGGTGGTGGCCATCGGCAACCCCGGCGGCTTGGAGCTTGCCGGAACCGTAACCCGCGGAGTTGTCTCGGCGGTGAACAGGGTTGTTGCTACACCTTACGATTCAACCATATTTATCCAGACAGACGCGGCCATAAACCCCGGCAATTCTGGTGGCCCGCTCAGCAACGAGTTTGGCCAGGTCATTGGGATAAATACCGCCAAAATCGTTGAGCTGGGTTACGAGGGCATAGGGTTTGCCATCCCGATTACCTACGCGATTCCGATTATAGAGCAGCTAATAGTCCATGGTCGGGTAACCGGACGAGTGCTGCTGGGCATTACCGGAGAGATCGTAAGGGAAGGAACAGCACCTGCGGGCGTTCAGATTGTAACCATCTCGTCCCAGTGGCTTACAGAAGCTGGGGTTCTGCCTGGAGATATTATCACTCACATGGACGGCTACCGTGTCCTCAACCTCAACGACATCCGCGCGGTTTTAGAGACCAAGCGGATAGGGGACACCGTAGACCTCACACTCCACCGTACTGCCCGAACCGGACCGGGTGAAGACTTTGACGTGGTGGTCGCGCTGATTGAAGATTTGGGATAGCCCCAAAAAACAATGACAAAGGAGTTGGCGGCTAGGTGGTAGTCCTTATGGTAGGCGATGTGGTTGGGCAGCCAGGCTGCGATTACCTGCGCGAAAAGCTTCCTCTCCTAAAACGGCGCTACGGCGTTGACATAACTGTGGCTAACGGGGAAAATTCAGCCGAAGGCAACGGCATGACCCCCAAGAGCCTGGGCCATATGCAGGACAGTGGGGTGGATGTAATCACATCCGGAAACCACGCATTGCGCCGCAAAGAGGTCGCCGAGGTCTTGGAAAAGAGGCAGGGGATTATCCGTCCGGCCAACTACCATCCAACAGCGCCGGGGGAGGGTGTCTTCCTGTACGAGCACCCGCAAAATCGCCTATGTGTCATCAACTTGCAGGGCCAGGTGTTTATGGACCCAATCCAAAACCCGCTGGACTGCATCGACCGACTGCTTGAGACGATTACTACCCCTTGCATACTCATAGATTTCCACGCTGAGGCCACCGCAGAAAAACTCTGTATGGGCTACCACTTGGACGGCAAAGTCTCCGCGGTTGTCGGCACCCATACCCATGTCCCAACTGCTGACGCAGTGGTGCTGCCAGGCGGCACCGGCTACATCACGGATGTTGGCATGTGTGGGGGCACAGGTTCGGTGCTTGGGGTAACGGCAGGGCCGGCTATACACAAAATGCGCACAGGTCTGCCAACCCGCTTTGAGGCTGATCCGAATGATATAAGGATTTCTGCCGTAGTGTTGGAAATCGACAACCAGAGCGGTAGGTGTGGAAGTATAGAGAGCATTGTGATGTTTTGATATAGTAAAGCGGCTACCGTGTGGTAGCCGCTTTACTATAGCATCGCGCCTTATTCAAACACCAACTCTTCATCGGTAGGTATCAGCGTTCCTCCAACCTGTCGATACCTGAGATGTTCCATAATCTCGGCGACTTCCAGTGTCGTCATCAGGGTGTTGCTGGGGAGATATGCCGGCTCGTCGAAAAATCCGTCATATCGACTGCCTGTAAAGGCTAAGTATTCAGAGCTTCCCAGAGAAAATAGGTGCCCGGTCGCGAAGCCGGGTATACTTATAAACTTTACCGTGGTGTTGGATGTGGGCACAATTCCCGCGGAGCTCAGTTGCGACCTGACGGAATCGGCAACCCTGTACATTTGATCTGTGCCTCCAATTTCTATCATACCTGGGGTATAGGTAAACCCTCCAGCCGGAGTTTCTTCTCGCGTTAAAGTCATCAAATGCGAGCCTGTTGCCGCCCAATAAAATCCATTAGGCTCCAGCATATCGACCATTCGTTGCCCGCTTCTGATAGCGGCTGCGAATGCCTCAACTCCAGCTGGGTTATTAAGCGTGTTAAGTGATAACTCATAATGCCGCACCCTGTAGTTGATGGTGGCTACTTCATCGAGAGCGTTTACAGTAATCGGCGGGTCAAAAAAGTCATAGAGCAGGTCGTTCCAGTCAAGCGCTGGCATAGGGTCCTGTTGCGGTGCCGGTGTCTCAACAGCCGGGGTCAGCGGCTCCGGTTCCTGCTCAGATACGTACTCTTCTTCCTGCACCTCTTCCAGAACATCATTTTCACTGGGAACGGGCACCTCAGCCAGCGGCTGCTCGGGCAATTCGTACTCTTCTGCGGCTAACGGTGGTGGTTCGGTTGGGTCAGCGGCGACGCAACCAACGGATAGTATAAGCAGTGCGGCCAAAAGCACAACTGCAAATTTAGTTTTTTGCATCTGTCAAACACTCCTTTTGTCGTTTGGGTTTCATTGTAGCATAAGCCTCACACTATTGACAACTCACCTCAATTATGGTACATTACAAATAATAGAATAGCTTGTTTCAGGGCGAGGTGCAATTCCTCACTGGCGGTGAAGGAGCTAAACGCTCACAAGTCCGCGAGCCACTTTGGCAGACAGGGTAAAAATCCCTGACCAACGGTTAAAGTCCGGATGAAAGAAACGCAGCGCATTCATGCGCCAAAATTCGTCCTCGAAGCCTATGCTTTCGAGGGTTTTTGCGTTGCCCACCAAAACGAGACTACAGCCAATGGAGGGTCAAACATGCACACAGTAACCACACCGGTCCACACAAAAACCAGAAAACTCACAACCCTTGGTGGCTTTGCCGCCATAGCCTGCGTACTTATGATGACCGTGCGCATTCCGGTGGTGCTCTTTTTGAGCTACGAGCCCAAGGACGTAATCATAGTAATTGCCGGGTTTATCTTTGGGCCGCTGGCAGTTTTGGCGCTCTCGCTGGTGGTCTCCTTTGTTGAGATGCTTACTATCAGCAACACGGGACCTATTGGTCTCCTAATGAACGTAATTTCTACATGTGCATTCGCCTACACAGCCTCCTTTATATACAAACGTCGCAAAACGTTGAGCGGCGCGGTAATGGGTCTTGTTTGTGGGGTAGTGCTCTCCACGGCTGCCATGATGCTTTGGAATTATATCATAATGCCGGTATATATGGGTGTGCCCCGAGAGGCCGTGGTGGGAATGTTGCTGCCGGTTCTCCTGCCTTTTAATTTGGTCAAGGGTGGTCTGAACGCCACATTGACACTGCTGCTCTACAAGCCGCTGATAAAAGCCCTGCGCGCCGCCCGCTTAATACCCGAGAGTGAAGCCGGGCCTGCCTCCACCAAAGCCGGAAGGTTGGGCGTTTATCTAGTACTGGGATTAGTGCTTATCAGCTGCGTTTTGGCGGTGCTTGCACTCCAAGGCATAATTTGACAAAAGGTGACATAAATGGTACAATCCAAGCTTAGGGGGAACTTTAGAATAAAGTTCCCCCTAAGAACCTTAACTGCGAGCAGGAGGACGTAAAATGGCAAAGAATCTCTTTACATCGGAATCAGTTACCGAAGGGCATCCCGATAAAATCTGCGATCAGATATCGGACGCGGTGCTTGACTCAATTATAGCGGGCGACCCAAATGCACGTGTAGCCTGCGAGACCTGTGTAACAACCGGCCTTGTGCTGATTATGGGTGAAATAACAACAAATGTCTACTGCGACATTCCCAAAGTGGCGCGGCAGGTAATAAAAGAGATAGGCTACGACAACCTCGCTTATGGCTTTGACGGTGGCAGCTGTGCCGTAATAACTGCTATTGACGAGCAGAGCAGGGACATTGCCATGGGTGTTGAGCGTGCCTTGGAAGTGCGCAGCACTCCGGCCAGTGACGACAACAACCTTGGAGGTGCCGGCGACCAAGGTATGATGTTCGGATACGCTTGCGACGAGACTCCCGAGCTTATGCCGCTGGCAATTTCACTTGCCCACAAGCTGGCGGGCAGGATGGCAACCCTGCGCAAGGATGGCACACTTGACTACCTGCGCCCGGACGGCAAAACCCAAGTGACCGTAGAGTACAAAGACGGCAAGCCATACCGTATAGATACGGTTGTAATGTCCACCCAACACGCCGAGAGCGTGAATGTGCAGACCATACAGGCCGACCTTATAAAGCACCTGGCCGGTCCGATTTTGCCCGAGCATCTTCTGAAAGACACCCGGTATCTTGTCAACCCTACCGGGCGCTTTGTAATTGGTGGGCCACACGGAGACGCGGGTCTTACCGGCCGTAAAATAATTGTTGATACATATGGTGGCTATGGCCGCCACGGTGGTGGCTGCTTCTCCGGGAAAGACCCCACAAAAGTCGACCGCTCTGCCGCTTACATGGCCAGATACGCCGCTAAAAACGTAGTCGCCGCTGGCCTTGCCTCCAGGTGTGAGCTCCAGCTTTCCTACGCGATCGGTGTGGCAGAGCCGGTATCGGTGCGGGTGGACACCTTTGGCACCGGCAAAGTGGATGACCTCAAGCTGGCCGGCGCAATAAGGGAAGTTTTCTCATTTACGCCAAACGCTATCATACGCCAACTGGATCTGCGCAAACCCATCTACCGTGCGCTTGCTGCCTACGGCCACATGGGCAGAGAAGACCTGGGAGTCGCTTGGGAGTGCACCGACAAAGCCCAAGAGATTTTGCGGGCTCTGGGGTAGACGGTAGCACATGTTTGCAATGGCAGCGATGAGAGATATTGCACTTAACTTTATAGACTAACTAAAATGGCATCCGCATGGGTGCCATTTTTGAACTTGTAGATTTTGCTGTTTTTTGCACCTTAGATTGGTTTGCATATCAAATCGCAGCTGGCTAAAGCTAAGATTGCGGCAACCTGAAATAAAACTTGTTGACTCCGTGAGCTGGCAAGTACAAAAACAGCAAAAGTTGATGTGGAGGGTTGTTTGTGGTTACAATTCTCGTTGCGGACAGTAAGGATGGTAGTGGTTTTTCCTGTGCGCTCTCGCGCATTTTGCGCAGGCATTTTAATGAAGAAGAGCTGAGGCTCTGCGATATCAAAAATGCCCAATCCACCGGCGATGATAATATGATAGTAGTCTATAAGCAGTTGCAGCCCACTGCGTTCCGGCCTCAGGGCGACCAGACCGCGGTGGCGATTGTAGATTCCAGTGATGAACAGCTGCTGAGACATGTGAGCGATACTCGCCTGCCTGCGATCACCTGTGGGCTGCGAAGCCGAGATACTATCACCCTTTCGAGCATGGCCGGTGAGAGCGTTGTTATCGATTTGCGCCGGAGTATCTCCTGCCTTAATGGCGATACGGCCGAACCTCAGGAAATCCCACTGCGCCAACTGGACCCGCACGAAAACTTTCTGCTGATGGCCTCTGCCGCTATCCTAATCCTTTCCGGCAAGATAGAATGTCTGAAAGAAGGATATATTTAACGCCACCCCATGATTTTACCACTCATAAAGGGAAGTGGCATGCTCATAATATTAGGGCAAACGCAAACTAACTTTTACAATGTCTAAGGAGTGTAAGAAAAATGCCTAGCAGCAATAAAATGCTTGTACCCGAAGCGAAAGAAGCAATGAACCGTTTCAAGATGGAGTCCGCAAACGAAGTTGGCGTAAACCTGAAAGCCGGTTACAACGGCGACCTGACCTCCCGTCAGGCTGGCTCGGTTGGCGGCCAAATGGTTAAGAAAATGATCCAAGCTTACGAGAACTCTGTAAAGTAAGCTCAGCCCTAACGATTCCCCCTGGCAATAGCCGGGGGGAACTTTTATGCGCTTTGCGCAGCGCATAAAAATTTGATCGAATATTAGTGATTTCAACTATTGACGTTGTTTATTGTAATGGTATAATTTACATACAAGTTAATGGAAAACATATTGGATATTATTGGGAGTTAAAGTTTCTGGAACTATTTGCTAGTGATACTATGAAACAATTACAAGGAGATGAATATGCATGGTTGTGTATGATGTAAACTGTACATGTCCTAAGTGCCAAAATAGGGTTATACGAAGCCAGGCTCCAAGTGCTGGTATGGGTAAGGCATGGGTGGGATGTGAAAAATGCGGTTATTATTTTGATGCACCTGCTGTTCCGGGTTCTGAGGATATTCGCTAGGTGATTCTACGTTAGAAAAAAGCATTACAATACTGGAGGAAGAAAGAATGTACTACGATGATTTCGTCCCGAGTGACGGAGTTTGGTATCAATTGCAAGAAATGCTGCGTCAAATTGAAAGTTATGCAGAGCTAAACGAGTTTTCACACAATATCGAAAATCTTGATTATAGTCAAAAAAATCAACTGAAAGAATTTTTGCAAACCTATTATAATGGGTTAAGCAACGTGCCAATATCGCGTGGAGCGAGCTATCGTCTAGAATCCTTAGATGATAGACGCCAAGTAGCATTAAATAAACTACGTGATTTGTTGTCTTGCTTTTAAGTAAACATACTTCAGCAAACTAAAATCTATTTTTACACAAGCAGAGGTGGAAAACAATGGCAAATGAAAGCGCTAATTAAAAAGGCTGAGAGTGGCGATTTGCAGAGCGAATTTACCTTAGGCAGGGTGTATGCTTTTGGCCTTGACGGGTTCGCGAGAAATATACCAGAGGAGATTAAGTGTCTAAACAAAGCCGGTGAAAGGCACGTTGCACCGTTACGCAACTTGATTGGGTTGTATACGCAGATTAGAGATACTAAGAGCTTTATTCAGACATTCGAGACAATTATTGACAAACATGCCCCGGCACCTGTAACTATGGTTACTTTTGGAGCGATGCTTTGTGGAGACTCAGAGAACAGACACATAAAGGCACTAGACGAAGATGGAAACATGATTCTACCTGGTGAACTCTAAAAGAAGTAAGCAGCTCCTAACGATCCCCCCTGGCTATTGTCAGTGGGGATCGTTTGCACTTCACGCAACCAACAAAAAATCTCATCGAATATTCGTGAATATTATTGATATTTTACTTGGGTTAGGGTATTATGCTACTATTCGAAGCGGCGGTTTGAAATTCTTGCTTTGTACAGCTCTTGTGAAAGGACGCTTACTATGAGAAAGATAATAATTATCCTACTTTTGATTATGCTTGCATTATTGCTTTCCGCTTGCGATGAAGAGGAAATACCCACTGAAACACCGGCACAGCCTGAAGTGGTAGAACCTTACACTGAGGAACCAGCCGAAAACGAAAATAATGCTACAGAAGCGTCAGCTCCCTACGAAGAAATGGAAGCAGGTTCTTTCGTAACTGGCGATTTCCCTTGGCACTCGGATATTAGCTAGATGGTAAGTGCGTCGGACCTGATAGTCATCGGTGTCGCAGTTGATACCCGGATGGAGCGTGTTGTTAGGGGACCTGAATCGCCATGGTCTTACACAATAACATCTATAAGGGTTAGCGATGTCATATACAGTAATGCAAGTGTAGACCAAACAATTGAGGTAAATCAGCTTGGTCACGCAGAGCCGCTGCCCACCCCAACCGATGACCAGGAAGACCGGGAAGTTGAGTATATAGCATCAACGTCATCTACCGACTATTTGGCGGTCGGGCAGAGTTATCTGTTATTCATTGTACAGGGCGGTGGCATTTCCTTTTTTCCAATAAACCCTACGCAAGGTCACTACACAATAGATAGCGCAGGTAATATAATTGCGCAACCCGGTAATACAGTAGAAATTACAATTGATATGCTCAACCAAGTCGTTGCTGATATAAGCGGATAGCCTTTGCTTAGGCGCTAAATCAACTGATATTTATTTCAGCAGCCCATAAAATAGGCTGCTGTTTTTTGCCTCGCTCGCAAGAGAAAGGTTACGAATAATGGCATTTGCCTTTCTATATATTGGAGACTATGGTACGCAGCTAACACAAGCTAGCTGCCACTCCGCTCTTTAGGCAATAAAATCTGTCTACGTAACAGCCACAACGCCGCAATATTTGGCACGGCCATCAGCGCGTTGAGCGCATCTGTCAGCTCCCAGATCATGCGCAGCTCACTCACCGCTCCCACAAATACGCAGGCGATAAACATGCTGCGGTACAGAAAAACCGACCGTTCACTCCGATTGGTCAGGTAGCCGATCGAGGTCTCTCCATAAAAGCACCAGCCCAACATCCCGGCTATTGCGTAAATCATCACCGAGACAGCTATAAAAGTAGCGCCCAGCGGCCCGAACACTGAGACAAAGGCAGCCGTGGTCATCTCTACACCGTCAAGGCCGCTTCGCCAAAGAGTTCCGCCACCCGCAGTCAGGAGCACAAGCCCGGTCAAAGTGCAAACAGTGTTGGTGTCCAAGAAAACTTCGAAAACTCCCCAAGCGCCTTGGTGTTGCGGGCTTTTGCAGTCAGCGGCAGCGTGTGCAATAGACGCTGCGCCCATCCCCGCCTCATTAGTGAAAACACCGCGAGAGACGCCATAGCGCAGCGCGGTCAGCAGCCCATAACCGGCGACACCGCCCACCACGCTCTGCAGGGTAAATGCCTGGGCAAAAATCAAGTTGACCGCGCCACCCAAATAGTCGCTCCACCGAGCGATGGCGAAAAAACAAGCGGTTATGTACGCTACAGAGATAAACGGGATGACAATCTCAGCCACAGTGGCTATCCGCTTTATCCCGCCAAAAATCACAAGTGCCACAATAATTGCAGTGAGCACACCGGTTACCCACAGTGGTATGCCAAATGCCACCCTGGCCGCCCCGGAGACAGCGTTCACCTGGGTCATGTTGCCAATTCCGAAGGAACCCGCCGCGCAAAGCAGCGCAAACACCTTGGCCATCCAGCGCTTACCCAAGCCCTTTTCCATATAGTACATAGGCCCGCCATGCCAGCCGCCGCCCTCGCTTTTTTCTCGGTAGCGCACCGCCAAGACAACCTCGGCGTACTTGGTCATCATCCCAAAAAAGGAGCTGACCCACATCCAAAATATCGCACCCGCGCCCCCCAAAGTAAGGGCAGTAGCAACCCCGGCAATATTCCCGACCCCCATGGTTCCGGCAAGAGCTGTACTCACTGCCTGAAAAGGGGAGATGCCGCCACCACTCTGACCGGCATCCTTCTTAAAAAGAGCCCCCAAAGTAGCGCGAAAAATAAACGATACCCCCCGCACCTGAAAAAAACGAGTGCGCAAAGTAAGGTAAACGCCCATCCCACAAATAAGCACCAACATGCTGGCCCCCTGCAAAATATCCTGCAAGTTACCCAGCAGAGCAAAAAAATCCACAGGCACCTTACCCCCCTCACCTGGCATATTTTAGGATAAGCCTCTATCATCTATATGCTTTGCCTGCTGTAGATATAGCAGATGATGCGAAAAGCTTGACAGGATTTTAAAATTGTGTATAATGTCAATTCGGAGATATGAAAAATATGCATAATGTAGAAATGATAGGGTGCAGTAGTTCCTATTCATGGTATAACAATCCCAATTTTGGCCAATTATATTGGTTGTTTAACAAAGGCTCCAAACGGCTGAGAATCTATATCTGACGCTTTTCAGCAAAAAAATGCCCAATAATGCGTATAAAATAAAACTGCTAACATCCCGCTTGGGGTAGTCGGCAAATATGGCTGCATGATCTTTGCGCGGCCAGAAAAGGTGATTTGATGATAAGAAAGATATTTCGCAATACTCTGGCAAAAAAGCTTGCCGTATTTGCGGCTTCATTTTTCATTATGGGTGGAGGCATCGCGATAACCGCCGTCTCTCCGCCAAGTGGCATGGATGCTACGCTGCATGTACCGCCCTTTGATTCCACTCAGGTGCTGTCTTCCTACGAGCCCTATGCGCTGCCGGCGCAGTTCCACCTGGACGGTACGCTCAAAGCTCTTACGGCAAGCGCGAATATCTCAACTCTTGGCCTGGTACCGGCCGTGGTTACCCCGCCTCAAGATCTCTCGGTTTCCGGGGCGATGCCTGCAGCTCCGCCACTCACGCCACACGTGGATGCCCTCGGCTTTTTCTTCCTTGAGCAAATTCCTCTCAGCTACGAGCTGCAGAGGTATACATTCGACCGCGCCGCCGCACTGGAGATTGAGTATGAGCTGGTACTGGCCCTTATGTGGCGGGAAAGCACTTTTAGAATAGAGGCCATTGGAGTAAACCGCAACGGTACCCGGGACACTGGGCTCATGCAGATAAACGACGTTAACCGGGGCTGGCTCAACGAAAGATACGGAATCTACAACCTGATGAACCCATTCCAGAATATCGATGCCGGCACCTTGATTCTGGCCGACCTGCTCTCAAGGTATGGAGAGGCTCAAGCGCTCGTAGGTTACCAGTTTGGCGAGTTTGGAATGCTCGGACTTACCCGGGACGGCGCGGATATCGACGGTCTAAGCAGAAGAGTACGTGAAAAACGCGATGAATTTAGGGAGATGCGCATAGATACTTTTCACGCTCCGCAATCCGGCTACGAATATATGAATCTTAACGTACGTAGTGTTTCGACCCTACAACAAGGATAATTTTGAAAGTGACCGTATAGCAGAGATTTTGGGGACTGCCGTCGTAACGGTCTTCATTTCTCGCGCTTATTCGCGGTGAGCAGGTGGACAATATAGAGGATGTTGTGATATACTCAACGGGGCAGAAGCCGAAAGTCCGGGCTGAGCCACAAAGGAGGCAACATCTTGAAAAAAATTCTCTGCGTAATGATGGCTATGATTTGTGCTTTGACGCTGTTGGGCAGCGCCCAGGCTCGTACGCCTGAGCCGCGACCAATGCGTGGGCTGTGGGTAACTACGGTAGCTAATTTGGACTGGCCATCAAGACCGGGACTGACCAACGCGCAAATGATGGCCGAGGCCGATGTGATTTTGAATCGGGCAAGACAAATCGGAATAAACACGATCTTTTTACAAGTGCGCCCAGAAGGGGACGCTATATACAACTCGGCGATATTTCCGTGGTCGAGATACTTAACCGGCACCCAAGGACAATCTCCCGCAAACGGCTGGAGCCCGCTTCAGCACTGGATAGACGGCGCCCACAGCCGCGGGATGGAGCTCCGCGCCTGGATTAATCCGTATCGGGTTACTCACGCGACCTCAAACATAACCGATGTTAGCCGCCTTTCTCCGGACAACCCTGCCAGGCTAAACCCAAGGTTGGCGCGGGCCCATGGTCGTTCAATGTACCTTGACCCCGGCCTGCCGGAGGTGCGCCGTCTGATAATTGATGGGGTAGTGGAACTGCTCAACAACTACAACGTGGACGGAATCCATTTCGACGATTACTTTTACCCGGGGCGCGACTTTAACGACGCCGCCACCTTTGCGGCCCACGGCGCCGGGTGGAACAATATCCACGACTGGCGGCGGGCAAACGTAAATGCTCTTGTGCGGGATACTCAGCAAGCTATCCGAGCCACCCGCCCAGAGGTGCGCTTTGGTATATCTCCGTTTGCGATTTGGCAGAACAGGTCGCCGGCCCAGCCATTGGGCAGCAACACCCGAGGGTTCGAGTCGTTTCACCAGATTTACTCGGACTCTAGACGCTGGGTCCAGGAGGGCTGGGTAGACTACATCGTTCCTCAAATCTACTGGCGGATAGGCTTTGAGGTTGCCGACTTTACCACAGTGCTCCACTGGTGGCGGGATGTGGTCGACGGCACAGACGTTGACCTCTACATCGGCATGGCTGCCTGGCGTGACGCGAGAAACGAGCCGGGCTGGCACACGGAAATTTGGCGCCAGCTGCGGTACAGCAGCCAGTACAATGATGTCGACGGGCATGTGTACTTCCGCGCCGCATACGTAATGGGACGTGTGGGCGACCACATCTGGTATTTCCATAGGCACATGGATGCCTGATACCTACCATAAAAAAACATGACGTGACCTTCTTGGCCACGTCCTGTTTTTTTATGTTGCGGTTCCTGCTCACTCCAACAAGAAGCCTGCTTTCTTTAGCGCAACGACAATAACAGGTATCAAAACGATATGTAAGACGATCCCTGGTATCGCGTTTATGAAGGCTCCCGCCATAAACAGTTCAAAGGTAAACGAAATCCCGGTAACACCGGAGAGCGCCCAGCGAGCAATGCCCCAAACAACCCGCCCCAACAGCATAGCGCCAACCAGCGAAGCGTAGATGAAGCCAATCTTTTTGGGTAGCGCCTTGTATAGCAGCCCAGCGACAAGCCCATACACCGCGAGTTCAAAGCACATGGCAGTCCCTATGGGCATTAGTGGTGGCATACCAAACAACATAAAACGCAGCAGCGGCGCGATAAACCCAACGACAGCCGCGTAGTATGGCCCGGCGATAAACCCGCAAAGCAGCACCGGGATATGCATTGGTGAGAGCGCAGCGCCTACCTGAGGTACTTGGCCGGTCAAAAACGGCAATAACATGCACAGCGCGAGGCATACTCCCGAAGATGTTAGCTTCCTTACAGGCGTACTCTTTTGAGTGGTGTTCACAGCGTTCATAATCAATCTCCCTTTTTGTGGTGTTCCAGTCTTGAACGGGAGCCGCACCTTCATGGTGCGATTATGAATCCAGTAGATGTTTAATTTATCCCGACTTGTGTCGGGGCTACTTTACTATTTTTGCGAGCTCGTCAACAACTTCCACTATAAGCTTTGCCAGCGGAAGCGAACCCGCGCCAACTACAATGTTATTGCATAGATTCACCGGAAGCAGCAGCTTTTTTGCCTTGCTTTGCGCTATGGCTACAGCCATAGCGGGGGTGACTTCGCCCAATAGCGAATCGGCGGCGATTATACCGAGAGGGCCGATGATGACATCGGCATTACGGCTTGCCACAATAACCGGATTTTCCCCGGTTGCACCGAACTGGGCTCCCGCTTTAAGCATAGCGGAAGTTGCGATACTGTTTGTGCCCACGGCAGTCAGCTCACACGAGATGTCCACGCTCTTTATTCGCTCGACAATCATCTGCCCCATCTTGCCGCCTTGCCCGTCAATTATTACGACTTTCACTAGGTCCTCCCATTTCTCTATAATATTGCAAGCCGGTGTCAAACACAAAATCGCATTTGTCGGGGATTTTCATCTGCTCGAAATACATTTTTTCCATAGGCAACCACTCGCAGACGAATCTGTCGTATAAATTCGGGTTGCGTTCCAGCAATCGGCGGCGCTGCTGCTCTTCGCTAAGGCCCATAAAAACTTTTACATCGTACTCTCCGTCAAATCGCGGGTGCAGACTGTACACGCCCTCAATCACATTGATAGGATTCGGGGTTACCGAAACCGGCGCGGTCAACTCCCCGGTACGGCAGCTGTAGGGCCTATATGTAAACGCTTCACCGGATTTAAGTGGAGCCAGCACTTCTTCGCAAAACCTTTCATAGTCTATATTGCCGCCCGGCTCGCTCAGCCTGTTTGGCGTTCTTTGAGACGGCCGCAGAAAAAAATCATCCATCGTAAATACATTGCAGGAGTAGATTGATTTTAACAGCGCGACAAACGAGGATTTCCCCGCTGCGCTGTTGCCGTCAATGGCAACTGTTACGGTTTTTTGCAATTGCCTTAACTGGTCGATCCTACAAAACAGTGGAAGAAAGTCGCAAAATACTTTGCTCACTACGCGGTATGCGGGTGTATACACATCGCGAAACTGCTGGCTGTGCCCCATCGCAGGATAGCCGTGGACACGGTTTTCCTCAAGTATCTTCGATACTTCGTTGGCCTCAAACGGGAGAAATTCACTCTTGCAAAGACCCAGCAAGACCATCGCCTTTTTCTCAAAGCTTTCGGCGTTACCTGCCGATTGGTTGGCCGTGTGCATGAAAAAGCCGCTTAGCGTATCGGGCAGAAGCGCCCCTTGCCGCAGCACACGAAGATGCAGCCTGCACAGGCCATTCCCTATGTAGTCGAACACGTCGCCCTTCAGCGCAGTTTGTGGGAGTGCTCCCGCTTCCTCGATAATCATGTCTAGGCTACGTGCTTTATCCGGCGCCATGTGCCCGCACCCAAACTCGCTTTGATATAGAAGCTTGAGCATATCCGAATCCTGCGAGAGCGGATATTTTTCGTATTGCTCTAGGAGCAAATTTTTTAACTTGTTGTCGTCCGGTCTGCCCAAGGCGTACCCCTTTCGCAATCTGCTTTGGAATAATTCAATATTATCATAGACAGCGTGGTTTTTCAATGCGGAAACTATTTATGGGCCGTGCCATTGTAAATTATAGCCATATGTGGTATGATATTAACCCAACAAGACATATTCTTAGCAGTATTAAATAGAGTTCGTCTATTAAAATAGAGGTGAAAACTATGCGTAAAGGATGGGCCGGATTTAGAACTGGTAACTGGAACTGGGAACAAGAGATTGACGTTAGGGATTTTATTCAGCTGAACTACACCCCCTACACCGGTGATGAGTCCTTTTTGGAAGGGCCAACCCCCGACACCGATAAGCTGTGGAAAGAAGTCCTTGAGCTGTGCAAGGTCGAGAACGAGAAGGGCGTGCTGGACGCAGAGACCAAGCTGCCTTCTACAATAACCGCGTTTGGCCCCGGGTATATAAATAAATCCCTTGAAAAGATTGTGGGCATACAAACAGACAAGCCACTCAAACGGGGGATAATGCCCTATGGTGGGCTGCGGGTGGTGCAGAGCGCGCTCAAGTCCTATGGGTATGAGCTTGACTCCGATACCCAAAAAATATTTGATGACTACCGCAAGACCCACAACGACGGTGTATTTGATGTCTACACAGAGGATATGCTCAGCGCGCGCAAAAGCGGTATAATCACTGGTCTGCCCGACGCTTATGGCAGAGGTAGAATTATTGGAGACTACAGGCGGGTTGCTCTCTACGGCACCGATATCTTAATCGAGCAAAAGCAGCTTGAGAAAAAGGCGATGGACTTTGCGGAAATGGACGAAGCTACCATCCGACTGCGCGAGAATATTAGTGAGCAGATCAAAGCTTTAAAGGATCTTGCTCAGATGGCCGGGAGCTACGGCTTTGATATTTCAGCGCCGGCTGCCACTGCAAAGGAAGCTATCCAGTGGACGTACTTCGGCTTTCTGGCGGCAATCAAACAGCAGGACGGCGCGGCCATGAGCCTTGGCCGTGTCTCGACCTTCCTGGATATCTATATCGAACGGGATATAGCCGCGGGTACGCTTACAGAGCCTCAGGCCCAGGAGCTCATCGATCACTTTGTGATGAAGCTGCGGATGGTTCGTTTTCTGCGCACTGCGGACTATAACAGTCTGTTTTCCGGTGACCCCACCTGGGTCACCGAGGTTATCGGTGGAATGAGCGAGGATGGCCGCACCCTTGTCACCAAGACTTCCTACCGGGTGCTGCATACCCTCTACAACTTGGGTCCTGCTCCTGAACCCAACCTTACAATCCTGTGGAGCGTAAATCTGCCCGAAAACTTCAAAAAATACTGTGCCAAAGTCTCGATTGACACAAGCTCGATCCAGTACGAAAACGATGACCTAATGCGTGGCCACTGGGGAGATGACTACGGTATAGCTTGTTGTGTTTCCGCTATGCGCCTGGGCAAGCAGATGCAATTCTTCGGTGCGCGGGCAAACTTGGGCAAAGCACTGCTCTATGCCATCAATGGTGGCAAAGACGAGAAAAGTGGGGAACAGGTGGGCCCAGAGTTTGCCCCTATAACTAGCGAGTACCTTGACTACGACGAGGTAACGCGCAGATTTGACCAAGTGCTTGAGTGGCTGGCAGGGCTCTATATAAGCACCTTGAACGTCATACACTATATGCACGATAAGTACAATTACGAGAGTCTGCAGATGGCACTACACGACAAAGACATCCTGCGCACTCAGGCTACTGGTATAGCGGGGCTCTCGGTTGTGGTAGACTCCCTTTCGGCCATCAAGCATGCCAAAGTAAAGGCGGTGCGCAACGCGGACGGCCTGGCCATAGACTATGAGATTGAGGGTGACTATCCAGCCTTTGGCAACAATGATATAGAGATAAACAAAATGGCTGCCGATGTGCTCAAAAACTTTATGATTCGTCTTAAAAAGCGCGCCACCTACAGGGAGGCCGTAACTACTACGTCGGTACTCACAATAACCTCCAACGTAGTCTACGGCCAAAAGACAGGCGCCACCCCCGACGGCAGAAAGGATGGCGAGCCTTTCGCTCCCGGAGCCAACCCCATGCATGGCCGAGACAAAAAAGGTGCGATTGCATCTCTTGCCTCGGTTGCTAAGCTGCCATATATCTACGCTCTGGACGGCATCTCCTACACATTCTCAATCATACCCGCGGCCCTGGGACGGGCTGAGGAGGTTCGGATAGACAACCTAGTGGGTATAATGGACGGCTATTTCTCCGACGGTGGACACCACATCAACGTCAATGTATTCGACCGGGAGACCCTGCTGGATGCCATGGAGCGCCCCGAAAGATACCCACAACTGACCATACGGGTCTCCGGGTACGCGGTGAACTTCGTTAAACTGACAAAAGAGCAGCAGCTGGATGTTATTCACCGTACATTCCACGAAAGGGTTTAGTAAGAACCTGTGTTCATAAATGAGGAGTGCTGACGCGGTTCTGTGAGCTATGAACACAGGTTCTAAAAGCAGTAACCTGGAGGGTCGGTAAGTGAGATGGTTTTTCCGGAGCTTTTGGAGCAGGTCTGTTTTTGTATTACTTTCTGCTGCCGTAGTTTTCACGATATTTGTCCTGGTTGGCCTTAGAGACCTTGTCGCAGAGCTATTTATCGGTGGTACGGCACCACCCGATGAGCCTGATTGGGCTGGGTTTCATTCTTATGTTGTGTTTGAAGCTAATGTCGCACTTGGCGGAATTGCTATAACAATAGGGCAAATATTTTTGCGGCTCACAAAGAAAATTCACTTTGAAGGCGTAGACAACGAAAGTGCAACCGAAAAGCGGGTGGATGATGAAAGATATAGCCGGCAAGATACACTCGATAGAAACATGCGGGACAGTGGATGGCCCTGGCATTAGGTACGTTATCTTTACCCAGGGCTGCCCATTGAGATGTTTGTACTGCCACAACCCCGACACCTGGAAGTTAAACTCCAAAAGTGCCATCGAAAAGCCAGTCAGTCAGCTGATGGAGGATATCGTAAAGTACAAGTCGTACTTCAAGTTTTCGGGCGGAGGGGTTACACTGACCGGTGGCGAGCCACTCCTCCAGGAGGAATTTGCTGCGGCTCTATTCGAGCAATGCAAAAAAGAAGGGCTGCATACCTGCTTGGACACCTCCGGCCATGGAGAGATAAATAACGCCACCGAGCGTCTGCTGGCTAACACCGACCTTATCCTGCTGGATATAAAAAGCGCGACTCCCGATACCTTCAAAAAGGTAACTGGTCTGCCCATAGACACAACGCTGGAATTTGCCCGATATTTGCTCGAGCAGAATATCGAGGCCTGGGCGCGTTTTGTACTGGTGCCCGGTTTAACCGACGATGAAGATGAGCTGCACACTCTGGCAAGTTACCTGACTACCCTTAAAAACGTCACACGGGTGGGAGTGTTGCCGTTTCATCAACTGGGAGCCTACAAATGGCAGGATATGAAGATGCGTTACCAACTCGCCGACACCCCTGAACCAACACCTGCGCAAACGGCAAGAGTGAAGGAGCTATTCAGAGGCTATGGGCTTTCGGTAAAGTGAGAATTTGCATACACGAGCTTTCCAGCGCGCAGCGCTGATTGCGGCTAACCTTGCCGCAGCTTCAAAAGAGCTCTTCTTTTGAAGTGAAACAAGTATTAAGTATTAAGGAGCGCCTGAGTGAGAGATATAATTGAGCCGCTGCTAGAGCGGGTGGAAAAACCGGCCCGCTATATTGGCGGGGAGCTTGGCAGCGTGGTAAAAGACCCAGAAAACGTTCGAGCGCGCTTTGCCTTTTGCTTCCCGGATTTGTATGAGATAGGCATGTCTCACCTGGGGATGAAGATACTTTACTCCCTTAAAAATGCCAGGGAAGATATCTGGTGCGAGCGGGTATTCGCCCCCGCCGCCGACATGGAAGCGGAGATGCGCGCGCAAGGGGTTCCCCTTTACGGGCTGGAGAGCATCCAGCCCATCAAAAGCTTTGATATGATCGGATTTTCGCTGCAGTACGAGCTGAGTTTTACCACAGTGCTCAACATGCTAGACCTTGCCGGGCTACCGGTCAGGAGCGCGGAGCGCACTGCCCTTACGCCAATAGTAATGGCCGGAGGGCCCTGTGCTTGCAACCCGGAGCCGCTGGCTGACTTTGTAGATATCTTTGTGTTGGGAGAAGGAGAAGAGGTCAACCTAGAGCTCATCGACCTCCACATCCGCGCCAAAGATGAAGGCTGGACCAAGCAGGAATTTCTGCTAAAGTCTGCCCAGATAGAAGGTGTGTACGTCCCCGCCCTTTACAATGTGAGTTACGACAGCCAAGGGATTGTGAGTGCCGTTACCCCAAAAGAGGATGCGCCGGCAAAAGTCCGCAAGCGGGTTGTAACTGAGCTGGACAAGGCCTTTTTCCCCGAGCAGTTTGTTATACCGTTTATTGATATCGTGCATGACCGCTCGATTCTTGAAGTACAGCGGGGCTGCATTCGCGGGTGCCGATTCTGCCAGGCGGGTTTTTTGTATCGTCCTCTGCGGGAGAAATCACCAACTATCCTTAACCAGAATGCCAAAAACCTTGCGGCGTCCTCTGGTTACGACGAAGTCTCACTGACCTCTCTTTCGACCAGCGATTACTCAGGGCTGGAAGGCCTACTTGAATTGATGCTGCCTTGGACAAACGACGCAAAAGTCAACATCTCACTGCCCTCCCTTCGGCTGGACAGCTGCTCAGAAAAGCTGCTTGAGCAAATCGCCCAGGTGCGCAAAAGCGGTCTTACCTTCGCCCCTGAGGCCGGCACCCAGCGACTGCGTGACGCCATAAATAAAAACATAACCGAAGATCAGATTCTATCCGCTTGCCGCAGGGCGTTCGCAGGTGGATACACGGCGGTTAAGCTCTACTTCATGTTGGGGCTGCCCACCGAGACACTGGGAGATGTTGAGGGCATTGCCAACCTTGCTCAAAAAATTGTAGATGCTTTCTATCAAATGCCGGACAAGCCCAAGGGCAAAGGGGTGCAGGTAACCCTGAGTGCCTCTTGCTTTGTGCCCAAGCCGTTCACCCCATTCGAGTTTGAGCCGCAAGATACCGCCGAGATGTTCGCGGAAAAACAGAAGCACCTTATAAGCTCTATACGTAGCAAGAAAATTTCGTTTAAATACCACGACGGTGTTACCAGTGTTCTCGAAGCCGCGCTGGCTCGCGGAGACAGACGGTTGGGCGCTGTCATCGAAGCTGCCTGGAAAGCAGGTAGCCGCTTAGACGGCTGGGGGGAGCACTTCTCTATTGAACGGTGGCAGGCAGCCTTTGAGGAGTGCGGTCTAGACATGGCATTTTACGCACACCGCCGCCGGAGTTACGACGAAATTGCGCCTTGGCACCACCTAGATTACTTAGTTTCTAGGCAGCATCTTATAGCCGAGCACAAGCGGGCATACGCCGGGCAGACCACGCCAAATTGCAAGGAAGCGTGCACCGGCTGCGGCGCGGCCGGTCTGGCCAAAGGGGAGGGTGCAATAATATGCAAGAAATAACCTACCCTGTGCGGATAATTTACTCTAAAACCGATTGTGCACGTTATATATCCCACCTGGACACAATGCGCACGCTTACCCGGGCGTTGCGGCGGTCGGGGTTGCCGTTTTGGTATACCCAGGGCTTTAATCCACATCTGTATTTGACTTTCCTGCTGCCGCTGGCGTTGGGGGTAGAGAGCCACTACGAAATTGTTGACCTGCGCTTAACCGAAGAGATGGACTGGCCCTCTATCAAAGAGACGGTAAACAATCACCTGCCGCCTGGCTTTGAGGCCAGTAGTGTGGCCGCACCGGTGCTGACGGCTACAGCCATTGCTTGGGCTGAGTATAAGCTTGAATTCTGCCTTGATCAAGATCAGCAGAAAATAGTTGTTCAGGCTATAGAAGAGCTATTCAAACTACCGGAAGTCTTAGTGCTCAAGAAAACCAAAAAAGGCGAGAAGATGATGGATATTCGCCCACACATAGAGCTGCTCGGCCTGGAGAAAGGGGAGAATCCTAGTTGCCTACTCCGATTGGCTGCCGGTAGTTCGCTGAATGTAGCGCCGAAGCTGGTGCTTGATGCGCTTGCGCTTGAGTTGCCGCTGGGCAGTGTCAAGACTTTGCGCACTGCTGTGTTGGATGACGCGTTTACCACATTTGCCTAGATAAGTGAATTGGTCAATTTTTGCTTTCTACCTATTGCTTTGCCACGATTTTTATGGTATAATACTCCGGTGTGTTGTCTGTCCGACAGTTTTCGGCAGGCACAGAGAACGGGCAGTCCTCTGTCGCTGCGCGGCATGAATGTCCCCGAAAAGGAGAAAAAGTTATGGATGCGTTGAAACTCATAGCGCAGGACAGCCTCAAGCAGGAAATGCCCGAAGTTACGGTGGGTAACACCGTGCGCGTACATGTGCGCATTAAAGAGGGCGAGCGTGAGAGAATCCAGATGTTTGAGGGCACCGTTATAGCCAAACAGCACGGTGGTATTTCCGAGACCTTTACCGTGCGCAGAGTGGCCCATGGTGTTGGGGTAGAGCGGGTGTTCCCGATACACTCACCCAACGTGGCAAAAGTGGAGACCATACGCAAAGGCCGGGTTCGCAGAGGCAAACTCTACTACCTGCGCAGCCGTGTGGGCAAAGCCGCCAAAGTCAAAGAGCAAATCCGCTAAATGCGTCAAAGGGGCTTTTAATCAAAGCCCCTTTTTGCTACAATCAAGGTGTTACAGTCAATCAACTTGAAAAAGCGTTCTTCTTTTTTAAGTTAGCTCGTGTTTTGCACGAGCTTTCGGTGTAGCTGAAGATTGGCGTATGCACGGTTTCCCCGGCGTGTGCGCCGGTGCGCGACGCTCTTTCGTCGCACCTTCAAAAGCGAACTTCTTTTGAAATGGAATGAGGTATAGTTAACTGTTAATCTAAATCGGGGGACTGCGCATGTTTGATGACTACCAGCCAAAAGAAACAACCGGGCGTGCCGCAGCTCGAGAAATTTGCGACTGGGTAGAGGCCGCCATGATGGCGGTGGTCTGTGTGGTGCTGCTATTTGCCTTTGTAGCCCGAATCTCGGACGTGGATGGCATTTCAATGCTCCCCACTTTGGAAGATCAAGACAGGCTGGTCATAACCCGTATGGGAATGGGGCCAAGCCACGGCGACATAGTTGTGGTTACTCTGCCAGGGCGGTATAGCGAACCACTTGTCAAGCGGGTGATAGCCACCGAGGGCCAAACAATCGACATAAACTTCGAGACCGGGCAGGTATTGGTGGATGGGCGAGAGCTGCACGAGCCTTACATCGCGGACCGTACCCTGCTCAGTTACGATATGACTTTCCCCCAAATAGTGCCGGATGGCCATATGTTCATGCTGGGTGACAACCGCAACAATTCCTGGGATAGCAGGGACTCGCGCATCGGCATGGTTGACAATCGACATATTTTGGGCAGAGCCGTTTTTCGAGTCTTCCCTTACCGCAGCATAGGGGTGCCTTAAGGAGTGAGAGACATGTCCGGACAGCCGGTATCAATACAGTGGTTCCCCGGGCATATGGCCAAGACCCGGCGGATAATGCAGAGCAGCCTTAAGCTTGTAGATATCGTAGTCGAGCTGCGGGACGCGCGAATTCCCCGAGCCAGCCGCAACCCGGAGATCGAGAAGTTGCTGGGCGGCAAAAAGCGGGTGATACTGCTTAACAAAAGCGACATGGCCGACCCGGAAATCACCAAACAGTGGCTAATCGCCCTTGAAAAAGATGGCATTCCCGCTTTTGCAGCCGACTGCCGCAGCGGCAAAGGGTTGAGTGCCTTCTACCCGTTAGTGCGTAAAACCCTAAGCGAACTTATTGCGCGCAGGAAGGCAAAAGGCATGATAAACGCACCCCTGCGCCTGATGGTGGCGGGGGTTCCCAATGTGGGCAAATCCTCGCTGATTAACAGGCTCTGTGCCGGTAGTAGGGTAAAGGTCGAGGACCGCCCCGGCGTCACTCGGGGGAAACAGTGGGTCAGCTTGAAAGACGGTGTTGAGCTATTGGATATGCCCGGCGTGCTCTGGCCCAAGTTCGAGGATAAGCTTGTGGGCGAGCACCTGGCATTTACAGGGGCTGTAAAAGACGACATCATCGATACTGAGGCATTGGCTGCTCGACTGCTTGAGCGTTTGAGCAGCGACTATCCGCGACTTTTGGCTGCCCGGTTCAAGCTTGAAGAAGCGGAGACCGGTTTTGAGCTGCTTACCCAAATCGCACGCAAGCGTGGGATGTTGTTGCCCGGCGGCGAGCTCAACACCGAACGGGCTGCCATAATAGTGCTGGACGAGTTCAGAGGCGGAGTGATCGGCAAAATTTCCTTGGAAATCCCCGGTAACGAGGGCGAGCTATGACGTTGTTTGAATATGACGCAGCAATCCGTGAGAGTGTAGACGCAATCCACTTATGCGGGGTAGACGAAGCCGGTCGCGGCCCATTGGCTGGACCGGTTTATGCGGCGGCGGTTATTTTGCCTCCTGAAATCAGCTTGGAAGGGTTGAACGACTCAAAAAAGCTGACCGAAAAAAAACGGGAGCAGCTCTTCGAAGAGATTAAATATGTGGCCCTGGCCTGGTGCATCGCCAGCGCCAGCGTACAGGAGATAGAAGAGCTCAACATTTTGCAGGCCGCGCTGCTGGCTATGAAGCGGGCTGTAAAGGGACTAAACTTACCACCAGATTTTGTCTTAGTGGACGGTGACAAACTACCCACAATAGAAACCACGGCGAGCGTGTTGCCCAAAGGCGACATGACCAGCGCTTGCATAGCCGCCGCCTCAATACTTGCCAAGGTTGAGCGCGACAGGCAGATGCTCGCTCTGGCGGAGGAGTACCCTGCCTATAGCTTTGAGAAGCACAAGGGCTATGGTACCAAGTTGCACTATCAAATGCTGGATGAGCACGGGCCCTGCCCGGCACACAGATCGTGCTTTCTGGAGAAGTGGTCGAGGCAGTGCGGAAAGCTTATTTAACGACGCGGGCAGAAAACAAAACTTACCACTATAGGCGTGTGGTGTGCGAATTGGCTATGGCAGCTCGCTACCAGGGGAGGCGGATGTAATGGGGTCCAAAGAGACCGGCCGCTTAGGAGAAGACCTGGCTGCTCGGGTACTCGAAGAAGACGGCTACACTGTAGTCGCCCGCAACGTGCACACTCTGTACGGCGAAGTGGACATAATAGCTGAAGGCGAGGGCTGTATCTGCTTTGTGGAGGTGCGCGCCCGCCAAAAAGCCGGCATGGTATCCCCGCTGGAGAGCATAACTCCGGCTAAAAAGCGAAAAATTGTGATGACAGCACTGCTTTACCTGAATGACCACCCAACCGAGCTCCAACCACGCTTTGACCTGTTCTGTGCGTGTATCCAGGGTGGCAAGGTAGATTGCTACGAACACATAAAGGGAGCCTTTGATGCCGATGGATACTAAACCTCTCAAGCTTATTGACCTGCACTGCGACACCCTTGATAAATGTGCCGACAAAGGCCTTTCACTTGACAGTCCAGATCTGCATTTTTGCATCGCCCGGCGCCCAGCGGGTCTGCATATCTGCCAAGCGTCGGCCATATTCATAGACAGCAAATATAAGGGCGAAGAAGCCCAGTCACGCTTTCTAAAGGCCTACGATGTTTTACTGCGGGAAGAAAAGGCCCAAGCGGAAAATTTGATCCTGCTGCGGGACTTGAGGGATATTTCGTCCCAACTAGACGACAAACCAATAGCGCTCTTCCTCACCGTTGAGGGCGGCAGCCTGCTGGACGGGGAGATTGCGTGGGTGGATAAACTCCATCGAATGGGCACAAAGATGCTTACGCTCACCTGGAACGGAGAAAACGAGCTCTGCGGCGGGGTAGGCAGCGAAAAGGGTTTTACAGCTTTTGGGAGGCAAGTGGTCGCCAGGATGGAAGAGCTGGGCATGGCGGTAGACGCCTCTCATATGAACGATGACAGCTTTTGGCAGCTCTGCGAGTTTGCGAGCCGGCCATTTTGTGCCAGCCATTCCAACTCCCGAACTGTCTGCCACAGCCCGCGCAACCTAACCGATGAACAGTTCAAGGAAATTGCGCGTCGGGGTGGGGTCGTGGGTCTCAACTATTACCGCAACTTTATTGTTGAGGGCGGCCAGACAAACACCGTCGACGACCTGCTCCGCCACCTTTACCACTTCTTGGAGTTGGGCGGCGAGGATACAGTGGCCTTAGGTTCCGACTTTGACGGAGCAGACCTGCCGGGCTACATAGACGGAATAGAAAAGCTGCCCGCCCTGATTGACGCCATAGAGCGCTCCGGGGTGAGCGAAGAGATAACGCACAAACTGCTCTTCGGCAATGCGGCCCGGTTCTTGGAAACGACCACAAATTTAGGATAAGTAAGGTGAGTGCACAGATGATTTATCGCAGCACAAGAGATAACGGCGTCCGCGTTACGGCTGCTCAGGCCATTGCCCGGGGAATATCCCCGGAAGGCGGCCTCTATTTGCCGACTTCATTGCCCAAGCTGGATGCAGCACGTCTGGATGTCCTTGCCAAGATGGATTACCGGGGCCGGGCACTGAATATCCTGGGCGACTTCTTGGACGACTTCGATCAGTCGGCACTTGCCCAAAGTATCGCCAGCGCTTACGGCAGTGGCTTTGCCAGCGAGAAAGTAACACCGATTGTAAGCCTTTGTCCGGGGACCTACATGCTTGAGCTTTGGCACGGACCCACTTGCGCATTTAAAGATTTGGCATTGCAGTTGCTGCCATACCTCGTTACACAAGCGGCCCAAAAAGAGGCCGGCGGTAAAACGGTAAATATCCTTGTGGCAACATCGGGGGACACCGGCAAGGCCGCACTGGAAGGATTTAAGGACGCTCCCGGCACCAACATATTGGTATTCTACCCCAGGGATGGCGTCAGCAGGGTGCAAGAGCTGCAGATGACTACACAGCAGGGCGGAAACGTTGGGGTCTGTGGGGTGCACGGCAACTTCGACGACACCCAAGCCGCCCTCAAAAAGATATTCACAAACCTGGAAATCAAGGCGCGGCTGGACGCTAAAAACGCTATATTCTCCAGTGCGAACTCAATCAACTGGGGCCGACTTGCGCCGCAAATAGTCTACTATGTAAGCGCCTATTGCGAGCTGGTAAAGGGCGGAGAACTCGCACCGGGCGAAAAGCTTAACATCGCTGTACCCACCGGTAACTTTGGCAACATCCTGGCTGCCTACTATGCGAAGAAGATGGGTTTGCCAGTCGGCAAGCTGATCTGTGCCTCAAACCGCAACAACGTCCTGGCCGATTTCATCAGCACCGGGGTGTACGATAAGCGCAGAGAGTTCTTCACGACCTCCTCACCGTCGATGGATATACTGGTTTCCAGCAACCTTGAGCGCCTACTACACGCGCTGACAGGTGAGGACGACGCAGCCGTAACCGGTTTTATGTCTGCACTGGGACGTGAGGGCGTCTACACCCTGCCGGCCCAGATGCTGGATGCGCTCAAGTTCGAATTTTACGGCGACTTTTGTGATGAAACCGAGACCGCGGAAACTATTAAGGGTGCCTTCCAAAACCACAATTACCTCTGCGACCCACATACCGCCGTAGCCCTCAAAGTCTACCGAGATTACGTAGAGAAGACCGGGGACGCCACCAAAACGCTGATAGCCTCGACGGCCAGCCCGTTTAAGTTTGTGGACAGTGTCTTGACCGCGCTCACCGGACAGCCCGGTGGAGATGATGAGTTTGCCCAGCTGCGGGAGCTTTCTAGCCTTGCCGGAATCCCACTGCCGCCGCAAATTACAGAGCTGGAAAGCCTACCAGTCCGCTTTGAGCAGACCTGCGAGAAAGAAGAGATGGAGCGTGTGGTGCTAGAGACACTGGGACTGTAAACGCTTAAGAAGTCTGACGCAAAGATTGCCCGACCACAAAAAAATCCGCCGGCCTCCCACTAGGGGAAACCGGCGCCGCTTGGAGAGCTTTGCCGGCTAGCCCGGCATTTGCTGCCCATACTACTGCTTAAAAGTAACGCAGACAGTATCGGCGGAGGAGGAAGCGAATTGAGGGCCTACCTTGATTTGCTTGGCTGTGCAGTATTTCTGACTGTCGTTATACACACAGTTGGTCACACCACATTGAATGCGACCTTGGCCCTGTCCTTGGCCCTCATTGGGCCTGTTAGTATCTATATTCATTTCTCAAACACTCCTTTCACGCATATTTTATGCAAAAGCGGCGAAGTAATTCCTGGAACAACAAGGAAAAATAACCCAACCCCAAATTACTGGGCGGATCGCTTATATTTTCCAGCTGAGAAACCTAGAAAAGTAGTGCTGTAGCCGCAACTTTGAACATTGATTTTAATAACAGATGATGATATACTAAAGACATAACCGCGTTGATTGGGGGCAATTTTATCAGCCAGTC
This sequence comes from Oscillospiraceae bacterium, assembly GCA_009780025.1. Lineage (GTDB taxonomy): Bacteria > Bacillota > Clostridia > Oscillospirales > Ruminococcaceae > WRAV01. Next base: position 15,951 of record WRAV01000011.1, on the reverse strand, counting down.
TGTGTTGGTTTATGTTTTTAACATCAGTATTGCTATCGGTTTTGTCATCCCGCTGCTCAGCCTGTTGGCCGGGTGGCTTGGTGGTATTTTTAGCGGCAGCGCGGATGTAGACGTAGATGTAGACGTGGACGTAGGCAAGGTCGCCGGGGGCGGGTTGAGGGCGCTCTTTCCCTTTAATATCATGTGCTTTTGCCTTTTTCTTGTGGTATTTGGAGCGCTGGGTCGCCTAGCTCTGGATCTTATGGTCGCCTTGCCGATAACAATACTGCTGTTGGCAGGCTGCGCGTTAGTCGCGGCGTTTTTCTATTGGGCGCTCTACAGAGTTCTCATCAAGCGGCTCAAAGAGAACGATGCCTCGGCTTTGTCCTTTTACAACTTGCGTGGCAGAAGCGGTGAAGTCACCCTAAGTGTGGCAAGGGGTTCTATGGGCACAATCTCTCTGCGAGACAGCACCGGCGCGGCAATTTCGTTTCGGGCTAAAATCGACCCATGTCTGGAAGACCAGATGCCAGCGGTTATCCCCACGGGCGAGCAGGTGGTCATCACCGAGGTGGACGCTGAGAATAAGCTGTGTTATATTTCGATGTACATAAGCAGGATTAACGAAAACAAAGCAAACGGGAGGTAAGATGTATGTTGATGGATCTTTTTGGGCCGGTTGGGACTGTTGTCGCGTTGGTCGTTGCGGCGCTGGTAATCATCGTTCTGGCTATCAGCACGACTTGGAAGAAGGTGTCTTCAGACAAAGCGGGCGTTATTGTGGGCATCGGCAAGCCTAAGGTCATAACTGGCGGCGGCAGCATCGTAATCCCTATATTCCAGCGGATGGACACTATCACCCTAGAGAACATCATGTTCCCGGTCGAAATTCGCCAAACTAAGACTAAACTGGGTGTGCCTATCAACGCAGACGGTGTCGTTGTCTTGAAAGTTAAGAACACCGAAGACACGATTATGGCGGCTGTGCAGCAGTTCAGCTGCGCCCACGAAACTGAGACAGTTTCGATGATCCGCACTCAAGCTTCCGAGGTCTGTAAGGGCAAATTGCGCGAGATAGTCTCCTCCCTGAGCGTTGAGGACATTTATGACGACCGCGAGAGCTTCTCCACAAAAGTGCAGGAAGTCTGCGGCAAAGAGCTCGAAGAGATGGGCCTGGAGCTCAAATCTTTCACCATAAACGACATCACTGACGAGGAAGGGTACATAGAGGCCCTGGGCAAAGAGCAGATTGCCAAGGTAAAGTCCGAGGCCGCTATAGCCGAGGCAGAAGCCGCCAAGAATCGTCAGATCAAGACAGCCGAAGCTATGAAGGTGGGTAAGCGCGCCCAGCTTGACGCGGAAACACAGATAGCCGAAGCGGAAAAAGAAAAAGAGCTTAAAGTTCTCGCCTTTAAAGAGGAGCAGGAGACCCGCCGGGCAAGATCCGACGCGGCCTATAAGATTCAAGAGAACATCACATCTAAGGAAGTGAAGAACACCGAACTGGACGCCATTGTTCTGGAAAAACAGCGCCAGCAGGAAGTCGCCGAAGCTCAAGTGCAGATTGAAATTCAGTCCGAGCAGAAAAATATTGAGCTTGCCCAACGCAAGGCCGAGCGTAAGCAGGCTGAGCTCCAAGAGATGGTAATCCGCCCGGCCGAAGCGGAAAAAGAAAAGCGCAGGCTCGCGGCGGAAGCGGATAAGTTCGAGCAGGTGCAGCGTGCTCAAGCTGAGGCTGAAAAACTGCGTCTGGAGGGTGAAGCAAGGGCTAAGGTGCAGGCAGAGTTGATTACCCAAGAAGGTGAAGCCAGAGCCAAAGTCACCGAGGCGACCGGCCTTGCAGAGGCCGAGGCAATCCGGCGCAAGGGCCTGGCTGAAGCTGAAGCCCTAGAGAAGAAGGCCGAAGCATTGTCTAAGATGAACGAGGCCGGTAAACTCGAGATGGTCATCGGCAAGTACCCCGAAATTGTGGCTGCGGCAGCCGAACCTCTCAAGAACATAGGCAAGATTACCTATGTAGGTGGCGTCGGCGAGGGCGGCGTCGACGTGGCAGGTGAGGTAGCCGGTTACACCTCTGGGGTGCTCAAAGCCGTTACCGAGACCATGAGCGAGACTCTTGGCTTTGATTTCATGGACGTAATGAAAGCCGGCACTTACGACGCCAAGGTAAATAAAAAGCTGCAAATAGACGTCAACGGTATGGAAGCCCTGAAACTGGGCTCAGGAAAAGAAACCGAATAAATAGTGGCGGGCCTGGCGGGTAGATTTCTCTACCCGCCCCTTGCTACTATTTCTAGTTCCCAATTTCTAACAACTAAACTGAGGAGAACTATGGCGATATACGCAATTGGCGACCTGCACCTCTCGGTGGCGGCCAAAAAACCTATGGACATATTCGACGGCTGGCAAGACCACGCCGAAAAGCTAATCGAGAACTGGGAGCGCAAAATTGGCCCCCAGGACACCGTTGTGCTGGCAGGGGACACCTCCTGGGGGATGGACCTTGCCCAGGCTGTGCCGGATTTTAGGCTGCTGCACAACTTGCCCGGCCGCAAAATCATCCTCAAGGGTAACCACGACTACTGGTGGACTTCTCTGAGCAAGATGATTGATACGCTGGAAAAGCACGAGCTGGGCTCCATTAGCTTTTTGCACAATAACAGCTACTATGTAGAGGGTCTGCACATCTGCGGCTCTCGAGGGTGGCTGTTTGAAAACGGGCAGCCGCACAACGAAAAAATAGTCCGCAGGGAGGCTATGCGCATAGAGGCTTCCCTTAAAAGTCGTGAGTCGGGGGAAGGGGAGACCATCCTGTTTTTGCACTACCCGCCGACCTATGCCGGCCAGACGCTCGAGGCATATATCGACTTGATGCACAAATATGGGGTGAAGCGCTGTATGTACGGCCATGTCCACGGTCAGGGGCAAAGACACGCGGTTAGGGGGCCTTACCGAGGAATCGAGTTCTCGATGATAGCGTCAGACTATTTATCGTTTGACCCGCTGCAGATTAAGGTATAGGGAGGAGCCGGATATGAAGTGGCTGTTGCTAATTTTTACTGTACTGATAATTCTGCTTGCTGCTTGCCAAGCTGCGCCTGCTTTGGCGGAACCCGAACCAGAGTACCTAGAGTACATCGGTGTTGTTGAGGAATATGAGCAGGAGCCGCCTGTGCCTCCGTCACCACCGCCAAGAGACCCGCGACCAGCCCACCCACTTGAGGACATTTACATCGAAATGCTGGATGCGTTGCAACACGCCTTTGCTACCGGCGAGTTTCGGACATTTGTAGACACGCACCCCGCCCCGGATGATGAATGGAGTTTTAGCGGCCACGGTCAAATACTAACCGAATGGCCCGCACTGCTCGAGGGCATCACCGCTGAGATGTCTTACGGTAATGTTATGCTAAACATTCCCGGTACCGACACCCTTCGCACCCTGACAGTGGAACTCTACGTTACTGGCGGAAACAGCTACCTGCCAAGCGGAGAACAAACCCTAGAGCTAGCTTTTTTCCGCAACTGGGAAACCCACACCAATGCCGCGGTTCACAGCATGATGTTAAACACTGATGGCCGGCAGAGCGGACTTTGGATACGGCCGGAGATGCGAACTTTTGAAGAGCAAATGCTTCAGGTTGGCTTATCCCTTGCCTGGGGTGAGCTGCCTGTTGAGAGAACCATACTTTTCCTCAGCGCGATTGCCGATGAAAGAAGATGGGTATTCACCGAGGAGGAAATAATCGAGGGCGCCAGAAGACATTTTGATATCGAAGACCTTCCACCAGCGTCGGAGTGGGAAAATCGCTATGCCGTTGAGCAAAGAGAGGATGGAAGATTCGTGCAACGCCACACACCTTCTCAACTTCCCCCGCGCAGAAGTGTGGTTATACTGGACGCTCCATCGCAGGGGGATTTGACCGTGCGCGCGTTTGTCTATGCAGACGACTTCTTGCTGAGCATACGAGAGGTCGTTGACTACAACTTTCTGGTTTTGCACGATGACGACGGCACGCCATACGCCCGCCTGCTCAGCGAACAACCCGTAGAATTAGATTAACCTGTGGATTATCTCCTGCTTTGCTCGCAGATAATAAAGGGAGCAAAGTATAGGGAGACTGTCCATGAAGCGCATGATGTCGATTCTCGCGGTATTTGCCGTGCTACTGTCCGCTTGCCAAACCGTGCCCGTTGAAGAAATTCACGAGTCGGATGACGTTCACGTTATAGAAACTGAAGAACCGGAGCCAGCTGCCGAACAGTCCGTGCCAGAGCCCGGACCAGAATATGACCGACCAAGTTTCCCCACAAGTGAAGACTATATTGAAATGCTGTACGCGCTGCAACACGCCTTTGCCACCGGGGAGTTTGAAGCGTTTGTTGAGTCGTACCCCGGTGTTGTTGGCGAAGGCTGGGGAGCTGTTGGCCCGGCAATAAACGAGTGGCCCACGTTGCTTGAGGGCGTGACCTCAAAGATGTCTTTTTGCACTGAAGATTTTGCAGACCGCAATTGGAGTACTCATTCTCGGACATGGTGTAATGTTGTAACGGTGCAACTTTACGTCAGCAATGGCAACAGATACCTTCCAAGCGGCAAACAAACACTTGAGCTCGGAATAGGGCTTAATTGGGGAAGTAACACCCCCTCGATTTGGCGTATGAAACTAACCACCGATGGGCGTGGCAGCCCGGGAACTACACATTTTGAGTCTCAAATTCTTTCACTTGTCACCAGATTGACCTGGCTTGGTTGGACGCCGTTAGAAGCAACCATCATGTTTCTTGATGTTTTTGAAGGAGAAGGACGCGATAACCAAGGCTTTACCTATGATGAAATTGTGGTGGGCGCAAAAAAATACCTTGGAATCGAAAATTTCTCAATGGCCGGGCTGTATACATGGAGTGACTGGAATGACGAAAATATGCCGGAAGGAATATTCTGGGAACGTGTGGAGCGCCTTAACAACGGCAGATATTTGATTTTAGGCATAGGCTTTGACGCCCCAAGCAAAAGTATGCTTATCCTGGACACCCCATCGCAGGGTAATATAACCGTGCGCGTCTTCACCTACGCGAACCACTTCATGCTGGCCGTAGACCATATAACCGACTTTAACCTCCTAATCCTTCACGATGATGACGGTACACCCTACGCCCAACTGCTAAGCGACCAACCCGTACCCTGGGCATAAACCTCCCAAAAACAGGGCACGATTAAGCAGGCGTTTGCGTTGGCCTGGACAGCTGCACAAACTTTTCCCAATTTAGCAAAAAAAGGGTGCGTTTTCCAAAAACATATGGTATAATATCTTAGTTGTAAGAGAGGAAGAAAACAGGAGGACTGACAATGAATATCACTTCCACCCAGAAAAAAGAGATAAACATAGTGGAAATGGAGATTGCGGTAGACGCCCAGGAACTGCGCGAGGCAGTTGATAAAGTCTACAAGCGCAAGGTAAAGACGCTTAATGTACCGGGATTCCGCAAGGGCAAAGCGCCACGGTCTATGATTGAGCGCCTATATGGTGAGGGCATCTTCCTGGAGGACGCCGTCAACGACCTCTACCCCAAAGCCTACGACCAGGCTATCGAAGAGTCTGGTATTGAGGCAGTCGCGCTAACGGATGTAGAAATACTCAGTGTTGAAAAGGCAGAGGGCTTTACCTTCAAGGCTACCATTACCGTCAAGCCGGAAATCGAGCTGGGCAAATACAAGGGTATTGCCGTCTCCAAAACCAAGTACGTGGTGGAAGAAAGCGAAGTTGAAGCCGAAGTCGAGAGAATGCGCGAGCGCGCTGCGCGCATCATAGCGGCGGAGCGCCCGGCCCAGAGCGGCGATACCGTGACCATTGACTTTGAAGGATTTGTCGATGATGTGGCTTTTGCCGGCGGCAAAGCCGAAGGCCACAAACTTGAGCTTGGCTCAAACTCCTTTATACCTGGCTTTGAAGATCAAATCATCGGGCACAGCACCGGTGATGAATTTGATGTAAACGTCATTTTCCCTGCAGAGTATCACGCTGAAGAATTAAAGGCCAAGCCAGCCGTCTTCAAGGTAAAACTACACGAAATCAGTGAGAAACAGCTGCCTGAAATCGATGATGAGCTTGCAAAAGATGTAAGCGAGTTCGACACCCTTGATGAATTGCGCTCCGATATCCGCACAAAGCTTACAGAAATGAAGGACCGCAGGGCAACCGACGAGATGGAAACAAAAATAGCGGATATAATCACCGAAGGAGTTCGCGGTGAAATACCGGAGGTCATGTACCAAAACAAGGCGGGTGAGCTTGCCCAGGAGTTTAGCTACCGCTTGCAATCACAGGGTATGAACCTCGAGACATACCTGGGATACACAGGTATGGATCAAGACGCTTTCAGAGAGGGTTTTAAAGAGCAAGCGGAGCGTCATGTAAAAATGCGCCTAGCCCTGGAAACAATAGCTGTCAAAGAATCCCTTGTGGCCAGTGACGAAGACCTAGAAACTGAGTATCAAAAGATGGCCGAGCGCTACGGGGTAGACGTTGCACAAGCCAAAGCTGCCATGCATGAAAAAGACGTAAGGGCAGATATTGCTTGCAATAAGGCGATTGACTTTATAAGGGAGCATGCGGCCATCACTGAGGTAGAAGAAGATAAAACACCTGCTGCCGAAAAGGCTCCTAAAGCAAAAGCGAAGGCTACAGCAACCAAAAAGCCTGCTGCGGCTAAAAAAACCGCTGAAGCAAAAGACACAGAGGAAGAAAAAAAGGCTGCTCCCCGCAAAACAGCCGCTAAGCCCAAAACCACAAAGGCCAAAGAAAAGAAAGAAGACAACGATAAATAAATTGCCGATATCTATTTTGGAGGTGCACGCATAATATGGCATTAGTACCAATGGTTGTAGAGCAGACAAACAGGGGAGAACGTAGCTACGATATCTTCTCCCGGCTGCTTAATGACCGGATAATCATGCTCTGCGATGAAGTAAACGATGTGACTGCCAGTCTTGTGGTAGCCCAGATGCTTTACCTTGAAGGTGCGGATCAGGATAAAGACATCAACCTTTACATTAACAGCCCGGGCGGCTCGATAACCGCCGGCATGGCTATATACGACACCATGAATTACCTCAAGTGTGACGTATCTACTATCTGTATTGGTATGGCGGCTTCTATGGGTGCGTTTTTGCTCAGCGCCGGTACCAAAGGCAAGAGAATGGCTACTCCCCACGCCGAGATTATGATTCATCAGCCTATGGGCGGCACCCGAGGCCAGGCAACAGACATCAAGATTCACGCCGAGCGTATTCTGCGCACCAGGGGTACTCTCAACAAGCTAATGGCTGAGCAGACCGGCCAGCCCATCGAAGTTATCGAACGAGACACCGAGAGAGACTACTTCATGGAAGCCGAAGAAGCTCTCGAATACGGCATCATTGACAAGATACTCTCCAAACGGTAAAATTGGTTAGCTAGAGCTACTTGTATACAGCCTTGCAAGAAAGGATATTTGCATGTCAAAAAATACCGAAAACAGGATTCTGCGCTGCTCTTTCTGTGGCAAGATGCAAGATGAAGTAATCCGCATGATAGCCGGGCCCGGCGTCTGCATCTGCGATGAGTGCATAGAGCTCTGCCAAAGCGTGCTGGACGGCGAAGATCCTTACGAAAACCATCGCCCGGAAAAAAGCCCGGTGACACCCAAGCAACAACAGCAGCCGATTGGGGTGTCCGTTCACCCACCCAAGGAAATGAAAAAGATACTCGACCAATACGTTGTCGGTCAGGATAAAGCTAAAAAAGCTCTTTCGATTGCCGTATATAACCATTACAAGCGCATCTTTTCGGACGATGAAAGTGATGTCGAACTACAAAAAAGCAACGTATTGCTGCTAGGGCCGACCGGTGTCGGCAAGACTATGCTTGCTCAAACACTTGCGAAAGAATTGGGCGTGCCGTTCGCTATAGCTGACGCAACCACCTTGACCGAAGCCGGCTATGTAGGCGAAGACGTCGAGAATATTTTGCTACGGCTGATACAGGCGGCAGACTTCGATATCGAGCGAGCGGAGCGGGGAATTATCTACGTCGACGAAATAGACAAGATAGCCCGCAAATCTGAGAACGCTTCAATCACCAGGGACGTTTCGGGTGAAGGTGTTCAGCAGGCTCTGCTCAAAATTTTGGAGGGTACGGTTTCCAATGTCCCACCCAATGGTGGTCGCAAACACCCAAACCAGGAGTTTATCCGGATTGACACTTCCAATATCCTGTTTATCTGTGGCGGCGCTTTCGACGGCATCGAAAAGCTGGTGGACAGACGTTTGCACACCACTACCTTAGGCTTTGGTGCCACTTTTACCGACAAAAAGGAAAAAGAAACAAATGCGCTGCTTTCCCAAGTAGAGCCCCATGACCTGGTAAAATACGGGCTTATACCTGAACTTGTTGGGCGCATCCCGGTCATAACAACACTGGAGTCCCTTGACGAGGAACAGCTCATCAAAATCCTTACCCAACCTAAAAATGCGATTGTCAAGCAGTACCAGCGCCTTATTGCAATGGATAACGTAGACCTTTCATTTGCGCCGGACGCCTTAGAGGAGATCGCCAAAATCGCTATAAAACGCAAGACCGGCGCGCGCGGGCTGCGCTCTATAATGGAAAACGTGCTGGAAGACGTAATGTACCAGGCGCCCTCCGACCACACCATTGATAAGGTCGAGATAACCCGAGACACCGTGCTTAAGCTCAGCAGCCCGGAGTTCTCCTACGACCCCGGCCGCAAGCCACGGCAGCTTAAGCTGACCACTACGCCCACCAAACGCAGTGGCCGCGCGCACACAAAACCATCGGCCTAACAGAAGGCAGACAACAAAAAGTATCACCCCGCGCGGGCTGCTGCGCGGGGTGCATTATGTTATTGCCTAAAAATATTAACTCAAGATGTGTAAATGATGGCTGTCACGTTAATCTTACCCAATCTTGCTTGCATTAGCTTGGTCAAGCCAGTATAATTATAAACCAGAAGTTTAGAAGAAGGAGCCAAGGTAAAGAGGGGTAGTGCATTCTCTCTCATCTGACCTCTTGCTTCTCACCTCTAAATCGAAAGGGGAGTTAGACAGACATGAAGACGACAAACGAAAGTTCGTGCGTACGCTTGCCGATGCTTGCAATGCGCGGCATGGTTCTGTTCCCCCGGATGGTGCTTCATTTTGATGTTGGCAGAGATAAATCCATCTTTGCGCTCAACCACGCGATGAATACAGACCGGAAAATTTTTCTGGTCGCGCAAAAGGACGTTAGAGACGAAGACCCCGCAAGGGAAGACATATATAGCGTAGGCGTAGTTGGTGAGATAAAGCAGATAATCAAAAGCCAGAACCATCTGAGGGTAGTTGTAGACGGTCATTACCGTGCCAAGGTTATAGAGCATATAGAGGGCGGCGACTTCTTTGAGGTAGACGCCCAAGAGCACCCGCTTAAAGCCGCCAAGGGTGCTAGCAAAAAGATGATAGATGCCCTCATGCGCACGCTAAAGGATCTCTTCCAAGAGTTTGGGATGATGTCACCGCGGATGAACAAAGAACTGATGCTGGGTGCTTTGGCCTCCGACGACCCCGCATACCTGGGTGAGTACATAGCGGCCAACCTGCCTATCCATACAAATGACAAACAAACGATACTGGAAGAGAGCAGCATAGTTCGCCGGCTCAAGCTGCTCATACGAATCCTGGAAGATGAAAACGATATACTCGGTTTGGAGCACGAAATCCACGAAAAGGTACGCGGCCAGATCGATGCCCATCAACGAGAGTATTATCTACGCGAGCAGATAAAGGCGATCTCGGCTGAGCTGGGTGACGGAGAAACAGCCTCTGATGATATTTACGAATATCACCTGCGCATCGACAAGCTTATAAAGGACGCTGAGACTGCCGAAAAGCTGCACAAGGAAGCCGACCGCCTGACCAAAATGCCATACAACTCACACGAGGCGGCGGTAATAAAAGGCTACTTGGATACTGTGCTCGAGTTACCATGGGGCAAGCACACCAAGGACAAGATCGACATCCAAAAGGCGCAGAAGCAACTCGATCGAGATCACTACGGAATGGAAAAAGTCAAAGAGCGCATACTTGAACAGTTGGCAGTACGCGCGCTTGTCCCCGACATAAAGGGGCAGATAATCTGCCTTGCGGGGCCACCTGGGGTAGGCAAGACCTCGGTGGCAAAGTCTATAGCAAAGGCAATGGGGCGCAAATATGTTAGACTCTCTCTGGGCGGTGTTCGCGATGAGAGCGATATTCGCGGCCACCGAAAAACTTACATAGGCGCAATGCCCGGACGTATCATAAATGCTATAAAGCAGTCCGGAGCTTCCAATCCGCTGGTGCTGCTGGACGAAGTGGATAAATTGGGCAACGATTTCCGTGGCGATCCTTCTTCGGCACTGCTGGAGGTCTTGGACAGTGAGCAAAACTACGCCTTCCGCGACCACTATATCGAAGTTCCCTTCGACCTCTCCAACGTACTGTTTATCGCCACGGCAAATGATTTGAGCGCGGTGCCTCGTCCTCTCCTCGACCGTATGGAGGTCATCCGCTTAACCAGCTACACCAGGGAAGAGAAATTCCAGATAGGCAAACGGTACTTAGCCCCCAAGCAGATGAAAAAGCACGGGCTGAACTCTAAGACTCTCGCGCTGCAAAGTGGCGCTATCTACTCGCTGATAGACCACTACACTCGAGAATCGGGGGTGCGCGGGCTCGAGCGGGAGATAGCCTCACTCTGCCGCAAAGCCGCCAAAAAGTTGGTAGCCGGGGAGCAAGACAAAATAACTGTAAGCTCGTACGGCATAACCGACTTCCTGGGCGGGCATAAGTACAAGCAGGACGTCCTGACAAAGTCAGATGAGATAGGCCTGGTAAACGGCCTTGCCTGGACTTCAGTAGGCGGGGAAATGCTTGGGGTCGAAGTAGCAGTGCTGGACGGCACCGGCAAGATAGTATTGACCGGTAGCCTTGGCGAAGTTATGAAGGAAAGTGCCCACGCAGCGGTAAGCTACATTCGCACCTGCACCGAAAAATATGGGATCGAGCACGACTTCTACAAGACCAAGGACATACACATTCACCTGCCTGAAGGCGCGGTGCCCAAAGATGGCCCGTCGGCTGGAATTACCATCTGCACGGCGATTGTCTCGGCTCTCTCGGGTATACCGGTGCGTGGCAATGTCGCTATGACTGGCGAGATGAGCCTGCGCGGTCGGGTGCTTCCCATCGGCGGCTTGAAGGAAAAAACTATGGCGGCCTACCGCAACGATATTAAGACGGTCGTCATACCCGAAGAGAACGTGGTAGACCTCGAGGAAATCGACCCCACGGTACGCGCAGCCCTAAGTTTCGTCTCAGCGGGGAATATAGGCAAGGTGCTTGAGACTTCACTCACCCGGAAGCTCGTCCGACGCCCCGCGGAAAAAGCAGGCGAGCCTGCCACGACGGCGCTCAACTACAAAAAAGATGATAAACCCGCCGACCTGGCTGTGCACTAAAGTCCGACCCTATAAAGTAGCACCTAAGCCCACGACCGTAGGGGCGGGGTTCCATCCCTGCCCGCTAAATGTCAGTAAAACTTTAGACCACAGAAGGAGGCTACCCATGAACTTCCACAACGTAGAGTTCGAGTCCTCCTTTGGGATTAGCAGTCAACTGCCACCATCGGACAAACCAGAGATTGCCTTCTGTGGCCGCTCCAACGTGGGCAAGAGTTCGATGATAAATAAAATATTCAACCGCAAGTCATTGGCCCGGGTGAGCTCTATGCCAGGCAAGACAGTCACCATAAACTTCTTTACCCTGGAGGGCGTGCGTTTTGCCGACCTGCCGGGGTATGGGTACGCCAAGGTGTCCAAGAGCGAAAAGGCTCGTTGGGGCAAGCTGATGGAATACTACTTCACAAGCGAGCGTAACTTGTGGCTATGCTTCTTGCTGCTGGACATCCGCCACCCGCCTTCCAAGGACGACCTGACCATGCTCAGCTTTTTGCGGGAGAGCGGCAACCCCTTCACAATAGTGCTCACTAAAGCCGACAAGCTTAGTAAAAAAGAGCTGGCGGCCCGCCTAGAGGCCTTCCCGCAAGAGATTGAGGGCGACGAGCATCTAACCCCATTTTCATCTAAGACAGGGCAAGGGGTCGAGCAGCTGCACGAGATAATCATACAGGCTGCAAGCGGCAATATATAAACAAGTTACCATTTAGAATTTTAGCAATTGATAGTGTAACGACCTTATATGCTCTGATGAAAGAAGGAAACTTATTGATTAAAGCTAAGAAACTTAGGCTTGTTATAATAAGTTTGTTGATGGCCTCGGCAATTTCTGTACTTATATGGTTTGGCTACAATGAGCTGACAAGACCTACAAGTCCTGTTATTGCTATAGATGGCAACGTAGTTTGGTGGACTGCAACGGGCACAGGTGATATGACGGCTGGACGCTTTATTCGTTCCTATGAAATGCGTATCGTTTTAGGCGGCGAAACATTTACTGAATTTATCGATGGGCCAACAGGTCGCACGATACGAACTCCTAGCACTAGCACAAGATTTAGCAGATGGTCAAACACGGTTAATTGGATACGCGCCGAATAAGCGTCATCTATAGCCAATAACCATCATCAGACATATGAACTCCACACAAAGGGGCGATGATAAAATGTTTGTATCCGATTGCCTGGGCGTAAACGAGAAAGGCCACCTGACCATCGGTGAGATGGATACCGTTGTGCTTGCCGAGCAGTACGGTACCCCTCTTTACGTAATGGACGAGGACGAGATAAGAAAGAACGCCCGCGCTTTTACCTCCGGCATTGAGAAGTATTACGGTGGCAAAGGCCACGTAGCCTTTGCCTGCAAAGCTTTTTGCTGTAAAGAAATTTGCCGCATCGCGGATAGTGAAGGCCTCTGGCTGGACGTTGTCTCCGGCGGCGAAACCCATACTGCGCTCTCGGCAGGCTTCCCGGTTGAGCGGTTAATCTTTCACGGCAACAACAAGCCTGCCACCGAACTTGCCGATGCGATAGACGCCGGTATAGGCAGGATAGTTGTGGACAATATCTTTGAGCTTGAGCTGCTAAATCAACTGGCAAGCGCAGCCAGTAAGCGCGACAAAGTTAAAATTCAGCTGCGAATAAAGCCCGGTGTCGAGGCACATACTCACGAGTTTATCACCACCGGACAGATTGACTCCAAATTCGGCTTCGCGCTGGAAACCGGCGAGGCTTTCGAAGCCGTTAAAAAAGCACTGGAGCAAGGCAATATAGAACTGGTAGGCCTGCACTGCCACATAGGCTCACAGATTTTCGATGTCGCCGCTTTTGCCCAGGCTGCCCGGGTAATGGTGGACTTCATCGCGAAAATCAAAAATGACCTGGGCCACCAGATAGCTGAGCTCAACTTGGGCGGCGGCTTCGGGATAAAATATCTGCACGAGCATACCCCGGCACCCTACGAGAGTTTTATGGAGGCTGTTTCCAAGGTGGTGCTGGAAGGTTGCAGAACTCGCGGTATCGATGTGCCCACGATCATCCTAGAGCCCGGGCGCTCGATAACCGGCCCTGCGGGAATAACCCTTTACACAATCGGTGCACTCAAGGAGATTCCGGGTGTGCGCACCTACCTGACAGTTGACGGCGGAATGGCCGACAACCCGAGATACGCCTTATATCAAAGCAAGTACGAGATGCTGCTGGCTGGACGGGCAAACGCCCCAAAAACCGATAGCTACAAAGTAGCCGGGCGCTGCTGTGAGAGTGGCGATATCCTTGGTGTTGATGTACCGTTGCCAAAACCCAAAGTCGGTGAAATTCTTGCAGTGCTGGCCACCGGTGCCTACAACTACACCATGGCCTCCCACTACAACCGCTTGCCCAACCCCGCTATTGTCATGGTCAAGGGCGGCAAGTCCCGGGTGATTGTAAGGCGCGAGAACTACGACGACCTTATCCGCAACGATGTATAACAGCGTATTTGCACGCTACTACGACAGCCTAACCGCCAACGTAAACTACCCCGCCCGCGCCAAATACTTTGACCGCCTTATCAAAAAGGTGAGTAAAGGGTGCGCCGGAAACATCTTGCTGGATTTGGCCTGCGGCACCGGCAGCCTGAGCTGGAGATTTGCGGCCATGGGCTACCAGGTGATAGGGGTAGATGCCTCCACGGATATGCTCGCGGCTGCCACGGCAAAAGCAGGGGAGACCGAGCTCCCCGAAGGTGTCGCGCCTCCGCTATTCCTCTGCCAGTCCATGCAAGAATTAGACCTTTATGGCAGCATTGACGCCTGTGTCTGCGCTCTGGACAGCATAAACCACCTGCCCAATTTTTCGGCAGTTAAGGCTGTATTTGGGGGGGTTGCCCTCTTCTTGGCACCGGGCGGGGTGTTTGTCTTTGATGTAAACACCAGTCACAAGCACAAAAATATCCTTGCGGACAACGCGTTTGTATACAAAACTGGAGACAGAGCTATCTGCCTCTGGCAGAACACATACCACCCCAAGAACGACAGAGTAGATGTCTCTCTTGACTTCTTCACCCCACAAGGGCCTGGGCTTTACCGGCGGGAGACCCAGCAGCTTAGTGAACGCATATTCACCCATAGGCAGCTGCAGGGAGCTCTCGGCGCTGCCGGTCTCAGACTTCTGGCCGTCTACGAGGAAAACACAATGCGCCTACCGGGCAAGCAGGCTCAGCGGGTGGTCTACATGGCCCAAAAACTCCCAGTTGACTCTGAGGGAAAAACACACCGGATTGGCAGAATATTATCGCATAAATAACATTTTATTCATATCTTTTGGCTATAATTAGAGTGTGTAATTTGGGCGGTCCTACACCTTGCCGCTGCAAGTGACAATCGACTATATTCCCCATAGTAACGAAGGGAGGCGCAACATGGCAAAAACAATGGTGTTTGTTACCAATCAATTTAGTTGCGACAGGCTAATTTTCGCGGCCCAGGCAGTGGCTGAGCGCTCAAAAACTCAACTGGACATCGTGCAGATTCTGGACAGAGAGTACGACCTTGACCCTAAGGCGATAGACTATCTGTTTATGCTTGCCAAAAAAGCAAACGCCAGAATGAGGTTGGTGTCCGCCGAGGATAAAATTGCGCTCATGAAAAGCGTTATAGACGCCCCCGACGTTGATTTTATCGTAACCGGTATGCCAAACTCCCACAAAAGCATTCTGTATGAGCTGTGGAAGGAGTTCCCGGCCAAGCGCTTCCACGTGGTGGACGAAACCGGCGAGTTGATTGAAGTAGCGAGCCATAAATTCGCCCCCGCGTAAGCAGCTGAAAAATAATAGGACGTTGGCACTGGGCGGGAATGCCCTGCTGCCAATGTCCTTTTCCTTTTTTGCGCACCCCAAACTCTTTGCCGCCATATATTGTATTATTACATATGACAAGCGAGGAACCAAAGATGATAACTGTACTAGTATACAACAACCAGACCGGAACGATGGAGCGCTACCGGCGAGAACTTTGGCAGCCAATGCCCTACATAACAGGCTCGACCCTGACAGTTGGGGAGTTCAGAGGGAAATCAAACTCCGATATTATCTGGACTGACCGGCGAGCAATGAACGCCTGGAATAAAACCCGCGCCGCCTGGGGCAAGCCGATTTACGTGGGTTACGCTTTCCGTCGGATAGGGGAGGGCGGCCACGCCGACCAGAGCCAGCACTACGCGGGGGTAGCGTTTGATTCGGCTCAAAACCTCAGCAATGCCGAGCGCACTCAGCTGCGGAATTTGGCCTCTTCCCTGGGGGTTTGGAGCTACGTCGAACCCGCCTATCTAACACCGACCTGGGTAGTAGATTCAAAGAGAGAAGCCAAAAATCATCTCTCATTATCCCGACTACGGACTTAGTCGGGCGAAAGAGAGATAAAACAATATAAACAACTATTTATCCATTTTTTCAGATTCA
>WRAV01000010.1 GCA_009780025.1 Oscillospiraceae bacterium | reverse complement strand
CGAGGCCGGATGTTATGCGGGGGGGGTTGAGGGGGATTCTTAAGGGGGCGCCACGGGGGGAAGCCCCCCGCGCCCCCTTAAGTCGCTTTTTGCTTACTTTTTGGCGATACAAAAAGTAAGTGCCTCCGCGGCATGAGCGGTACATTAGCCCCAGCCCGCAGGCTGATTTAAAATTTGCTCTTGAACTAGACCTGAGCCCCCGGAACTTCAGCACCAATCACGAAACGTCACTGGAAATCAGCGGGACGCGCAGGGGCGCGGCCCCTACAACAGGCCCGGGTGGGATAAAACCCCGACCACGCAACAACAGGCTCCCGGTAAGCCGCGGACGATTGAAAATCGCCCCTACAACGAGCGCGTGTGTGGAATTAGACGGGACAATCACCTGCTATAAAAACAAGATGACAGAGGACCCGTGCATATATACGCTGTCACTTTCGTCATCTTCGTCATTTTCGTCACCCTCCCCTGAGAGGGACAGTGATACTATACCCAAGTTCTTACGCCTTTTATTTAAAAGCGCGAAAACGCCCGCTTTTAGGGTTGCATTTCCGCCTGTTTGCGGCTATTGGTAAGGAGGTGTCGATACATGACAGACAGAGAATTAAAACTGACAGTTGGACGGGTCTGCTTTTGCGGGGGACAGATAACCTACCCCGAACCACCCAAAAGCAGTGAGCGCACGCTCCGCCTGGTTTGTTCTAAAGGGTGTGGTACAGACGCCATTTACCACGCGGCCTTTGGGATGGAAAACCGACCGGGACCGCTGGTCGTGCTTGGCGAAGATGTGGAGTTCGCAGAACCACGCTGGCTGCTTAGCCCCTACTTTCAGCGGGGGAAAGGTACCCTGATACAGGCCGATAACGGTGTCGGTAAAACCGCCATGATGTGCGCGGTGGCCGCCAAAGTCTCGACCGGGCAAGACTTGCTCGGCCTGCCGGTACAGGCCCCGGGTAATGTGCTTGTCCTCTCGGTAGAGGACGATGTCCCGGTGCTGCGCGGCCGGATAAAGGCCAGCGGTGGTGATCTTAACCGGTGCTTCTTTATGCCGGATGCCGCCGGCCTAACTTTCAACAGCCCCGAAGTTGAGCTGGCTATCCGCAGCCTTGGGGTAAAGCTGGTTATCTTCGACCCCTTCCAGGCATTCCTGGGGGCAGGGGTGCAGATGGATAAGTCCAATCAAACCCGGCCACAGCTAGCCAAGCTGTTCGAGATGGCTGCCCGGCAGGATTGTGCCGTTGCCATAATAGCCCATATAGGCAAGGGCAGTGTGCTCAGCGCTGCTGTAAACCGCTCACTTGGCAGCGTGGATATACCGGCAGCTATGCGCAGTATCCTGCATGTTGTCCGCAACCCGGACCAGCCGACACAGTGTCTGGCGGTGCACATAAAATCATCCAACGCACCTATAGGCAAAACCTTAGCCTTCACTATAGGCGAACGGGGCGGTGTGCACTGGGACAGCCTATGCGACTACTCCCTGGGGGACAGCTCTCCTGTGGTGTCTGCTCCCCCACCGGCCCGGGACATCCCCTACGAGGACGACCCGCTACGCAAGCTGTTTACCGGGCTGGCCGAAAAACAGCCCACAGGCGGTTACTGGAGCTACGAGGCCCTGGCAGAGCGGGCCTGCGCAATGTTCGGCTGCCCACCCTTTGCGGATGTCGCCGACCTGAAAGCAAAGCTGCATGGGCCACTGGAGCAAAAGCTCAGAGAGCGTGAAGGAATATACGTAACCTTTGGCCACCGAACCAGCAACACCCGGGGGATACGCGTGGATGTAGCACCCCCCGGGTGACGAAAATGACGAAAGTGACGAAGATGACAGCACTTATAAGCAGAGCTAAGTCGCGCTGTCCAAGTCCGCATCGCTTTGCCAGAGCATCTTCTCGCGCAGCTGGCGGCCAACAACTTCCATTGGGTGGTCTTTAAGCGCTGCCCGCTGTGCGTTGAAGAGCGGGCGGCCGTTTTTGTTTTCGTCTATCCAGTTTTTCGCGAACTTGCCGCTCTGCACGTCGGACAGGACTTCGCGCATTCTGGCCTTGGTCTCTTCCGCCGGCAAAACTCTGGGCCCGCTCACATACTCGCCGTACTCGGCGGTGTCGGATACCGAGTAGTTCATGCCACCCACGCCTGCCTTGTTGACCAGGTCAACTATGAGCTTGAGCTCGTGCAGGCACTCAAAGTACGCGGACTCCGGTGAGTAGCCGGCCTCTACCAATACTTCAAAGCCGCAGCGCATGAGGTCTACAACGCCGCCGCATAGAACTACTTGCTCGCCAAAGAGGTCGGTTTCTGTTTCCTCGGTCATGGTGGTCTCGAGTATGCCGGCTCTCGCGCCGCCGATGCCGGCTATATAGGCAAGGGCAACGTCCTTAGCTTTGCCGGTGGCATCCTGCTCAACCGCGATCAGGCAGGGTACACCGCGGCCGGCCGCGTACTGGGCGCGCACGGTGTGCCCAGGGCCCTTGGGTGCCGCCAAAAATACGTCGACGTTGGCGGGCGGTACAATCTGCTTGTAGCGAATATTGAACCCGTGGGCGAAGGCAATCGCCTTGCCGGCCGCGAGGTTAGGCGCTACCTCTTTGTCGTAGACTTCGCCCATAATCTCATCGTTGATAAGAATCATCACTATATCGCCGGCTTTGGTGGCCTCGGCTATAGGTAGCACGTCAAAGCCATCCTTAGTGGCGACATCCCAGGACTTGCCGCCCTGACGCAGGCCAACGACCACTTTGACTCCGGAATCCCTAAGGTTCATCGCATGGGCATGGCCCTGCGATCCGTACCCGATAATGGCAACGGTTTTGCCCTCTAGTAGGCCCAGATTACAATCCTTTTCATAGTACATGTTTGCCATAGTTAAACTCTCCTTTTTCCTTGGTATCTTCGTCAATAGTGTACCGGCCTCGTTCAAGGGCTATCATGCCTGTCCGAACAAGCTCTTTAATGCCGAATTCGGCTAGCAGCATCTGTGCGGCTTCGATCTTTTCCTCAGTTCCTATCAGCGAGATGGTCAAAGTCTCGGAGCAGACATCAATTATCGAGCCGCGGAAGATATGCGATATTTGGAACACGTCGTTCCTGGTTTCGCTGTCGGGTGCGCGCACCTTTATAAGCACAAGCTCCCGGCGAATTGACTGGTGCGGCTCCAAAAGCTTAACTAAATGTACCGGCAACAGCTTGCGCAGCTGGTTGCAGAGAAGCTCGGCATGTGCGTCGTCCGCCAGCACCTCAATGGTTATACGGGAAACCTTTGGGTTGTTCGTCGCGCCAACAGCCAGCGATTCAATGTTGTAGCCTTTCCTGGAAAACATTCTGGAGACCTGAGATAAGACGCCGGCCTCGTTGTCTACTTGCACCGCCAGGGTATGCAATTTCTTAGTATTGCCCATAAACGCCTTCCCCCTAATCTAGTAGAAATTGAGTGATCTGCGTTCCCGCCCTTACCATGGGACGAACCATCTCGTCGCTGTCTATCGCGCAGTCTATCACGTAGCCCTTACCGAAGGCTAGCGCCTCGCTTAAGGCTTCTTCCAGCTCGGGCAGAGTGGTGACCCGCTTGCCGCCCAACTGGTAAGCCTCAGCCAGCTTTATAAAGTCCGGGCCGCGGTAAAGGTCTGTCTGGGAGTGCCGCTTGTCGTAGATAAGGGACTGCCACTGGCGAACCATTCCCAGGGTCTTGTTGTTGAGTATGCAGGTTATTACAGGCAGACCATAGTGTTCTACGGTAGACAACTCATTGCAGTTCATCCGGAAAGATCCGTCGCCTGTTACGTGCAGCACTACCTGTTCCGGGTTCGCTGCTTTTGCACCCATAGCCGCCCCCAACCCAAAGCCCATGGTGCCGAACCCGCCGGACGTCAGCAGCTGTCCGGGGTAGCAAAAACGGAAGTGCTGGAGCGCCCACATTTGGTGCTGGCCCACGTCTGTTGAGACGATGGTTCGCTCGGGTAAAATCCGCGCGATTGCGGACATCACCTCTTTCGGGGTCAGGGTACCCGGGACATCTTCGTACTCCGTCTCGGTGCTCCAAGAGAATACTTGGCCCTTCCACTCGCTGTGCTCAGCTTTAGATACCTTCTTGTTTAGTAGCGCGAGCACTTGCTTTGCGTCCCCCACGATGTGGTGGTCGGTCTGCACGTTCTTGTTGATCTCGGAGCGGTCTATGTCAATCTGCACGACTTTGGCATTCTGGGCAAAACAGTCGAATCTAATCCCCACCCGGTCGGAGAAGCGGCAGCCCACGGCAATGAGCAAATCGCACTGTTCGGAGGCGAGGTTCGAGGCTTGGGTTCCGTGCATACCAATCATCCCGGTGGTGAGTGGGTTGCGCCCCGGGAACCCGCCGCAGCCCATCACGGTGATCGCAACCGGCGAGTCAATCTTCTCAACAAAGGCCTTAAACTCGTCCTGAGCACGGCTGCGCACAACGCCACCACCGCAGATGACAAGGGGGCGCTGGGCCTGCGCGACCATCTCTACCAGGCGGTCTATGTCCACACTGTCCGGCTCCGGGGCACGCAAATCGTGAGAGGCACGCCGGATAAGGGCGCCAAGACGGCCGTTCGCGGCGTGGTCTTCCCGTGGCAACGGGGTGTAGTCCGCCTCCGCCACCGTCACGTTGCGGACAATGTCGATCAGCACAGGGCCCGGGCGACCGCCGCGTGCAACGGCAAAGGCCTCCCGCACTATATCGGCAAGGCTGTCCACATCGCGTACCAGGTAGCTGCACTTGGTAATCGGCATACTGATACCCACGATGTCGACTTCCTGGAAGGAGTCTTTGCCAATGAGCTCCTCGCTCACGTTGCAGGTGATGAACACCACCGGCGAGGAATCTATGTGGGCGGTGGCTATCCCGGTAACGAGGTTGGTCGCACCCGGCCCGGAGGTCGCAAAACAGACCCCGACCTTGCCCGAGCTCCTGGCGTAACCGTCGGCAGCGTGTGCCGCCCCCTGCTCATGGGAGGTCAGGATATGCCGTATTGTTTCGGTGTAATCGCACAGGGCATCGTAGACGTTGAGGATTGTCCCACCCGGGTACCCAAAGACGGTGTCGACCCCCTGTTCGCGCAGACACTCCAAAAGTATTTTAGCGCCGCTTAGCTTCACTTGTGTATCCCCTTTCAAAAAAGCGCAAAACCCCGCAGCCAAAAGCCAGACCGCAGGGTTTGTAGTGATTTTTTAGCTGCCAGCCGGCAAAGCCTTTCCGATAAACATAACACTTTGCGAGGGCGCTGTCAATACTTCCGGCAAATCTGCCGCGATTTTGAGGCCGAGCAACCATAAACCGTTGCGGTTTTGGGGCCTGGCGACGATGTGTGCACAGTGCGGAATGCACTGTTAATCCAGCTTCCATTCCCCTTCTCTCTGCGACTCCAACACGAACAGCTCTGCTTGCAAGTCGTACGCTCTTCCCTCAAACAGCGCGCTGAGCTTTTTATCCAGTGCGCCGCCTGCCTCACGCAGGCACTTATCAATTATTTTTAGGTTCTCCCTGGCCGCTGTGTTCTCTGCGCCGTGGGTGATGCACAAATCATACTCAACCATCATCTTCCTGATTAGTGGCAGCAGGTGTGTAATCACGTCGTTCATGTTGCCGGCCGGCCCCGGGTGAGCCTCGACAAACCGGCTTGTCTTACCGAGCACACCGGCTATATCCGACAGTCCCTTGCGTATGCTCTCCCACTCACCGAACTCTCTTGCCGCGCAGAATTTTTCTATCTCGCCCGCGGCGGCGTCCATCTCGTTGCAGGTGTCGTACAGCGCGTCACCCAGGTTTTCTCTGCGCTCCTTTTCCTGCGCTTCTTCCAGCCGCTGCTCTTTCTTGGTCTGGTAAAGAGAGGCCAAAAATGTACACAGCGCAATCAGCGCCACGGTAACTACAGCCAATCCAATAAATATCCGTACCATATGCTCCCCTCTCTAAGCAAAGGCCCTGCCACTAACAGCAGCAAGGCCCCGATTTATTAGACTTACTGCAAAACCACCCCGGCAATTAACCCATGCTGTCCAAGATCAAGCTGAAGTTACTGTCGGCAACAACTTGTGGCAGCACACCGTCCCAGGATTCTATAGCAAGCTGCCGGAGCATTATTTCCCGCACGGCCTCGCCCAGGTCACCCCAAGCTTGCTGCATAATTTCAAGCGCCTCAGCATCGGCACGCGCCCTGACCGTGACAGCCTGAGCTTCAAGCCTTGCCACTTCCAGCTGCTGGTTGGCGAACACGAGGGCTCTGTCCCGCTCCTGCTCGGCAATCAGGCGCTGCTCGACGGCGTACTCGAACGCGGGGCTAAACTGCAGATGCTCAAGCGCCACCGCCGTTATGGTCACATGGAACTGGTCGGCAATATAGCCAATTCTTCGCTGTATGTTCCCGCTGAGCTCGGCCCGATGTTCAACCAGCTGCATGGCCGGGCTTGAGGCGAATACATTCTGAATCTCCTGAAGCAGCATGGCGTGTAGCCTGGACTCGAGCATCTCCAGCCTGCCGAACTCTTCGGTTACAGTAACCACGGCGTGTGGGTGCAGATGGTACTGTATCGAAACCTGGCCCTGCACGCTCTGGGCGTCGATGCTGTAAGTTGCGAAGTTTAGGTCGACCTCCCTCACACGAACGTCAAAGCGTTCCCGGCTGTGGATAAACCAGAGCCGGAAGTGAATGCCGGGTGGCACCGCTTCTCTCACTACACCGAACTGGCGTACCGCGACTACTTCACCGGTCTGAACGGTGAATATCGACGGCACTACCGCCAGCAGCGCCATCGCAAGAATTACTATAGAAATTATCCCACTTTTGATCGACATCTTCATACTCTATCTCCTTTAGCTTTTGCTTGATATGATTATAACACAATCTGGTGACTAGGTACAAGTGCAGTCTGGCTGTGGGAGTGGCCACCGTGTGTTGAATATCGTAGAGGCACGCACTGCGCACCCCGCCTATAGGCATTTATTTCTGTAGATCGAGGACGCGCAGTGCGTACCCCCTACAAACAATAATAGCTATTTTGCCGCTGCCGCGGCTGGCGTGTGTTCTTCGCTCTCGTCGTCTGCTTTAGGCGGCGGGGGCGTGCTGCTCGGCGGCTCCTTTATTATCAACGTGCCTAGGAACCCCACAACTGCTACACCAGCCAAGACATATAGCACAACTGTAAGCCCGTGGCTGTCACCAATCATGCCGAGCAGTGGCGAAGTTATGCCGCCCACACCCACTGCAATACCCAGCGTTATCCCCGAGGCCATGCCCAGGCGATTTGGCAGGTACTTCTGTCCCAGTGCAACCGAGGGCGGAAACCCGGTGCTGAGCGCCGCCGCCATCGGCAGAATAAGCGCTGTCGCAAGCAACACGTTGCCTGTCAGCGTCAAGAAAATCATCAGCGGTGCCACTGCCGCAAAGGTGACGCGGATAATGCGAACAAACCCAAAGCGGTCGGCAAACCACCCGCCGGTAAAACTCGCCGCCGCAAATGCGATGGCCATAACCGTAATCATAAGGCTGCCCTGCTGCTGTGTCTGCAGCAAAACGCCCACCCAGTAAAGTGGGATAAAGGTCTGTAGGCCGCTATGTATGATCGAGCGCGAAAACATGGACACACACAGCCTGGAAAGCGCACCCCAATCGTCCTTCTGGCCACTAGCGGCAACCGCTTCCCGTCTTTCGACCAGCGCTATAGCGGAAAGCTGTACCAGTCTTTTATGCAATGCAAAAAAAACAGCTACTATAATCGTCGTCGGAATCAATACGGCCGCTGTGCCTCTTAGTCCCCATGTCATTACAGAGAACGCCGCTATAATGGGGCCGACCACAAATCCAAGATTCCCGCCGGCAGCAAAGGCACCAATGCCAGTCCCCTTGTTTTTGCCGGCTACGCAGTTCGCCATTCGCCCGCCCTCGGGGTGGAACATCGCGCTGCCAACCCCAGCAAATACTATAACCGCGAACATTCCCCAGTAGTTTTCCATAAACCCGATAGCCCCGACGCCAAAACCTGTCATCAAGATTCCAAGACCCATCAACCAAGGCCTTTGCTTGCGGTCGGCGAGCATCCCCAGCAGCGGCTGAATCAGGGACGACAAAAAGCTGCTGGCAAATATCAGCCCGGCGGCCGCCGTGTAGTCTATCCCGCGATGGATTACCAAAAAAGGCAGCAGCGCCGGAATTGCCGCCATGTTCATATCGCAGCAGGTATGCCCTATCATCATCATGTAGCGATAAAATTTGCTGGGCGGTTTCTTCTCTTCCATTTTGGTCCTCCGTAAGCGTCAGGGTTTTGTGCCGACCTGGACTGCGCGCAACCGGGCGCGCGACAGGTCAATTGTAGCATATTTGCGGGTCTGATACAATCGCTACTTGAGAGCAAGCCACGGCAAACGCATAAAATACAGCGCACAGGACTTTGCGGGGGCGGCCACCACCGTCCGCGATTATAGCTGACGGACTTTGAAATTACCACAAGTGGTGGGGTGAGGTCAAGTTTAAGTTCAAGGTCTTTAAGGTCAAGACCTTGAACTTGCGTCAATTTTGAAGTCCCTCAACTATAGCCGCACACATTTGTAAGACCACGGACGCGCAATGTGCGTCCCTACAACCAATCAACAAAACATCGTGCCCCTATACTGGCGGGAGCACGATGTTTATCCTATTCAGTTCTAGGCACTTGCGCTTAAGCCGCTCGCTGACTTTTCGTTTTTATGCTCACAAATACCACAACAGCGGCAACGGCAATTCCAAAACCGATGTACCCAACAAATACGTTTCTGCTCAGCCCAAATGCCAGGTAACCCACGCTCGCCATCAAAGCGGCCAGAATGGCATACGGCAGCTGCGACTGGAAGTGGTCTACAACCTTACAGCTTGCACCCGCCGACGAGAGCACCGTTGTGTCAGAGATCGGGGAAGAGTGGTCACCAAACACTGCGCCGGACAGTACCGCAGACATTGCGGGCAGCAGCAGGCTGATGTCAATCGCGTATGCGACAGCACCTGCAATCGGCAGCACAATTGCAAACGTGCCCCAAGATGTCCCGATGCAGAACGCCATAACCGCAGCGGTAAGGAACATGATAAGCGGAACAAAGCCGCTGTAAATGCCGGCGTCTTGAATTACATTCGCGAAGAACGTGCCAACGTCAAGCCGGCTAATCAGGCTGGAGAGAATCCAAGAGAGGCAAAGAATGCCTATCGCCGTTCTCATAGATTTCATGCCTGCCCAAACAGCCTTGTTGTACTGCGCCTTAGTGACTTCGCCTGCTTTTACATGCCTAAGGCCAAGGTAAAGCGCCGAGACGCCACCCGCAATACCACCAAGGAGGAGCGACATAGACAACGACATGTTGTCCATTATAGAGTATGTTAGACTGTATTCGATAATCTGCTCGGCCGGTGCCGCCTGAAGGCCTGTTGTTACCATAGTGCCCACGGTGGCAACAACAAGACAGATGATAGGCAGCCAAAAGTCCCATACGGTGCCGATTTTAGACTCTACATCGGCTAGCTCCAACCCGACGCTGTCGTCGTGGGCGGACTCGTCTGCTTCGCCTTTTGCGGTTTGAGCTTCGTATTTCTTCATTGAGAACATGTTGAAATCGAAGATAATAGTTATAAGCACCATACCGATTGCAGCAAACACATAGAAGTGATACGGAATCATTCGGACGAAATCCAACATCAAGTTGCCTTCGTGACCTATTTCCTCGTAAACACGCCCTATGTTACCCATAATAGCTACCGCCCAGCTCGAAACGGGGGCCGCGATACATATGGGTGCCGCAATCGAGTCCACGTTGTATGTAACCCTTGCGCGGGAAAGCTTATGCTGGCCAGCCATTGTCTTGCCAATGTTGCCGTTAACCATGGCATTGAAGTAGTCATCAATCATAAGTACAATTCCGATTATGACAGTGATAAACTGTACGCCTTTGCGGGTTTTCACCTTTTTGGAGACGCTCTGCACAAATGCGCGCGAGCCACCGGTTATAACTACAAAAGCCGTTATGATACCCAGCCCAAGCAAGAAAATGATAATCGAAAAATACCACCTGCTCGCAAACCCGA
Organism: Oscillospiraceae bacterium; assembly: GCA_009780025.1. Taxonomy (GTDB): domain Bacteria; phylum Bacillota; class Clostridia; order Oscillospirales; family Ruminococcaceae; genus WRAV01. The sequence goes on along the minus strand of WRAV01000010.1, from coordinate 45,970 downwards.
AGAGCTGTGTGGCATGTGCGTTGGGGTGAATCATCACGTCAACCAGCGCATCACCGGCACCCTGCACCTGAGTCGGCCCGGTGAAGAATATCGTCATTATTGTCCGTTCAATCGTTCTTACTGTCCCAAAAAGGTTGAAGTTCGACACCATGAACGACGATGAGATGATGCCCACTGTCATCGACAACAGTATGCGCTTTGTCAAAAACACGCACGCGATTGTCAGAATTATGGGTATCAGTGTCCAGGCTGTTGCCGCTAAGTACACTTGCTGTTCCATAACCGCCTATATCCCCCTCAAAATCCAAGTTAATGATTTGTTTACACAAACTTAACATATCATAGCATAGATTCACTCTGTTGACAATATTTTATAAATAACGACAAGTTATTTCAATTAGAGCGTTTGGGCACGCTTGTCCACTGTGTTTTGGAAGTTGATTACCTGGCGTGTGTATTCTTCGTTCATCAGCGGCGATGTGATCATAAAGTCGGCTGAGGCGCGGTTGGTGGCAATCGGAATGTCATACACCAGCGCAATGCGTAAAAGCGCTTTGACGTCAGGGTCGTGCGGCTGTGCAGACAGCGGGTCGGAGAAGAACACTATGGCGTCAATAACTCCCTCCACCACCTTTGCTCCTATCTGCTGGTCGCCGCCAAGGGGGCCGCTGTTGTACCCGCGCACGGGCAGGTTTGTGCGATCGGTAATCATTTTCGCTGTGGTGCCGGTGCCGTACAAAAAGTGCTTGCTGAGTATTTTTTTGTTCCAATCGCACCAGTCCAGCATTTCTTTCTTTTTCTTATCGTGGGCGATAAGGGCAATATTTTTCTGCTGACCAATAGTCAGAGAGATAAACTCGTCGCTCATTTTAATCCTCCAATGTTGTATGTTGTCCGGCCACTAGGCAATAAAGCGTTCAATTGCTTGCATAGTGCCTGCAGTATCCTTCTCAATTCTGAGCGTTAGTGGCTTGGTTAAATCCAAGCTGAATATGCCCATTAGCGACTTCGCGTCCAGCACATACTTACCGGACAGCAGATCGAACTGCCCGCCCAGCTGTGAAATTTGCGCCACAAAATCTTGCACGGCCTCGGCTGTCGGTAGGCTGATATTTACCATTCGCATCGCACTTCATCCTTTCAGGCGTTCGGCTTTCCGGGCAAGCCGCCAGTTTGTATTCGTATCGTTGAGCACCTGCTCTGCTTCCAGATACATTTAAACTTTATTAAATATCGCTGTGTTTGTCAAGGCAGGCAATATTTTAGAGGAGTAGGGACGACCGCCCCTGATCGTCCGCGTTTTTTAGCATTACCAGACGACCTGGAGCGGTCGTCCCTACTTGTTGATATGCGCGAAACATGCTATTATATTTAGACAAAAAGTGGTATTAATCGCCATGCGAGAGGTGTGTTCATAGTGAAGATGAGGGCCATCTGCCTGTTTTTAGTGGCAGCTATTCTGGCAGCGCTGTTTTCCGGCTGTAGCGGGGAAAGCGTGACCGGTCCGGTTTGGGGTAGCAGGTCGAACCCGGTGCTGCCCGGAGAAGCGATTACCTTTAACGGCATGGGCAGCGACGACGCCAATGCGCAGTATGTGGTCGACATCACATACCTAGATGTTGTCCGCGGCGAGGAGGCAATGAAAATCTTTTTGGCTGGGAGCTTTCGTCTGCCACCTAATGGGATTCCAGACGACAGTGAGCTGGTTCTTGTTAAATTAGATCTGCACGTCCAGGAGGCCGCCGATGATTCCCCAATTGCGCTGGATGTTGACAACGCTTGGTTTTTCCAAACTGTCTCCGGGGGCGGGATCTCGTATGACTTTTTCCCTGAGCGTCGGTACATAAGACAGAATCTTTTCCGCAACATGCACGCTGGGGCTCGTCAAACCGCCCACCGCTTCTTCCTGGTGGACAGGGACGACCCCGACCCGCTCATGGTAATTCACCCGGAAATAAACGGGGGCTTGTGGTTCAGGCTGAGCGTCTGTGACAATGACGACCGACGCACAGACCGGAGAATTGACATAGCCGATTGGGGCGACGGTATGGCGGTCTTGCTGGGCAGACCCGACACCCTGTTTGAGGTCAGTGGCAATTTTGCCGGTGCTCTCAGCGACCCGCTACCTATGGGCCAGTGGGGGCTGTGGCGCGGCAATGTTGCCACTACTAACAATATCCTCGAGATGATGATAGAGCGCGTCGAGCGCGGTGATGCTGCGGCCAACCGGCTGCTCTCTACCAGCACCAACCATAACGCCATGTTGACCGGTACCCAAGAAATCATGGCGGTTTTGTTTAATATAAATGTGCTGCACACCCGGGACGGTACAGGCGTTTTGCTGTCTGAGCACACATTCGAGCTCATTACTACCGACAGAAACCCCGTTGATGTGATTATACCCTTTAATAATAGCACATACAGGCTGCCAGTCGCCTTCCCCGGGGCGAGCCATTCGGGGTGGGTATTCTTCGTAGTTGAGCAGTCGGACACAGACCTGCTGATCTCTCCAAGCAGCTTCAGCGGCTACCGGTTGTGGATAAGCACCGACCCGCAGGCGAGCTTCCCCACCGGGAAAGATGAGTACACACCACAGCACGACCCGTCTCTTAGGGTGCGGGACGAGAGAGCGCCTGTTGGCTCTTTGCAAAACCCAACGCCTCCTGGAAGTGTCGGCACCGCAACGGTTGACACATCTGTCCGATCCTATGAAGCGGAAATCGAAATTTTAGAGGTTGTGCGTGGAGAGGGCGCGAGAGGGCAAATCAACTCCACCATGCAGAGAACCGTAGATGGCAGAACCCCCGCCGGATATGAGCTGGTTGCCGTTTTGATGGATGTAACCGTGACGAGCTCTGAAAGCGACGCGCCGGTTGATATTGCAACTAATCTTCACCTTGTGGGTGGGGACCGCGTGCTCAGCCGCGAAAGAGTTGGCAGCGCGTGGACCGTCGACCCGTTGGGTACTATTTTGCCACAGACTCCAACCAGGGGCTGGGTTGTCTTTATCGCAAGGCAAGATTCGGCTGATTTTCTCCTTAACGTATCCTTCACTACTTCTATGGCGGCCACCTGGTTCGAGCTCCCCAAGCCGACAGACGCAAGCGAATGGCAGGGCCGGGATGACCAAGCTACCACCCCACCCACGCAAAGGATTCAAAGCCAGCTAACCGACGGGGAGCGCCGAGCGCTCGCTTTTGGCGCGGTACTCGCCACCCGCAACCGCATGGATTTCGACAGCCTGTTTGGCCACACTGCCGACGATAATGCCGCCTCGCGTATCCGGAGGCAAAGGTCTGCCAGGTCAGCACTACAAGGAGGCTGGGGTATACGAAACGGCGAAGATGCTGTGGAGATGCTCGAAAGGCTGCTGGACGGCCTGCACCACCGCAATTTCAACGATGGCATGGGCTTCGACCACATATTCGACATTGCTATGGAGCGCAGCCGGGGCTCGCTTGTGGACAGGACACTATTCGGTGACAGAATTGAAGCTGTCCATGTGGTTACCGACGTGTTAATCTCCCGCTATGGGTTCACCGAAGAGGAGCTCGCACGTGTAACAACAGTCTCCGCCTGGGACTTTGACCGGATGGTCACTGTTGCCCGGCTGGCTTATATTGCCGGCTGGCTGACCGAAGAGCAAGCGTGGTACTACATACACAGAGCGGCGGAGGCGGGAGCCGCGGACTACACGGATTGGCGCAGCTACTTTGCCGGGGTTATGTACGGCCGCGCAATCTGGTCGAGTGATAGATTCTTCACCCCCGAAAATGCGCGTATAGCCGAAGCCCTCCTAAGTTCAAGCGAGAGCATTTACAACGAGGTGCCATTTAGGACAGTGACAGGAGTAGCAATTTAAGGACCTGCCATGTATCGACAAGCCCTTAATTCCGATGCGGTAAGCAGTTTGCAAATACGCCTTAATCACATAGTTCTGTACTCGAGCTCATGGCTCTTTATATTTACACGAGTGTGAGGCGGCACCGACTGTGTAATAAATACATTGCCGCCAACCACGCTGCCCTTTCCTATAACTGTTTCCCCGCCAAGAATAGTCGCGCCCGAATATATCGTCACCTCATCCTCAATGGTGGGGTGACGCTTTTTCCCACGAAGACTTTGGCCACCGCGGGTGGAGAGGCCACCCAAAGTTACGCCCTGGTACAATTTGACATGCGCCCCAATTACTGTTGTTTCGCCGATTACCACCCCGGTTCCATGGTCTATAAAAAAGTGGCGGCCAATCTCCGCGCCGGGATGTATGTCTATACCTGTCATGTTGTGCGCGTGCTCGGTCATCATCCGTGGGATAAGCGGTACCGACAAGAGGTGCAACTGATGAGCCAGACGATACACGCTTATTGCATAAATACCTGGGTACGCGAATATAATCTCATGCTTGCTGCTCGCCGCCGGGTCACCGTCATACGCGGCCTGCACATCAGTCATAAGAACTTCAAGAAGCTCCGGCAGCTTCCTCAAAAAATCACGGCATATTGCTCCGGCCTTGTCGTACACATCAGGACTGCATGTGCTGCTTCCTGCGTCAGAATTTAGCGCCCTGCAAATCTGGCACTGCAACTTATCCTTTGCATGAGTTATCCAGCCGTGCACTCCATCTTTGTCACTATCCGCCTCTTTACAATAAAAGTAACCCGGAAACAGCAGCTTTCGCAGCAGCGTTATCACCGCTTCAACCTCGCCCTTGTCGGGCAGGTAATCCGGGTGCTTAGTTTCGTCACTTAAATTCTTCTCGTAGCTTGCCAAAATTTCTGATATGAGCTTATCCATTTCTTGTTTCATGATAATCACCTTGCTTCTGAATTGATTTTTGGTATAATGGCCGTGCGCCCTGCATGACCTTATTATATAAATATTGTACGGCTAATGTTATTCAAAATCAAGTAAAATTAAAAGCGGCACCGGAAATAGACAGAGCCGCTTCACTCACAATGCAGAGGTGGCTTATGTCAAAATGGCAAGCAGTCTCACTGAGCTTATCGGAAAAACCCCTTTGTTGCGGATGGATAGGTACTCTCAGTCGCACGATTTTAGAGCAGAACTTGTCGCCAAAGCTGGAGTATTACAACCCCGCCGGCAGCGTAAAAGACCGCATCGCGCGAGCTATGATTGATGACGCCGAAAAGAGCGGGAAGCTAAAACCCGGCTCCGTAATTGTAGAGCCCACTAGCGGCAATACCGACATAGGGCTTGCCTGCGTAGCCGCCGCAAGCTGCTCGCCGCATACGGTGCTGAGTTTGTGCTTACCGAGGGCGTAAAGGGCATGAAAGGTGCCATTGCCAAAGCGGAAGAACTGGCGGCAGCGACACCCGGTGCCTTTGAACCTGTGTTCATAGCTCACAGCACCGCCTCAGCACTGGCCTTTTCCCGCAATATTTGTCTGTTTGCCTGTAACTAAGTGCTTGACAAGACCTCTTGCTCGTACTATAATACTTCTTGTTAGTTATTGAGGAAGAGGTAGGTTTGGCAAAAATTAATATCGTGGGGGCGTAGCTCACCTGGGAGAGCGCTTGAATGGCATTCAAGAGGTAGTCGGTTCGATCCCGATCGTCTCCACCAAGATAAAAGGCTTGAGAGGACAAACCTCCAAGCCTTTTATCTTTAATCCTCTGATGAATTTGATGAGGAAATTTTTGATAAAAAAGGTTTTAGCCCTGGCTCTTCGTTAATTTTCGTGAAGATAATATTGTCTCGGCTTCTGGGCGAAAACACTTAGATTTTCTAATGTCCTACACCGACTATATTGAGATAGATAGCAGCTTCACCGCAAACATCAGCTACATAAAGGCTGCAGACCTAGATTAGCACGTACTTTGGTCTCTGCTCGCCGTAAAGCTTCCAGCGTAAATAGTCGTCCAGAAATATACCGACTACCGAAAGGGCAACCCATATAAGACTGTAGAGTAGGCAAATTTGCCCCAATAGATTAAACGGTAGATGAGAATAATCCCAAATTCCCAGCCCCAGCCAAATGTTTAGGAAAATCCCGCTGACAAATTCCACGGCCGTTACCGCCACGCCTCCTATCAGAGCTTGCCAAACAAGTCCAACCGACCAGGGGAGATAGTTGTTTATGCCACCTATTATAAGAAAGCACGCGCCGCCAACAACAAACATTGAGGGATAGCTGTACCCACGCCATAAAAGCTCTATACAATAGAAAACAAAGCCGCCCCATAGCCAAAGGGTCATCAAACGCAGGAATTTACTCATAGGCTTCACCCCACTATAATCATTCGGCATTTTTATAAATATATGTCTACACGTTGGATTGCAGAATAGATGCCATTATGGCAAGAGTATTAAGTAAAAAACTTAGTGTCCCACACCATTTCGGATACAATAGGTGTAATGTTCCTATGCTTCCATAGGTATAATAAGCAGATAAAACACACTAAGAAATGAACAGGGGGAATACCTAATGAAGCGCACGGCCTCTATAATCATTGCCTGTTTGAGCGTACTATGTGTTGCACTGATTATCATGCTTTTCTTTAGCCGCACGGATAGAGTAACAAAAATGCTCACACTTGACGACGTCATAGAACTTTCTGAGCGCGGGCTATCTTTGTCATGGTCAGATTTCGAGGAATTTGAGCACGAAGATACCGGAACAAAACAGCATCCTGTTTGGGAATTTTCGATTGCCGAGCCGGGTTTCAGCTTTTCCATTGATGGTAACAGCGTAAACGAACCGCCCGCAAATATATTGCTACTAAGCCAGTCAGGAAATAGTGTGGAAATTCGCACCGGAGATGTTTTAGCATTTATCGCCGCAGAAAGTACCCAAGAGCCTGGACCGGAAACAACCCCGCCAGCACCACCAATTTCTCCGCCACCCACCCCTCCCACACCGTCGGAGCCTCCCCCCACAACGCCAGCGCAACCCGGGCCTGAGCCAATACCAACATTCTCTGTAGCTGTAAACCCATCCAGCTACGATGTGTCTGCCCAACAAATCACTGTAACGATTACCAACACATCACAAGTTGAAGGTAGCTTTGGCCTTGCCTACCGAATCGACAGGAATGTAAACGGAAGGTGGGAGCCTGTGCCGCTGGATTTTGTCGTACCGTCTATAGCTAAGATTTTACCTGCCGGAGGGTCCACAACCGAAACCTTTAGCCTGCATCAAGATCAGTTCGCATACCAGCCAGGCACTTATCGAATCGTATTTCTGGATGGGCTCGACGGCGCGTCAGCGCAGTTCGCCCTTACCGGCAACCCCACCTATTCGGTTAGTGTCCAGACCCAGAGCCTCCCGGTAACCGCCGAACAGATAACGATTAGGATAACCAACACCTCGCAAGTTGAGGGCGGGTATGGCTACGGACACCGCATAGAGAGATTTGTAAGTGGAAGATGGGAAGTGGTTCCGCTTGAAACGTCTCCGGTAATATCTATCTGGATGATGCTGCCGGCCGGGCAAACCGTAACCTATAATTTGAGCTTATATCAAGATCAATTTGATTACCAGCCGGGTAGACACCGTGTTGTACTTGTAGGGGTTGCGGGTGAACCATCAGCGGAGTTTACGCTGTTTTAAAGTAACGCAGCGAAGAAATAGTAATACTCCGGGGATAGCCAAAAGGTTATCCCCGGAGTATTACATCGGCTCTGAAGGCTGCAAAATAGAAAGAACGTTCGATTATCTAAAGCCACGTGCAATTGGTGGCTTTCTTTGCTTTTGTGGCTTGGTTTATGTATAATAAAACTTGAAATTTTCAGAGCGAGGGGCTTATATATGGACATACCTATAGCAAATTTAGAACAGGGAATGCCGACCGTAGAGCAGGCAATAATCAGGATGGACCAGGCAATCCGCTCTACGAAGTCAAAGCGCGGCAAGGTTCTCAAGCTAATTCATGGTTATGGATCGACGGGCAAAGGCGGAGCAATCAGGCATGGCGTGCAGTCAGCTCTCGCAGCGCATCAGCGCGCTGGAAGAATTAAAGCTTTTGTGCCCGGGGAAGAATTCTCGCCGTTTTCCCTCGAGGCCCGCGCGGCTGTCGAAGCCTGCCCCGAACTCCTGCGCGACAGAGACTACACAAGGTCAAACCACGGCATTACAATCGTGGTTTTGTAAAGGAAAGGAGACGGTATGCCAAACATAATCGAGATAGACGACTTTTCTTCACCTGACCTGGATGCCTTTGCCCGCTTGACACAGGCACGGTTGCGCAATCGGCTCGAGCCGGAGAAGGGCATTTTTGTCGCAGAGAGCCCCAAAGTAATTGGGCTTGCCCTCGACGCCGGATGCAAGCCTGTTTCGCTTTTGGTGGAGCGCAAACATATTGCCGGGCAAGCGCAAAGCATCATCGCCCGCTGCAAAGACATACCAGTTTACACCGCTGACAATGACCTTCTGGCAGAGTTGACCGGTTTTCAGTTTGCGCGCGGCGTGCTGTGCGCCATGCGCCGCCCTCAGCTTTCTAGTGTTGAGGAGCTGTGTGCCGGCACAGATCGGGTGGCGATACTGGAAAACATTATGGACTCTACCAACGTCGGCGCCATTTTTCGCTCGGCAGCGGCACTGGGCATTGACGCTGTGCTGCTTACTCCATCCTGCCATGACCCACTCTGCCGGCGTGCGCTAAGGGTCAGTATGGGCACCATCTTCCAGGTGCCATGGACCAGGATTGGCAGTCAGCCTTCGGAGTGGCCGCAGCAGGGCGCAAAGCGTCTGCGCAGTCTGGGCTTCAAGACTGTTGCAATGGCTTTAAGCGACACCGCGCTGGGCATAGATAACCCGCAGCTTGCGGCAGAAAAGAAGCTTGCTATTGTGCTGGGTACAGAGGGCGATGGGCTCTCGCCCCACACGATTGCCAGCTGCGATTACACCGCGTGTATCCCGATGTCCCACGGTGTGGACTCCCTGAACGTCGCCGCTGCCAGCGCTGTCGCTTTCTGGCAACTCAGAGCGCGTTCAACTATAACCAATATGATAAGCCTCCATAAAAACATTTAGAAAATTATCAAAATGTTCTTGACTTCACCCTACTCTCTGTGTTAAGATTACATTTAGATGATTGTCTAAGCGTAGAAATTGTTTGGGAGAGGTGATGACATCGGCATCGCAGATACGTTCAAGGCCCTCTCGGACAGCACAAGGCGCGAAATTTTAAGCCTGCTTACCGGCGGCTCAATGACAGCCGGAGAAATAGGCGAAAGGTTTTCAATGACGGGCGCTACCATCTCACATCACCTGTCGGTGCTAAAACAGGCAGGACTTATAAGCGATGAGAAGAAGGGCAAGTATGTCTACTACGAGCTCAACACAAGCGTGATTGACGAGCTTATGCGCTGGACAATTGATTTGAAGGGAGGAGCAAAAAATGAAAATGAGTAAATCCGGTTTGATTATTACGTGGGTGCTTGCGCTGGCTCCGGCCGTGCTGATAGCGATAGTTTGGAGCAGCTTGCCCGATATGATCCCGATGCATTGGGGTATGGGCGGTACGGTAAGGTACGACACTAAAGTGAACATATGGTGGCTGGCGGTTCTCTCCCCTGTGCTTGCGGCACTGTTTATGCTGCTGCCCAAAGTTGACCCGCGTCGTAAAAACTACGAAAAGTTTCGCGGGGTTTACGAAGCGTTCGTCATCTTTATGATGCTCTTTATGCTTGGGATCGTGGGCCTCGTCATTTCGGAGAGCTTTAACCCTGGCTGGCTACAAGTAGACTTTTGGGTCATGGCTGTGTGCGGGTTGCTGTTCGCGTTTTTGGGCAACATGATGCCCAAATTCAAGAGCAATTACTTTGTTGGCATACGCACCGCTTGGACGCTCTCCAACACCGAAATTTGGAACAAAACCCACAGGCTCGGGGGATTCTTCTGGTTTTATGGCGGACTGGCAGTGTTTGTGCTCAACTTCTTTTTGCGCGGCACAGCTATGTTCGTTGCCCTTATGGTAATCGTCGCGGTGTTGGTTCTCGTCCCGGTAGTGATGTCGTACGTTTGGCATCGGCAGTTATCCGACTCTCAGCAGTAACCTTAGGGCACCAAATGCTCAGTTGAAGCTGCAAGCTCGTGGATTTATTATACGTCATTGCTCGCGGTATCACCGAGGCACACCCATAACCCCAAGCCTGTGCTAAAAAATTAGTGCAGGCTTGGGGTTATATTTTGCAGCCACAAGTTCAGACGCCTTGAAGTTGGCTGATTCGAGCGAGGGTATCGGTTGGCAACACTTCCCTTGTTTTTCGATGTTTTTCGCGCTATAATGTGAGCGATGGATAAATTTGCTAATTGCGATGATTGTTATGACAACTGGGGAGGGTTACCATGAAACTGCAAATCCGAGATACCGGTACATCGCAGGATGGGAGGCTGCATTTCGTAGTTGTGTACAACGGCAAGCAGTCAGATTCCGTTACAATATCGCCGCCTTGGGAGATTATGATAGGCAAACAATCTCTCCGCCAAGGCTTGCAGTGGTATCTGGAAGAATTCCTGGAGCTCCCTATTGATAACTACCAAATGCGCGTTGATGAAATACAAGCGGCGCTATCCAAATGGGGCCGCTATTGCTTTGATGCCTTGTTCGAATGCGGACGAGCGCGAGACTGGTACCGCGACGCGAGACAAGACGATTTGTCTCGTTTGCAGCTCGAAATAGTCAGCGATAATGCCTCAGTATTGTCATGGCCATGGGAAGTGCTGGAAAGCCGTGACGATGGTCCGCTTGCCAAACAATGTCGCATAGAGCGCCGTTTAGATGGAATAGGAGATGTCCAGCCTTTACCGGAAAAGCCTGCTGCGAAGCAACTAAATATCCTGTATGTCATCGCCCGTCCGTATGGCGATAGGGACATAGGTTTTCAAACACTGGCCCGTCCCCTCATTGATTTTGCAAATGAAGGCTCATGGCCGGTTCATATCGACGTTCTTCGACCACCGACATTTGACCAACTATGTGCCAAGCTGGACGAAAAATCGAACTTCTACCACATCGTACACTTCGATGGGCATGGCGGCTTTGGCAACCTTACGTCAACAAGTAGCGGCCAGCTTGCGGATTCACGGGCTACTCGAGATAGATTTATCGGTCAACATTCAGGGATACTCGTGTTCGAGAAAGATGATTACAGCGCGGATGAAATACCCGCAGCTATGATTGGCCAGTTGCTGCGCAAACACAACATTCCGGTTATGGTGCTTAATGCTTGTAGGTCGGCCATGCACAACACTGAAGATCCATTTTCATCTGTAGCTATTAGTTTGCTGCGAGCCGGTATCCGCAGTGTGGTTGCCATGAGTTATAGTTTGTGGGTTAGCGGTGCAAAGGTATTTGTACCCGCCTTTTACGCACACCTTTTCAAAGAAGGTGATATATCTGCGGCTATGCAAGCCGGTAGACGGAATATGTACCGCAATCATATGCGTGACACCTTAACTGGAAAAGTACCTTTTCACGATTGGGTTGTGCCGGTATTGTACCAGCAATCGGAAGAAAGCATCTTACCCGTACTTGAGCCCAATGCAGTCCGAAAACACTCTTTGCTGCAGGACGCGCCAAAGTTAAGCAACTACGATTTTATCGGGCGAGAGCGAGCCATTCAAAAGTTGGAGCGGGCCATTCGCAAGAGGCCTGCCGGCATACTTATTCACGGCATGGCGGGCGAGGGCAAGACCACGCTTGCAAAAGGTTTTTTGCAATGGCTGGAGGCCACCAACGGCTTGGGATTAGGCGCGTTTTGGTTTAGCTTTGAGGAAAGGCAAAGTCTTGAATCGATTGTCAACGAGATTATCGGCAGACTGCATGGCACCAACGCGATGGCTCTGCCTTTAGGGCAGAAGTTAAGCTCTGTGATAAACATTTTGCGAGAGAACCGGTTCTTTATCGTCTGGGACAACTTTGAGTCGGCATCTGGAATCGAAGGTACAGAAGTATACGCCACGATGGCCAAAAAAGACAGAGAACAGCTTCAGCAGCTACTTAACGCGCTAAGGGGCGGCAAGACCAAGGTGTTCATCACCAGCCGTTCAAAGGAAACCTGGCTACCGTTGCCGGACTGCTACCGCCTCCCGCTGGGCGGCCTGCAAGACGAGGAACTTTGGCAATATTGCAACGAGATCGTGTCTGACTTGGGGCTATCGCCGTTCGACCGAAAAAGTGATACATACAAAAAACTCATGAGCAAGCTAGGGGGTAACCCGCTGGCTGTACGGGCCATTTTGCTGCGGCTGGCCGAGCAACCGGCTTCCAAGTTGCTGGCTAATCTGGAGGAGGGCCTCCAAATTGCCACAGGAGATGAAGATTCCAGGCGTATACATGCGGCATTAGGTGTATTTGAGCGCGGGTTGGACAAGGCCTTTGCGCCGGTGTTGCGGTTGTTGGGGCTGCATGAGCACTATGGAAATGCTGATCTTATAGGCTTGATGCTCAAACCAACCGGCGAGGATGCGCCGATTGACCGCTGCTTTGCTGCGTTGGAAAGAGCCGGTTTGTGCCACCACATGGGAGATAATGTATATCGCCTTCATCCCGCTCTAAGAGCCTGTCTAGGCAGATTGCACCCTGCGCAGGAAGTGAACCAGAAAGCTTTTGTGGATGTGATGGGTGGTTTAGCAGACGCATACGCACCTAAGCAATTGCACGAACAGCGGAGCGTGTTTGGGCTGTTTGGCTCAAGCTTCTATCGGGCGTTGCAGTTGGCCAAAGAACTGGATATGCGAGGAGATGTGTTGGTATTGACACAAGCCTTGGCTGTTTGCGCACAGAATGCTCGCAACTTTTCCGAGACCGAGAAGATGTATGCGCGATTGGCCGAAGCGGCAAAGGGGTATGGTAAATTTGATAGTGAGGCAGCGGCCTATCATCAATTGGGGATCGTCGCTCAAGAGCGCAGGGATTTTGTTGCCGCCGAAGGCTGGTATGAAAAGTCTCTAGACATCAAACTGAAGCAGAACGACGAACACGGCTCTGCTGCCACTTACGGCCAATTGGGAAATCTAGCGTATCTACGTAGGGATTTCACTACCGCTGAGAAGCTATACAACAGGTCTCTAAGCATCTTTCTAAATCTAAAAGATGAGTGTAATGCGGCTCTTATACATCATCAACTAGGTATGATAGCGGAATGGCGCAGAGACTTCAATGCCGCTGAGAGCTGGTACAAAAAGTCTCTGGACGTCGAGCTAAAACACGATAACGAACACAGCGCCGCTAGCACTTACCATCAATTGGGGATGATCGCGCAAATGCAAAGAAATTTTTTTGCCGCTGAGAAATGGTATGAAAAATCTCTGAATATTGAGCTAAAACATGGTAATGAGCTCGGCGCAGCTATCACCTACCATCAACTGGGAACGATTGCGCATGAGCGTGAGAGTTTCGACGACGCCGAAGAGTGGTGCAAGATGTCTCTGAGTACCAAATTGAAGTATGGTGACGAACACGGCGCAGCTTTTACTTACGGCCAGTTGGGGAACATCTCTCAAAAGCGCGGGGATTTTGCTGCTGCCGAGGGTTGGTATAAGAAAGCACTGGAAATTTTCGAGCAATACCAAGATGACCACAATGCAGATATTGCACAAAAAAACCTAGACAACTTATACAGCACAATAGAAGGAGGAACCACATAATGCGTACACCCGAGCAAACCCTTATAACCCTGGCAAGGCTCGACCCCGATTACCCAGCGTTTGCAGCGCAGCTGCCGGACGAACTAAAGCGCGCCGCCAAACCACTGCCAAATGAGATGGCAACCGATGTTCTTTCCCTATTAAGGATTGAGCGCCCCGAGCTACAAAATTGGCTTGATCGCCAGGCGGACGCACAGCCTCCCGCCAAGTTCTTGGTTGACTCTCCCGAAAGTGCAGTAGCACTGATAGGCGCAATTGTGTTCCTGCTAAGGACCCACATAAAAATCGAGGGCAAGCACTTTTTGATTGAGCACAAACCAATAGAGAGTGATTTGCTCAAAAAAATATTGGATAGATTTGGCGATATATTTAGCCGCAATTAGGGCGTATTGATGGGCGGCACTTCCCCGTGAAACAATACGTACGCTTAGAATGCGGTTAACTTCATAGAGAAAACGGCTGCACTCCGTGATGGTGTGTGGTCGTTTTCTTTGCAAAATTTGTGGTGTAGGTCTTCGGTGAGGGTTCGCTAAAGCTCCATTGTCTTACCAAAACTTACATGATATAATAGTAATATATGGGGAAGTTTTGATGAGGGACGGTGAGCATAATGGATAGTAAGAAAACCTATTTTATCAGCTATACCACGAGAACAAAAAAGGACATCGCATGGGCAAAGTGGATTGAGTGGTTCTTTAGGGAGGTCGTCGGGGGCAAGACAATTATCCAGGAGTATGACTTTAAACTCGGCGGCAACTTCAGGGTATACATGCATGAGGCCCTTCAAAGGGCGGATTTTGTTGTCGGTGTGCTTTCCCGCGACTACATAGAATCTGCTAATTGCACTTTGGAATGGATAAACTCAGAAAATTTTGTCCCCTTAAGAATTGACGACTGCGCGCCTAATGGGCTTTTGAAGTATCACATATACATTAACTTGCATGGGTTAAGCAGAGACGAAGCCAAAAGCAAACTCGCCGAAGAACTGAAAGAAAAGGTTCGTTCCAGTAAAGAGCCGGAATGGCCGGAAACACCCGCAAGCGCTGCAGGTAATTCCAGCGAGCCTGATTTCCCCTCGCTGGCCCAAAGCAATCTCCCCGAACGCAACCAATACTTTTATGGGCGCGGCGAAGTTATGGATACGATACATACCCAGTTCCAGTTAGGTGGAATGATTTGTCTTAAGCAGAAAATTACCGGGTTGGGCGGCGTTGGCAAAACACAAACAGCGATAGAATACGCGCATCGCTTCAAAAGTGAGTACGCGGATGCAATCTGGTGGATTCACGCCGAAACCGAAACAACCGCCTTCAACGATTGCCTAAACTTTGCCGACGCCTTCGGGCTTGTACCCGAAGGCGTTGACGAAGCGCGGAAGCTATCTCCGGCACAGTTGGGCAAACGCCTGAAAGATTGGCTCGAGACTAAGCATTCATGGCTTTTTATCTTTGACAACGTTGAGCAGAGTGAAGTTATAGCACCTTACGTTTCGGGGTTGCAGTCCGGGCATGTTTTGATTACAACGCGTGAACGCGGGCTAAAACTGGGAAAATCGGTTGATATTAAGCTCTATACACCTGACGAAGCGGCAAAGTTCATGCGTAATCGGCTTGAAGAGAGCCAAAGTTTGATTGGCGGTGAGAGCGATTTGGCTGCGCTGACAGAGCGGCTAAGCTACTTCCCGCTGGCTTTGGAGCAGGCGGCAACACACATGGAACACACCCACATAGATAGCGCGCGCTACCTGGCTTTGTTAGATAGCGTCGGGCTAAAAGTGCTAAACGAAAAACTCAGTAATGCCGCGAATTATCACCGTGCCGTGACCGGTACGCTTATGCTTTCTTTTGATAAGCTCAGCGAAAGCGCCCGGCAGCTGTTCAACCTTATCGCATATATGTCGCCCGATTTGATTCCGCTGGATTTCTTCAAGCGGCAGCGGGAGCATTTACCACAGCCTCTTCGCGAAGATTTTGGAGACGAGCTTAGATCAAATGGGCTTGTGGCAGAGCTGCTCAATTATTCGCTGGTGAAGCGGGACGGGAACTTTTTGAACATTCACCGGCTTGTGCAGGAGGTCGGTCGGGAAACTCTTGAGGGTGATGAGACCTATTGGCTGGGAATCTGCGTGGCAGCGGTGATCGCTGAAATGCCTGGCATGAAGGATTTTAGCTGCTTAGAACACCGCGAGCGATTTGAGCACATTTC
This sequence comes from Oscillospiraceae bacterium, assembly GCA_009780025.1. Classification (GTDB taxonomy): domain Bacteria; phylum Bacillota; class Clostridia; order Oscillospirales; family Ruminococcaceae; genus WRAV01. The sequence continues at coordinate 30,153 of WRAV01000010.1, read as the reverse complement.
TTCTCACGCCGCCGGCATAGCGACATATGCAGAAAAAGCATGTGGCAGCGTTGCTGACAAAGAAAAACAAATAGCGTTTATATACCATCGGCTAGGGTTGGGTGATAGTGAATTATCTCGGTACGATCAGGCTCTGGATATGAAAAAATACTGGGCAAAGAGCATCCAGATAGCGCCATCACTTATAGCAACATAGCATACGTCTACTTCTGTCAAGGTAACTACCCCAAGGCACTGGAGCTGTATCTCAAAAGCTACAAAATAAGGTTGCGCAGATTGGGAAAAGAGCACCCGGATACAAATGCTGTTAGGGAAGACATAGAAATAGCATACCAAAAATCCAACCTACCCGAGCCTTTCGAAGAATGGCTCGAAAAAGAACTTGGCGCTGTGCCTTCGTGCATATGCTAACAGCTTGTGTAGGCCACCACAATCACCCGTTGTCGATTATCATTTCCGCCGCCATCATCACACCCAGCTTACCCACCGGGTAATTGAGCCCGCCCTGCATCCAGGCGGCGTAGGGGGGGCGCATAGGGCCATCGGCGCTCAGTTCGATTGATGCACCCATGTTGAACGCTCCGGCGGCCATTATCACCTTGCTGTCGTAGCCGGGCATCTCCCAGGCCTCGGGGCTGACAAATGAGTCTATCGGCGCACCCTTCTGGATTCCCCGGCAGAATGCGGTAAGCTTCTCGGGGCTGCCCAATACCACCGACTGGATGATGTCGGTGCGCGGCTGCCCGGCGTTCGGGTAGACATCGTACCCCATTGCGCTGAACAAACCAGCAGCGAAAACAGCAGTCTTGACCGCGCTGGCCACCACCCCCGGCGCGTAGAACAGCCCCATATACATGTTCTTGTTTTGGTCGAGTGAACAGCCTACCTCCCGTCCCAGACCGGGCGCGGTCATCCGGTGGGCACAGCGCTCGACCAGCTCTTTTTGTCCGGCAATATACCCCCCGGTGCGCGCTATTCCGCCGCCGGGATTTTTTATCAGCGAGCCGATTATCAGGTCCGCACCTACCTGGGTAGGTTCCAATTTCTCAACAAACTCGCCGTAGCAGTTGTCCACCACCACCCAGCAGTCTGGGTTGGCCCGCTTTGCGATTTCCGCGATTTTGCCGATCTCTTCAACGCTGACCGATGGGCGCAGGCTGTACCCCCTGGAGCGCTGTATGTATGCTATCCGCACACCCTTCACAGCGGCGGGGATAGCTTCGAGGTCAACTTTGCCATCGAAGAGCAGGGCAAGTTCGCGGTACTCCACCCCAAATTCTCGCAAAGAACCCTCCCCCGGCTGGCCTGTAATCCCAAGTGTCGTGTGCAGTGTGTCGTAAGGCCGCCCGGTAAGGGAGCATATCACATCACCGGGTCGAAGCAACCCAAATAGGGCTGTCGCAATCGCAGCTGTACCGCAGGCGAAGTGATGGCGCACCAGCGCGTCCTGCGCCCCGAAGATGCGAGCATAGAGGCTGTCCAGCCCGTCCCGCCCACGGTCACCATAGCCGTAGCCAGCAGTGCCCAGGAGATGCATTTCGCTTATACGCTCTTCCCCAAAGGCCGCTAGCACCTTGAGAGAGTTGTGCTCGCAGATGTCCTCGATGCGCTCAAAGAATGGGGCGCACTCAGCCTGGGATTTGGCAGCCAGCTCTCTCACCTTGGGTGATATGTCAAAGAATTCCTGTTCTCTCATACAGCCTCCTATATTTTCGTGTATACACCGAACAAGCTGAAGACACTGTGATGCGGAGCGCACAGGGAGTACCCTTTGCTCCCGGAGTCGCGAGCTTAAAAGCCAGCTTGCTGGCCCAGCGTTTCTATGAGGGCCAGCAGCAGCTTGTGGGCTTCTGCTATATCCCCCTTGTGCAGCATTAGTGAGGGCGAGTGCAGGTAGCGGCAGGGTAGATTAACGGCCATTACCCGCGCGCCTGCCCCGGCACTCTGCACCGCACGAGACTCGTTGCCGCCGCTCACCCCGGCTTTGGACTGACAAGCTATCCCCCGCTCGCGTGCAAGACCGAGTGCGAGGTCATACAGCTCCTTGTCGTAGACGGTGCCCTTGTCCATGTAAGAGAGCACCGGTCCCCCACCCAGCCGACAAATCTGCTCACCCGGCGGAGTGCCCGGAATATCGGCGGCGGTGGTGGCCTCAACAGCAATGCCTACTTCTGGGTTCATGGCATAAGCGGCGGTCGCTGCACCGGTGCAGCCGGTCTCTTCCTGGACAGTGAACACAAAGTGGCAGTCCCAAGGCAGCTCGGCGCGAATAAGTTGGATCAACAGCGCACAGCCCGCTCGATCGTCAAAAGCGCGACCAAGGATATACTCTTCGCCCAGCTCCACAAATTGGCTGCTGAACACCACCCGCTGGCCGGGTGCGACCACAGCCTGCGCCTCTTCCCTGCCCACGGCGCCTATGTCGATTCGCAGTACTTCCCAGCCGGGTGGTGTTTCCCTTTCCTTGCCATCCAGGTGATGGAGCGCCTTGCCCCCAATCACACCTGGCAGCCTCTGAGGTCCGATTTCAACCGCGCGGCCAAAAGCAACCCGGGTATCGATGCCGCCTACCGGACTGCAGAGCAGCAACCCGTCCTCCTCTATATGTGTGATTATCAGCCCGACTTCGTCCATATGGGCACTTACCATAATCCGGCGGCCCGGCCGCGCCCCCTTTTTGAAGGCCAGCAGGTTGCCCAAAGTATCGGCCTCCACGGTCTGGCAGTGGTCTTTTATCAGCGCGGAAATCTCCTCGCGCACCGCACCCTCGCAGCCCGAAACACCAGGGATGTCGCTCAGTTTTTTTATCAGCTCGATTGTCTCTCTCACACCAGCTCACCCGCTTTCTCGGCAAAGTCTTTCACGAACACAGCAATCAGCCGGGCAGTCTGTTCAATGTCCGAGGCCGCAACCACCTCAACCGGTGTGTGCATGTATTTCAGCGGTATCGAAAGCAGCCCGGTGGACACCCCTGCCCGCACAGTGGCTATGTGGTCGGCATTTGTACCGGTTGACCCTCCCATCACCTCGTACTGGTGGGGGATACCCTCGGCCTTTGCCGCCGCCTGCAACCCCTCGGTAATCTCTTTGCTGAGAATTGGCGCAACACCTATCATCGGGCCACCACCGAAAGTTCCACACTTCTGCCGCTGAGAATCCGGGGTGTGGGCAAAGCTGGTGTCCACCACAAGGGCGTGGGTGGGCCGCAGGGCGTAGGCCGTTGTCTTTGCCCCCTGGCCACCGACCTCCTCAAGGCTGGAAAAAAGCACGCTCAAACCACAGCTGGGTTGAGCGCCTTTGAGCAACTCCAGAGCGCGCAGCAGGCAAGCGCAGCCTGCGCGATTATCCAAACCACCGCCTGCAAACCTGTCCCCTAAGAGAACAAGACCGGGCTGGTGAAAGCTTACCCTGTCTCCGGGTGAAACTGCGTTCTCTGCCGCCTCTTTTGTCAGCCCAAGGTCAATGTAAACTTCGTCCACCTTCGCAAACTTTTTCTCCCCGCTCTTGTCCAAATGTGGCGGGGTGGAGCAAATCACTCCGCTTATATCTCCTCCCCGCCCGTGAACAAGCACCGGGCAGGCTGGCAATACTCGCGGGTCTATACCGCCGAGGCCGCTCACCCGCAAAAATCCGGTGCTGTCAACCTGCGTAACTATCAGCCCGACTGTGTCAAAGTGGGCGTCCAGCAAAAGATGTGGCTTATTGGGAGACGCCTCCCGCACCTGACAGACCACGCTGTCCAGAGAGGTGCGGCTGACCTTACCATAAGGCGCGAGAATATCTGCGGCATCTACGCCATAACCAGCCGCGCCGGAAAGTTCCAGCAGCGTTTGTTTTATGTCCATCTAACTCCTCCATATTGGGCAACTATAGTTATTTTTTTCGATAACGCATAATAAGCAGAGCCACACCGCATACAACTATGACGATACCAACTACTACAATAAAATATTGAAATTCATTGGCTCTATTGCTCTCAACAATATCGCCTGTAGTAATATCGAAAACATAAGTCAAGTTGTCAACAGTCGTGACAGTTAACGTATTATTCGCACTGTCAAAACTTCTGCCTGACCATTCTTCCCACCACGCCCTTGAAGTCGTAACGCTAACCTCATCCATATTCTCTACAAGGTCGTCAATCATGCATCGCTTTATTAAAACTCCATCTTCATAAAACTCTAAGGCTATATCAAATGACATTCCTACGAAGAAAGCTAAATGCCGAAAATCTTGAGAAAAAACAAAGTCTCTCTCAAAAGCCCATCCAGTGCCTTCCAATAAATAGATTAACTCTAAAGGTTCTGTGGCGTAGTACACTCCTGTTTCCGGAAGAATAGAATCGCGCTCCCAACGAAAATACGGGTTAGGCGTATAAATAAACACTCTGCTTCCATCTTCCGATACTATTCTGAACGGGTCGATTACAAAGTCATCCGCATAAGCAGTAATGCCCCCGAACATCGTTATAATAGCGAGCAATACAACTGTAGCGAATCCTCTTTTGCTTAAGCTTTTCACCATATCACCCTTGCTTTTAGACGCTAGTGCAACTAACACCTTTATTGTCAATTGTCAAGCGCCCCTACCAGCCCCTTAAAGTGCCGCCCGCGTTCTTCAAAATTGCGGTAATGGTCAAAGGAAGCGCTAGCCGGCGAAAGGCTGACTATATCGCCGTGCCGGGCGTGTTCATGAGCCAAAGCTACTGCTCCTGCCATATCTTGCGCCCGCAGAATTATCGGTGCTCCGTCTTTATAGCCTGCATACCCGCGCAGCGTGGTTTCAATTTTATCGGCGGTCGCACCTATTAGAATTAGCAGTTTGACGCTCTCGCACAGTGCGGGGGCAAGCGGGTCATAGCTTAGGTTTTTATCGTACCCACCGGCTATCAAGATAATTTTCTGCGGAAAACTGGCCAGCCCCGCCATCGCCCGAGTGGGTGAGGTCGCGATGCTATCGTTGTACCATTTGACCCCGCCAAACTCACGAACAAGCTCTATCCGGTGTTCGACCCCGTTGAAGGTACGGGCCACCTCGGCGACCGTCTCCGGGCTAACTCTGTCTCCGGCAGCGCAGATTGCGGCCAGCAGATTAAGTATGTTGTGCTCGCCCGGCAGACGAATCTCATCTCGGTGGACGATTGGCGTCTCCGCATCGCCATCTACACGGCAGAGCATACCGTCAGCGCGCAGATACGCTCCCCTCTTCACCCGGTCTTTGAGGGAGAAGGTCTCACAGCGACCGCGCACCTCAGGTACCATTGAAGCTGTTATCTCGTTGTCAGCGCCCAACACCGTGGTGGAAAACGCGTTCTGATGGGCGTAAATATTTTTCTTCGCGTGGATATATTCCGGCATGTCCTTGTGGACGTCCAGGTGGTTTGGGGACATATTTGTTACAACCGACACCTGTGGGGCACAGCGCATCGAAATCAGCTGGAAGCTGGAGAGCTCAAGCACCGCAAGGTCGGTGGGCTTGACATGCTCCAGCTGGCCTAGCATAGCCCTGCCGATATTCCCGCCAAGGTGGACAGTTTGCCCCTGTGCCAGCAACAGTTCTGCTATCAGGGTAGTTGTGGTGGTTTTGCCGTCGCTGCCCGTCACCGCCAAAATCGGGCAGGGGCAGAATTCGCAGAAAAGCTCCATCTCACTGGTGACTATACCACCCTGGGCGCGAAAGTCGTTTAGTTCTTCACTAAAAAAGTACATCCCCGGCGTGCGAAAAAGCACATCCCCTTCAAAGCGTAAGGGATAGTCCTCCCCCAGTAGCAGATTGACTCCTTTGCCGCGCAGCTCGTCCAGAGTGGCGCTGTCCAGTTCTGTTGGGGGGCGCCTGTCGCAAACTGTTATGTCCAGCCCCGCGCCTGCCAGATGTCCGGTGATAGATATATGGCTTACCCCCAGGCCAACGAACAATATTCTTTTACCTTCAAGCAGCCTAAGCATACGATTTTTATCTTCTAGCATAAGCGAGCTCCTTTTGTATATGATAGGGGGCACCGCCAGCCGACTGGCACTTCCCCTCCCCTATTATACACACTCTCAAGGGAGTTTTCCATATAATTCCGATTTTTCTCTTCGAGTGTGTATATAATAACAATTGTTGACTTGTGTAAATGCCGGTAGTATAATCACCACTAGAGCAGCTTTGCGGCGCTGCCTCGACTGTATATTTACTGTCGAACACAACTATTGGGGGTTGTCAAAATGAAGAAAACACTTGTAGCCTTCGTCTTAGCCGCTGTACTTTCTTCCAGCCTTGGCACTGCGGCATTTGCGTCGGAAGGGCCCGGTCAGGGGCTTGGCCGTTTTGCGCAGCCGGACCAAAGAGAATATCATAATCTGCCCGTTTGGCTTTGAGAACGGATTCATGCGGGCAGATGACGGAAGTTTGCTGAGCACGGATGCCTTTGCCCAAAGAGTCGACCAAGCGATTCGGGATGGCTTAATTGACGAAAGTGACAGAGAACGCCTGATAGAAGCGCACCAATGGTGCCTTGAAAACGGCAGGCCAGGAAATATCGGCAGAGGCCCAGGGCGCGGGCGCAACACGGATAGAGCCGGTTTTGGTGATCGCGGTGCAGCTGCAGGCTTCGGCTGCCGCTGGAGATAAGCTGCCACAGCACCTACGTATTGGAGTATGCACAGATGGAATGGGAGAACAAAAGCTCCAACAATCAAGGCAAGCTGCGCCAGGCCGGATTGATTTTGCTAGGCCTTGGTGTAGTTACGTTGGCTGTGGCAATTATTTTGATTATAGCTGTCGGTACAATGCTTGCTTCAATTTTTATGATTAGCTCAATTTTGATCAACACAACAGCGGTAATTTTTCTGCGCAAAAAAAGTTAGCCGGCACTATTTCCTGCTTGCATATGTGCGCAAGATATGTTATTATAGCTGTTGCTAATAAATTGCCCTTAACCGGCAAGCGAGGTGAAGATAGATGAGAGAGGGAATACATCCGAACTACGAGGCCACGACTATTCGTTGCGCTTGTGGGTACGAGATCGAAACAGCTTCCACCAAAAAAGACATTCGTGTGGAAATCTGCTCCAAGTGCCACCCGTTCTTTACCGGCACCCAAAAACTGGTTGACAGCGGCGGCCGGGTAGACCGCTTCAAGAAGCGCTTTGGAATGGACAAGTAAATCCCGTAGGTATGAGCTTTAGGTGGCGTTCTTTGAGCGCCGCCTTGTTCTCATCACTGGCGGAATGTGCGAAAGGGGGCACCTAAACTGTCTATCCGCGAGCAATTATATCAGCGGGAAAAACAGTCTCTGAGCCCGTTTGCCGCCCTTTCCGCAGACACCAAAGGGCGGGAAATTTACTCCCCTCCATGCGAGCTACGTACCGAATACCAACGCGATCGCGACCGAATAATACACTGCAAAAGCTTTAGGCGGCTCACTCACAAGACGCAGGTATTTCTCTCCCCAGAGGGCGACCACTACCGTACCCGCCTAACCCATACCTTGGAAGTCTGCCAGATTGCCCGCACCGTTGCCCGCGCCCTCCGCCTCAACGAGGACTTAACCGAAGCCATTGCCCTTGGGCACGACCTCGGGCACACCCCATTCGGCCACACCGGGGAAGACGTGCTGAATCAGCTGTCACCTCACGGTTACGTACACGCTGAGCAGAGTGTCCGCCTGGCCCAACGGCTAGAAAACGGTGGCAGAGGCCTAAATCTCACATGGGAGGTGCGGGACGGTATACTACACCACTCAAGCGGGGCACCGGCTGCCACTTTAGAGGGCCGGCTGGTACGCTACGCCGACAAAATAGCCTACCTTAACCACGACATCGACGACGCTATCCGCGCCGGGGTACTAACCCACGACGACATCCCACAGGTTTTTAAGCAAGAGCTGGGCCAAACAAGAAGCGAGCGCATCACCTTTTTTGTGCGCGCGCTGGTGGAGAACTCAGCCGAAGACATCAAGATGGATGAGCGAGGGCAGCAGCTATACGACGAGCTGCGCAGTTTTATGTTCAGCAGCGTTTACACCAACCCCGCCGCTAAAAAAGAAGACGAAAAAGCCAAAATGGTCGTCTGGCGGTTGTACGAGTATTACACCGAAAACCCGAGCGCCCTGCCCGAAGAGTACGCTGAGATCGCCTGGGAGAGCGACGTGCCCAGGGCAGTCTGCGACTACATATCCGGGATGAGTGACCGCTTTTGCATCGCGACTTTCGAGGATATCTTCGTACCGAAAGCGTGGGGAAGTTCGTAGATGCCAGAAAGTATAAAACGCAATCTTTGCCAAGCGTTCTGCCAATTCTCACTTTCAGGTGTCTACAACTAATAGGGGGTGAGAGCGTTTGATACCCGATACCTTCATTGAACGTCTGCGAGATGAAAGCGATATCGAGACGATTATCTCCTCCTACGTTGCGCTTAAGCGGCGGGGACGCACGGCGGTCGGGCTCTGCCCATTCCATTCGGAAAAGACACCCTCATTCACCGTTTACCCCGACTCCCAGAGTTTCTATTGTTTCGGCTGCCAAAAGGGCGGCAGCGTCATCACCTTTATTCAGGAGATAGAGCGGCTCGACTTTGTTGAAGCTATCAAGTTGCTGGCCGGTCGGGCCGGTATCCCGCTACCTGAAGAGGCTGCGGACGACGGCTCTTCCCGGCGCAGAGCGAGAGTTTTAGAAATCAACCGCACAACCGCTAAGTTTTTCCACGAGAAGCTGATTTCCCCGGAGGGGCAAGCTGCTTACAATTATCTAACCGGTCGCGGACTCACCCGCAAGACTATCCGCTCCTTTGGGCTTGGCTACGCTCCCGATAACTGGGATAGCCTGAAAAAACACTTGCAGGATGCTGGGTTTGCAGAGGATGAGATGCTAAGCGCTGGGGTGCTGACCAAAGGTAGAAGCGGGCGGGCTTACGATCAGTTCCGCGGGCGGGTGATATTCCCCATACTGGATCTGCGTGGGAGCGTAGTCGCATTCGGCGGACGCGCCATGGAGGACGGCAAGGGCCCCAAGTACATAAACTCCTCGGACACACCGGTGTTCAAGAAAAGCCACGGCCTTTACGCGCTGAACTTCGCCAAGGCGGCAAAAGAGGACATGCTCCTCCTGGCTGAGGGCTACATGGATGTTATATCCCTGCACCAGGCGGGATTTACCTGCGCAGTGGCTACCCTTGGCACTGCACTCACCCAGGAGCAGGCCCGGCTAATCTCCCGGTACACGGGCAGAGTAGCGCTTGCTTACGACAGCGACGGTGCCGGGCAGAACGCGGCCCGCAAAGCTCTCGGGCTTTTTTCTGGGTTGGATATCTCAGTCAGCGTGCTCGATCTTGGCGGCGCCAAAGACCCGGACGAATATATAAAGAAATTCGGCCCCATCCGCTTCCGCAACTTGATTGAAGGCGGCAAGAGCGCCTTCGAGTTCGAAGTCGAGCGACTGCAAAAGAAACATGACCTGGACACACCCGATGGCAAGACCGCTTTTTTAAACGAGTTTTGTGCCCTGATGGCCGACATAAGCGGCGAAATCGCCCGGGAGGTATACATCTCTCAGATAGCCCGCCAGCTGGACGTAAGCAAAGACCGCCTTGCCGCTACCACAGCCGCTATCCGTAAAAAGAAAATCGGCGCACACGCACGCAAACAAGCACATAATTTGCGCACGTTTGTGCAGGATAATCCAGAAACGCTGGGTGGACGCCCCAGTGCCCGCCGGGGGACAGACTTGAGCGGGCTGGCCGCCCAGCGAGGGCTAGTGGCACTTCTCCTGCAAAACCCCGATTACTTTGGCGAAATACGGTCAAAACTGACTGAAAACGACTTCACCGATCCTGACCTCGGAGCTATCTACCGTGCAGTACACACCTTGCTGGAACAAAACCGCACGCCAGACCTTGCCCTCTGCGGCTCGCAACTCACCCCACAGCAGATGGGAATCGCCTCCGGGCTGGTCGCCTCAGGTCGAGACATAAAGTACTACCGCGAACAGGCCGACGAGTTTATAGCCGCCATACACAAACAAAAAGAACAAAAGGGCCCGGACGAAGTGGGGAACATGTCCCCACGGCAACTGCAGGAGTACATAAATACTCGGCGGGCCATTAAATAGAGGGGGAAACGCATTTGGCTTCGCAAGAAAAAAAGAACCGCCTCATAGAAGAGCTCACTGAGATGGGCAAGCAGAAGGGCAAGCTTACCACCAAGGAAATCAATGACTTCCTTGAGGAGCTTGAGTTTGACGTCGAACAAATAGACAGGCTCTACGATACCTTGGAGAGCCTGAATATCGAGGTTATAGAAAACCTGGCGCAGACCATTGAGTCTGACGCTGCCGTGGCTATTCCCACTAACGAGGACTTAGAAGTAGCCCTGTCCGCCGAAGGGATAAACATCGACGACCCTGTAAAGGTCTACCTCAAGGAGATTGGCCGAGTGCCCCTGCTTACACCCGAGGAGGAAGTCGTCCTCGCCACCCATATGGACGCCGGCGACCCTTATGCCCGCAAGCGCCTGTCGGAGGCCAACCTGCGACTGGTGGTCAGCATTGCCAAGCGATATGTGGGTCGCGGAATGCAGTTCCTCGACCTTATACAGGAGGGCAATCTGGGCCTTATCAAGGCTGTGGAGAAGTTCGACCACACCAAGGGCTTTAAGTTCTCCACCTACGCCACCTGGTGGATTCGCCAGGCAATCACCCGTGCCATCGCCGACCAGGCTCGTACCATCCGCATACCGGTGCATATGGTCGAAACCATAAACAAAGTCAAGAAAGTCTCCAGTCAGCTGCTACACAAAAACGGCCACGAGCCCACTGTCGAGGAAGTCGCGGCCGAACTTGAGATGCCGGTTGAAAAAGTCCGAGAAATAATGCGCATCTCCCAGGAGCCGGTCTCGCTGGAGACTCCCATAGGCGAGGAGGAGGACTCCCATCTCGGGGACTTTATACCAGACGACGACGCACCCGCACCCGCCGAGGCGGCCAGCCACACCCTTTTGCGCGAGCAGCTGGGCGAAGTGCTCTCCACCCTGACCGATAGAGAAGAAAAAGTGCTCCGTCTGCGCTTTGGCTTGGAGGACGGTCGCAGCCGCACATTGGAAGAAGTGGGCCGGGAATTTTCTGTCACACGGGAGCGGATTCGCCAGATAGAGGCTAAGGCTCTGCGCAAGCTGCGGCACCCCAGCCGATCCAAGAAGCTCAAGGATTTCCTGGAGTAAATTTCGAACGCTACCCGAGTCGTTGTGCTGCACAGCTAGGTGAACATATGCGTTGGGGGTTGTCATGGACTATTTTTATGGCAAGGACTTTCAGCGGCACAGAGAAAAAATAGCCGCCGTTTTAGAGCGAATACCGTCAACACAGAGCCCCAACGGATGGCTGCGCAAAGAAACGTTCGCTATTGGCGGCCTGGAATATTTCGGCTTTGCCGAGAACTCCGACATATTATTTGTGATTTCTTCGAGCGGCAGGAGCCTTATCGATATGGCCAAAGATGAAAAAATCTCCCGTGATAATAACGTCGACTTCCCGCTGGACGAAAGATTGCTCACCAGCGAAGGCTTTGATATTTTAAAGGGCGAGACCATCAAACTGGCCAGCAAACACGGCGGAAGTATGTTGCCTGTGAGCAACAAGTCTCATGAAACGCTCACCAAAGTTTCTCCGCTCTACCCTTGCGAGGATATAATCTTTCAGCCGCCGTATGAGCACTGCCTCTCTGAGTGGCATAGCAAAAATTGCGTTCGCGTTTACAGGGGATTCCCCTACTGCTACGGCTTTTCTTTTAGTGGAAAATATTTTGTAATTGCACACGAGGGCGGTATTACTTATTGGGAAGCGGAGCAGGCGGATCAAACGTGCGCCGACAACCAACAAGTCTTAAAAGCGATAAAACTTAATCTTTCGGGGTTGTTTAATGGACATCTTGATTAGGGAGCACACAGAAAATGACATAGAGCAGATGCTTGCAATTTGGAACGAAGTTGTGGATGACGGAATCGCGTTCCCGCAGGTAGAACCGCTCACAATGCGCGAAGCGGTCAACTTCTTTTCCCATGAACAGTCATTCACTGGTGTTGCCGAAAACAAGAACACGGGCAAAATTCTAGGGCTCTACATTTTGCACCCAAACAATGTTGGCCGTTGCGGCCATATTTCAAACGCAAGCTACGCAGTGAACTCCGCGTACAGGGGGCAGCGCATCGGAGAGAAATTAGTACGACACAGCATAGAAAAAAGCCGGGAACTGGGTTTTCGGCTTCTGCAGTTTAACGCCGTCGTACGAACAAATTACGGAGCGATTTCCCTGTACGAAAAGCTTGGATTTGTGCGGCTGGGCATTATCCCCGGCGGCTTTTTGATGAAAGACGGACGCTACGAGGATATTCTCCCTTTTTACCGGATACTGTAATTACAGCCCCTTAGTAAGGATGTGGCTACTACTATGTTGGAGATAAAACCCTGCACCGATTTAAAGCTGCTGGCCGAATACTGCGGCAAGTGCGGCAAAATGCCCGGCCCACAGTTTTACCTTTACCTGGCCAAGAAGGGTGAGCTACTGCTGGCGGCCGGGCTATTTGAGATAGGCAGCAGCAGCGTTGACGCGGTCTTTTACCAGGGGGACGAAACAGATCCCTGGCTGCTGGATGCTGTTTTACGCGCTGGGCTCAACTATGCGGCCAGCCATGATATTCCCACCGGGCGGCTGCCGGAGGAGTTTCGGCAGGAGCATCGCACTCTGTTCGCAAAACTGAACTACCCGCCACAGGCCGAGTTTAACATCACCAACTTTTTTGGGAAGTACAAAAACTGCGGGGCGGTATAATGTGGTCAGCCGCTGTCGATTGATAATCTATTAACGCTGGCACTACTACCTGATCGCTTTTTTGGCCGGCAGCACAAAGTTGGGTCTGCCCGAGGTCGATGCCTCTTGAGTATCGGGCGCGTTTAGTGTATACTTTGGCTGAGAACTCTGTTTCCCGCGGCGTGGCCCGTTTGGAAATCGAAAAGGATGGTGTAACCTGAATGAGTACAAACGCTGGCCCGGAAACTTTTGATGAGGTCAGGCAAGCTTACAGTGAGTCCACCCCAGCGCGTGAGCGCTTGGGGATGCTATTTGACCCGGACACCTTTGTAGAGCTCGATCGTTTCTCCACCGTAGAGGACGAGCCCTGCGGGGTAGTCTGCGGGTACGGCTCGGTGGGTGGTAGTCCTGCCTGTGCCTTCGCCCAAGAGGGTGGCGGATTTGGCATGGCCCAGGCTGCCAAAATCTCAAAGCTATACGACTTGGCGCTCAAGACTGGGATTCCGGTTGTGGGCGTTTACGATTGTGGCGGAGGCCGGGTGAGCGAGGGTATAGCAGCCCTTGAGGCCTATGGCCAGCTATTGCTGCGTATAAACAACCTTTCCGGCGTGGTACCGCAGGTTGCCCTTGTGCTAGGCAGCTGCACAGGAGCCACAGCTATGCTCGCATGCAGCGCCGACTTTGTGGTGATGGAAAAAGACGCCACATTCTTTATGACGCCACCGGTTCTCTCACAGGATAAGGCCGAGGCCGCCGGTACCGCACAGGCGGCCGCCAAAGCCGGGGTGGCCCATATTTTGGCCGAAACCCCCGGAGAGGCCTGTGAGAGCGTGCGCAAAATGCTCTCCTACCTGCCGGCAAACAACCTGTCGACTTCGCCGGCTCTTCCGCACACTCCACCCGAAGGCGAGCTTGCCCCCGGGGATTACGCGGAGGCCGAGCCTGTCTCCCTTGCCGGGGCCATTTTTGACACCGGCAGCCTGCTGGAGCTTCTGCCCGAATTCGGAACAAACTCGTACACCGCGCTGGCTACCCTTGGCGGTATACCGGTGGGCATAGCGGGCACCAAAAACAAGCTGGGTGCGGACGACTGCGCCAAGCTCGCCAAGCTGGTTATGGTCTGTGACGCATTCCAGATACCGGTGGTAACCCTTGTCAACGCGGCTGGATTTGAGCCTTCCTCCCAAGCGGAGCTCTGCGGTGCGGTACGCGAGATGGCAAAGCTTGGGCATGTCTACGCCGAGGCGACCACAGCCAAAGCTGCAGTTATTACCGGCAAAGCCTACGGCGGAGTGTACATCGCACTTGCCAGCCGCGCTTCCAACTCGGACTACACCATAGCCTGGCCACAGACAGCTATCTCAGCTCTCGATCCGCAGACAGCGGTAGCCTTCCTCCACGCCGATGAAATTACCGCGCAGCGCAGCCGCCAAGAAATACTAAACGACTACTTAGCCCAGGTGGCCAGCCCATTGGCCGGAGCCAAGGCCGGGTACCTGGATGACGTTATACCGCCCGAACTCACTCGGGCTGCCCTTATCTCAGCCCTGGATTTGCTCAGTGCTAAGCGGGTGCACAAGAACCCTAAAAAACACGGGAATATACCACTGTAGGGGCAACTGTAAATCGTACGCTCCGTATTAATAACAATCAAAACTGGAGGACAACTCTATGAAACGCTTTCAAGTTACGGTAAACGGCATCGCTTACGATGTTCAGGTTCAAGAGCTTGACGGTCAAGCCACGGCTCCCACACAGGCTCCCGTTGCCGCTGCTCCCGCCCCTGCGCCTGTTGCAGCCGCACCGGTAGCTACGGCTCCCACGCCCGTGGTGCCAATTCCCGCAGCCCCTGCTCCTGCAGCTCCCGCCTCCTCTTCTACCGGGGATGTGCGTGTTACCGCGCCTATGCCAGGCAACATCTGGGATGTTCGCTGCAGCATCGGCCAAGCGGTCAGCAAGGGTGACGCGCTGATAATTCTGGAAGCAATGAAGATGGAAAACGAGATTTTGGCACCACAAGACGGCACTGTAGCCGGCATACATGTCAGCAAAGGCGAGACTGTTGAGACCGGCGCGCTGCTTGTTTCGCTGAGCTAGTAGGGACGACCACCTTTGGTTGTCCGCAAACCAGCATTGCACAACTAACTACGGACGACCAAGAGTGGTCGTCCCTACCAACGGAATCGAGGTGGCACTTTTGGCCAAAGTTAAACTGACTGAGACGGTCTTGCGGGACGCCCACCAATGCCTTTTAGCCACGCGAATGACTATGGAAGACATGCTGCCCATGCTCAGCGCGCTCGACGATGTGGGCTACCACTCGGCTGAAGTTTGGGGGGGCGCAACTTTTGACGCCTGTATCCGCTTTTTGGACGAAGATCCCTGGGAGCGCCTGCGGATAATTCGCAAGCACATGCCCAAAACCAAGCTGCAAATGCTGTTTAGGGGCCAGAACATGCTAGGCTACCGCCACTACGCCGACGACCTGGTGGCCTACTTTGTGGCAAAGATGGTCGAGAACGGAATTGACATCATTCGCGCCTTTGATGCCCTCAACGACATTCGCAATCTTGAGGCCTCTATTACAGCGGCCAAAAAAGAGAAGGCTCATGTTCAGATCGCTATAAGCTACACTACCAGCCCGGTGCACAACATCGACTACTTTGTGCAGTACGCAAAAGACCTCGAGAATGCCGGGGCAGATTCCATTTCGATAAAAGACATGGCTGGGATAATCAGCCCTTACGACGCCTACGAGCTGGTGCGCTCAATCAAGGCAACCGTCAAGGTTCCGGTGCAGCTGCACACCCACTATGTCTCGGGGTTTGCCTCAATGGCCTACCTAAAAGCCGCCGAGGCCGGAGTGGATATTCTCGACACCGCAATTTCCCCTCTTGCTCTGGGCACATCGCAACCGCCAACCGAGTCGATAGTGGCAGCCTTTGCGGGCACACCTTACGACACTGGGCTCGACCTCAAAAAGCTGGACATAGTCCGCGAACACGTGGCAAAGTTGCGGGATAAATACCTAAAGAACGGCCTGCTCGACCCCAAGATGCTGGGCGTGGACGCGAATACAATCATCTACCAGGTGCCTGGGGGAATGCTCTCTAACCTGCTCTCTCAGCTAAAAGAAGCAGGTAAAGAAGATCAGTTCGAGGACGTTTTGCGGGAGGTTCCGGCCGTGCGCAAGGACGCCGGGTATCCACCGTTGGTCACACCGACCTCCCAGATTGTGGGCACTCAGGCCGCACTCAACGTCATTATGGGTGAGCGCTACAAAATGGTCTCCAAGGAATTCCGCGCCATGGTCAAGGGGGAGTACGGCTCTACACCGGGGTACGTCGACCCTGAGTTCAGGCGGATGATAATCGGGGAGGAAGAGGCTATTGACTGCCGACCGGCCGACCTACTCCCGCCCGAGCTGGAAAAGCAGCGGGACACTTTGCCCGAAAAATACAACGAGCAGCCAGAAGATGTGCTGACCCTCGCCATGTTCCCGCAGGTGGCGCCCAAATTCTTTGAGAAGCGCTCGAACAAAAAGTACGGCATTGCCGCCGAGCACTCCGACCGTGAGAAGAAGGTACATCCGGTCTAGCACCTAAACCCCTTAAGTCTCCCAGGCTACGGTATGTAACGTTTTTTGCGCAACCGTGGTTCGGCTTTATAGCAGCAGCCTTCTCTATTTAAGCGCGAGCTATTGACGCCCCGCCTTGTTCGGCGGTATACTGGTATTAGACGACTAAGGAGGTGTCACAAAATGAAGCGGATAATTGCAATTGGCGCGAGCCTTTCTCTTTTGCTGGCGGCTGTACTGGTTTTCAATGTGTTAGAGGTGCGCCCCTCAATGGCGGCGCCGGACTATGATGAAGAGTATGAGTACTGCTCGCAGTACGAGTATTATGAGGGGAAGCCAGACGACTACTACCCGAAAGAAGATGATGAGCCGTGCGAGGAAGAAACATACGACGAAGAGAGTCACGACGAAGATTACCCGGTAGAAGACGATGAGCCGGATGAGGCGGTAGCATGTGACGAAGAGGAGCAGAGCGATTCTGATGAACCGGAAATAGCGGACGTTACTTTAGATGCTGCACCCTTGATAATTACCCCGCAAAACCACGTTTTCCCTCCGGCGCGAGTGGGTTATGGAGAGCAGGCTGCGCAAATATTTACCATTACCAATATCGGGGCTGTGCCGCTGTGGGTTTCTGAAGAGACGGCTGATATGAATTTCTTTTATTCGTCAGCGGGTAATGGCAACACTAACCCTGTTGCACCCGGCGGGACATTTGTAGCCAGAGTGAATCCTGTTGTGGGTTTGCCGGTGGGGACGCATACGGCGGAATTCCTCACTCGCTTTTCACCCGTGGAGATATCTTCGACAGAATTGGAAAACCTTGCCTTACTCGAAGTTGCCTTTACAGTTTCGTTTACTGTCACAGACGGCGCCCAGCGGCATTACCCTGCCGGCATTATCGAACTACCTACCACGCCACATGTCAGACCTGTGCCGCAGCTGATGGGCTGGTCGACAAACGGGAATTTTGGTGTTTTTGAAGACTTCATACGAGATGAGTCGGCAGAGCCGGATTTTGCGGGAATTGTGACGAACTCCACTTTAACTCTCCGGGACTTTGTTACGTCTAGAGAGTTTGTTATCGAATTCTATGACGATGTGTCGTTGGATGGGGTGTTTGTAACCACCGTCAGTTCGCCTGCTTTTCTTTGGGTGGAATTTGAACATGGGACTTCCCTAAATCACTTGTTGCGGCTAGAGGGCAACCGACTGATATTTGATATCCGCGGCTCCATATACGGAGGGGAGTTCTATTTTTACGGCGAGGATGCGCAGTACTGGCCGTACTGCATATATTTTATGGGTATTGAAAGCTTTAACATTGCGCGTGTATATCTTGTGTTTTAGACATTTCACGATATGTAAAGGAAGGCTTAATGGAACAAAACGAAATATTGGCCCTGTTGGACCGCGCTATCGCCGGGCGCAACGTGCTTAGCATTGAACGGCCGGAACTTACCGAAACTGAGCTGCTCTGCGTGCCCATTGCCCGCTCGGAGGAGCTTTTGCTGGTGCACGTTTTTTATGACTTTTACCCTGACGGCTACCGCATCATCCGCATAGAAGATATTTACAACGTTATCCGTGAAGGCAGCGAGGAGTTCTTCGAGCGGATAATAATTGCCGAAGGAGTGCATGGCCGTCTAACCTCGCCCGGAGTAATCGACCTTACAAGCTGGCGCAGCACCCTTGCTTCTATGGGTGGGCGGTACAGCTTTTGCACAATTGAGTGTGACGGCGGCGAGGAATTCTTAATTGGCAAGGTGGTGGAATTGGGCGAGTGGGAGCTTATATTCTGGTACTTCGACGCCACCGGCAAATGGGACGACGAGACCGACGAGGTCGACTACGACGACCTGAGCGCGGTCAGTTTTGACGACAACTACACCAACACCATAATCAAGTACATCGACCGCTAGGGTCGGGCTTCCAGGCGGCCAGGCCCTCTTGTTGGTTTTACATGTGCAATGATGAAGAAAAGATGGTAGAAGCTAAGCGCTTCTACCATCTTTTCTTCATGTGGTAAATGGAATGTGCCGGACGGAAGGAGATAACTCGACTCGTCCCGGCACAAAGGTTAGCTACTCTTGCTCTGCCCCGTCTTTCTCAGCCTTCTTTTCCATGGCGAGCAGGGCATCCTTGCGGCTGAGGTTGATCCGGCCCTGGGCGTCTATCTCGACTACCTTGACCAGTACTTCGCTGCCCACGTTCACAACGTCCTCGACCTTCTCCACCCGGTTTTTATCCAGCTTGGAGATGTGCACCAGACCCTCTTTGCCCGGGGCAATCTCGACAAACGCGCCGAAGTTCATCAGGCGGGTAACTTTGCCCTTGTAAAACGCGCCGACTTCTGGGTCCATGGCAATGGTCTTAATAACGGCCAGCGCACGGCGGGCGTTATCAATATTGGTGCCAAGCACATAAACCTTGCCATCGTCCTCAATGTCGATTTTAACTTCGCACTCGGCGCAGATTTTCTGAATAACCTTGCCGCCCGAGCCTATAACCTCGCGGATTTTGTCCGGGTGAATCGTTATGGTCAGCATCTTGGGCGCGAACTCCGAGAGCTCCTCGCGGTGGGTTGGGAGGGCTTTGAGCATGACGTCGTCGAGAATATAAAGCCTTGCCTTGCGGCATTTTTCCAGAGCGTTCTCGATAATCTCGAAGGTCAGGCCCTCAATCTTGATATCCATCTGTATAGCGGTGATGCCCTTGTGGGTACCGCCGACCTTGAAGTCCATGTCGCCGAAGAAGTCTTCGACACCTTGAATGTCAACGAATGTATCCCAACGCTCACCCTCGGTGATAAGCCCGCAGGAGATGCCGGCTACAGGTGCGGTAATGGGTACACCCGCGTCCATCAGGGCCAGACAGGAGCCGCAGATAGCCGCTTGAGAAGTCGAACCATTTGAGCTCAAAATCTCGGAGACAAGCCGCATGGCGTAGGGAAAGTCCTCGACGCTCGGCAGCACCGGTTCAAGAGCTTTAGAGGCAAGTGCACCGTGGCCAACTTCGCGGCGACCGGGGCCGCGGTTGGGCCGAGTCTCGCCCACCGAGTAGGACGGGAAGTTGTAGTGGTGCATATACCTACGCTGCTCTTCAGAGTCGATGCCATCGATTTTTTGGGCGTCACTCATCGGACCCAGGGTGGCGATAGTCAAGCACTGAGTTTGCCCACGTGTGAACATTCCAGAGCCGTGTACGCGGGGAATCAGCCCGACTTGGGCATCAAGCGGACGGATATCGTCCATCCCGCGGCCATCCACTCGCTTGCCCTCCAGCAGCCACTGGCGAACTACTTTCTTTTGCAGGTTGTATATTGCTTCGTCGATTACCCTCCCCTGCTCGGGATACTCTTCGGCAAAGCGCTCGTGGATTTCGACCTTGAGGGGTGAAAGGCGCTCTTCGCGGATATTTTTGTCGTCGGTGTCCATGGCAAAGCGAACTTTCTCAATAGCGAAGTCTTTGACCGCCTCGAACATATCAACCGGCACGCTCTTGGGCTCGAAAGGCATTTTGGGCTTGCCAATCTCAGCCTGCACACCCTTGATGAACTCCACCAGCCGTGCGATTTCAACGTTCGCGACCTTAACGCCCTCGAGCATTACCTCTTCGCTGACTTCGTTGGCGGCGGCCTCAATCATACAGATGGTGTCGCCATTGCCGACCACGGTTACGAGCATCTCGCTTTTCTCACGGGTGGCTTCGTCGGGGTTTAGCACGAATTCGCCGTCTAGGTAGCCAACATTAACTCCGGCAATAGGCCCGTTCCAGGGGATGGAAGAGATGCTCAAGGCAATAGACGCACCAAGCATTCCGGCGATTTCGGGCTGGTAATCCTGGTTGACCGAAAGCACAGTCATGACTACGCTGACGTCGTTGCGCATGTCGCTGGGGAAGAGGGGGCGAATCGGCCTGTCCACCAGCCGAGAAGCAAGCACTGCCTTGTCGCTGGGGCGGCCTTCGCGCTTCATAAACGAGCCGGGGATTTTGCCGGCGGCGTAGAGCTTTTCTTCAAAGTCAACGCTCAGCGGGAAAAAGTCAATGCCCTCGCGGGGGCGGTCACTCATGGTTGCGTTGCAGAGCACAGTGGTGTCGCCGTAGCGCACCAGAACCGAACCGCCGGCCAGGGCACACATCTTGCCGGTCTCGATTACCAGCGGACTACCGCCAAAAGTTGTCTTAAATTCTCTGTAATTTTCAAACAAAATATTATCCTCCATTCGTCGGCAGGCCATTCACTTTTATACCCCTTTAACGCTGCCGTCGCTGTTCAGGGGCAAACCAAAAAGCAAAGGGATCCACATGCTCGCCCAGCGGGCGAGGCTGCCGCGAATCCCCTTCTTCTTTGAATTTTATTTGCGGAGCCCAAGCTTTGCAATCAGTGTACGGTAACGCTCGATATCCTTCTTCTTGATGTAACCCAGAAGGCCTCTTCTCGCACCGACCATTTTGAGCAGGCCACGGCGGCTGTGATGATCCTTCTTGTGTATCTTGAGGTGTTCGGTAAGATCGTTGATCCGCCGAGTTAGAATAGCTACCTGTACCTCCGGGGAACCGGTGTCGCCCTCGTGGCGCTGGTTCGAGACAATTACTTCAGTCTTTTGTTCTTTGAGCATCATGGAAATATCACCTCTTAAAGTATTTCCCCTAACTGAGAATAAGGCTGGTGATTTCAGCGTTGCCGACTGGCGGCGCGCTCTTCCCTCAATCCAAGTATGGGGTATCTGATAGAGTATATCACAAGGACGGGCCGGTGTAAAGGTTTTTTTCAAAGTATCGGCAAAGATACAGTGGCCTTTGGGTGTGCTTGCACACCGGCAAGATTTTTCTTTATACTTTTAGCTCTGTGTTTGGTGCATTACCTTCTTCCAAAAATGGTTGAGTAGCAGGCAGTGCAACCTTTTGTACAAAGTTCTCGGTTTGGCGCACCGCAAGCCCGATGTATAGCGCCGGGTCGAGAATACCCTCAAGCTCGTCGCTGCTCAGGCCAAAAGTGGAATCTGCGGCAATCCGGTCAAGCAGGTCGTTCGGTCTCCCCTGCTCTTTGACCACCGCACCTGCCTGCTGCGAATACACTCGCAGACGCTCGTGGAGCTCCTGACGGTCGCCGCCTTTCTTTACCGCGCCCATCATGATGTTTTCGGCCGCCATGAATGGCAGCTCTTCCATCAGGCGCTTTTCAATTACTTTGGGGTAGACCACCAGACCGCCGCAAATGTTCAGCATAATGTTCAATATCGCATCCACCCCGAGGAATGCCTCGCTCATAGCGATTCGCCTGTTCGCGGAGTCATCCAGGCTGCGCTCCAGCCATTGGGTAGAGGCGGTCATGGCAGGGTTAAGCGCGTTTGTTATGACGTGCCGTGCAAGCGCTGAAATCCGCTCGGAGCGCATGGGGTTGCGCTTATATGGCATAGCCGATGAACCGATTTGTTCGCTCTCAAAGGGCTCTTCGAGCTCTTTAAAACTTTGCAGCAGGCGGATATCCTGGGCAAACTTGCCCGCTGTCTGCGCTACACCCGAGAGCGCCGCCGCCACTTGAAAGTCCACCTTGCGCGAATACGTCTGCCCCGAGACCGGCACGACCCTGTCAAACCCGAAGTCGGCGGCAATCATCTGTTCGAGACGCTCGACTTTCTCTGCATCCCCCTCAAACAGCTCAAGGAAGCTGGCCTGGGTGCCGGTGGTTCCCTTGTTGCCCAGCATGGCCAGGGTATCTATTCGGCGGCTAGCTTCGTCTATATCCATCAGCAGTTCACTCAGCCAGAGGGTGGCGCGCTTGCCAACAGTCGTAGGCTGGGCGGGTTGCAGGTGGGTGTAGCCCAGGCAAGGGAGGTCTTTGTGCGCCATAGCGAAGTCGCAAAGCTTTTTTGCCACTCCGGCAAGTTTTTTACGGGTGAGCTCAAGCGCCCTGCGCATGATGATTATGTCGGCGTTGTCACCCACAAAACAGCTGGTCGCCCCTAGATGGATTATACCTGCAGCCCCCGGACAAGCCAGGCCGTAAGTGTGCACATGGGCCATAACGTCGTGGCGAACGATCTGTTCACGGCGGCGAGCGGCCTCAAAGTCTATGTTGTCCACATTTGCTTCGAGCTCGGCCACCTGTTCGGCGGCGACTGGCAGGCCTAGTTCCTGCTCAGCCTTAGCCAGCGACACCCATAGCCTGCGCCAAGTGGTAAACTTCGCGTCGTCCGAGAACAGGTATTGCATCTCGTCGCTTGCATATCGTGTAGAAAATGGGCTAACGTATTTATTATGCACGGGCATTGCCTCCTTCGTAGCCTGATGGCAAAAGAAAACCGCTGCCCACAAGCAGATGAGCAGCGGTCGCATTTACGCATAACCATAGCACAATGCAAACTTAGTTTACCATTTTGCACGGTGGAAGTCAACCGTATCCGACAGAACCAAACATGCTACCTACTTGCTGCGCATCTCGATAATTAACTCCCCTGCCTTGACCGGCTGGTTCTCCTTCACGAGGATTTTGCCGATCACCCCGTCCACCTTGCTCACCACCGTGGTCTCCATCTTCATGGCCTCGATGGTTGCCAAGATGTCGTTGACTTTGACCTTGTCGCCCTCGGCTACCATCAAGGCTGTGATGTTATTCTTTTATGCAAAGCAAGCTGTTACTTTATAAAAAGTGTGGCTCTATACCCCTTTGCCAAACGCACAGTTGAGGCACATCCCACCATTACCTAAACCTGCCAGCCATTTGGCAGTGACGGGTACCTCCGCCAGCGGATGCGGTAAAACCAGATCAAAAATTGTACGGCCTTCATAGCGGTAAAAATCAATCCGACTTGCACGCATGAGCTTATCCAAGGCACACTGGCAGCTGTCATTGCTTTATTCAGCTGTTTTTTGACCTGTTGTCACCACGCACAATCGGGCAGGAATTATTTGGTACTTATGTAACTGACGTCATAGTGGTGATATTGTAGGATAAATTATTATTGCGAAAGTATTCCACATTATATGATTAAGTGAAGACCGGGGGATATTATTATGAACAAACCAGGTAAAGCCGGCTTTTATAACTCAAATCTAGCGTCAAATTATATGCAGCGCCCACGCCTTAATAATATTCTTGATGACGCGGCCAGCTGCAAGCTGGTTTATGTAATTGCGAGCGCCGGCTATGGAAAGACACAGGCGGTACATCACTATATCGAACAGCAGCAAAATGCGGCCGTCTGGTGGATGCAACTTACCGAGCGCGATAATATCGGTTCCCGTTATTGGGAACGACTTGTGCATATTATCTCTAACCATAACCCTGAACTGGCTGCTAAGATGCATGAGTTCGGCTTCCCGGAAACCCCCTCCCGCTTCAAACGATTTATTGAAGTTGCAAGAGGCGTTCAATATAGCTCGAAAAAAATATTTATTGTATTTGATGATTTCCACTTGGTACATTCAAAAGAAGTAACCACGTTTACGGAACGTCTTGTCCATCTAAAGTTACCCGGCGTATGCATAGTGATACTTTCCAGAAAAGAGCCTGAGATCAATGTAGTCTCTTTGTTTTCAAAGGGCGATATTCGTATAATAACTGAAGATGAGCTCTGCTTTACCACCGCGGAGGCTGCCGAGTTCTTTATACAGTGCGCGATACCACTTTCTGCACAAAGCCTCTCACAGCTGATGGACACAACAAAAGGCTGGGCGCTGGCAATAAACATGCTTTCCTTGATTTTAAAAAGAACGCCGAGCAGCTTAAAACACGCGCTTGACGCCATGATGCAAAACATCTTCAAATTTTTAGAGATAGAGGCGTGGGACGATTTTCAAAAAAAAGTTCAAAAAGATATAGTCAAATTATCTTTGCTCTCAGATTTGCCGATTGCGCTGCCGCAGGAATTCTCTGACAAAACGGAATTTTTGCGAGTCACGCCAGAGCTTGCATCATTTGTGTGGTTTTGCAGTTTTACCAATGACTTAAGAATTCACCCGCTTTATCTTGAATTTCTGCAAAGTAAGCATAATATCTTGCTTGATGAAGAAAAAAAAGAATTATATGGTAAAGCCGCCCGATGGTGTTCGAAAAACGATTTTTATATGGATGCGGTACGCTATTACGCAAAGCTAAACCAATTTGATTGCGTTATAAAAGTGCTTCTTTCCTATCCGTTCAAACTACCTCGGGATGCCAGCGAATACCTTTTGAGTATACTGGAAAACCTCGATTCAGATAACAAAGAACAACTCAATCCCGGTGCTTTATTTTTAAAGAATTATTTTACACCTCTTTTACTTGTAGGTGCAGGAAGGTACGAAGAGGCACAAGACTGGGCGCTGGCTGTCGTCCGAGAATGGGAGAGAGTGGACACGCCTCTTTCTATTGTGTTTCTTTATACCTCTTACAGTAATCTGTCATATATAGATATGTATACTTGCACAGTTACCCATGAATATAGTTCCCCGGAGTATCTAAGAAAGTCTGTTGAATATTTTAAGCGGTCTACCATTCCGCCGGCAGAAACAGCCGGGGCTTTTATTAATGGCGAAATTCGTTCCTTTGCCTGCTTGGTAGGAGAGGGTGCAGCTCTGTCGAATTTTGAACAGTTTCTTGAAGCGTCAAGAGAATCCGCTTTATACACCGAGCAAACGCCTTTTAACATATTTGTAGGCTATGATGATTTGGTTGCCTGTGAATATGCGTTCTTCAAAAATCAACCTGATATTGCAAAGAATCATGCCCATAAAGCAATTTTGAAAGCACGTGAAAAAAAACAATACAGCATCTCAATAATGGCGGAAAAATATCTGCTATGTACAGCAGTGCAGGAAGGCAATGCTGCGCTGGCGAAGGAAGTATTAAGGCAGATGCGCTTTTATCTGGATAATCCGGATTTTCGGAGCCGCCAGATGTATTATGATTTATACACCGGGCTCTTTTACGCTCAAATCGGACTTCCCGAAATGGTTCCCCTGTGGCTTGTAACAGATGACAGAGATACTGCGTCTGAGATCCACATGCCCTCGGGAGAATTGATTGCAAGCGCTTGGCACAATGTCGCTTCTAAAAAATATCATCAGGCGCTTGTAATTTTATGTAATTCCTACCCCAGAGAGAAACAAGAGCGGTTTTTATTTGGGGAGTTGAGCGTTTTACTATTGACCGCTGTAGCACGGATAAGAACCGGAGACACTGCTGGAGCAATCGCAGATTTTGAAAAGGCGTACAAAATGTCATTTCAAGGTGTATTCGAAATGTTTTTTATCGAGCTTGGCAAAGAGCTTCATCCGTTGATTGCTGCCGCATTAAATCATGAGGACTGTAGCATCCCGGAAAAATGGCTTGCTATAGTCTACCGTAAGACCTCTATTTATGCCAAAAAAGCCGCAGTTGTCGCCAATACTTTTAAAAACAAGAAGTTGGTTAAATTATCCAATCGAGAATTGGAGGTTTTAAACGATTTGTATCATGGTCTCTCCCGGGAGGAAATAGCGACAAACCGGCATATGTCCATCAATACTGTAAAAAAAACACTACAATCTATATATATAAAGCTGGACGCACACAACAACGTTGATGCTGTTAGGATAGCCCTTGAAAAAAAACTCATCGAGTAAAATTGTAAATTACCCCGCCCCTCTTCTAAATCTGTTCATCCGGATTTAGAAGAGGGGTTAGATTTTTTAAATCAAATTTTATCCTTTTGGGTGTAGTTGCATTTTTTAATACAAGTATAATTAGTGTCCCAAGTATTCTTCGATAACTTTAGCTTGGCTGTTGCTGTATATAACGGCAGGACATGTACTTAATATCTACAACAAATGAAATTGGGTCCATCGGTCAGCAAAAAACACCCTTTTGGGTGTAGAGGCTAAAACCTCGTCAGGTTAAAATGTAAACGTAATTATTGGGCAAAGCACTGAGCGCAGCTCGACTTTGAGCAGAAACCGTTCGAAGGAGTGGCGATGAAGAAAAGGTTACGGCTAAAATGGCGGGATAAAAATATTTTACTTCTGCCAATCGGTTTTTTATTAATCATCGCTGGCATTATTTACTTTTTTCATAGTCAAAATTTACGAAGCATGCATTTCGGCATACTTAGTGAAGGTCAATTAATACCGATTCCATTTGAGGAGTTGCCGCCGGGAAGTCTGCATATCACCGAAAGCCGCAGAGCCTTTCAGCGTGGCGACATGGTTTTGTTGATACCGTCGATTAGCGTTGAGACGCTGGTTGGAGAATCGACGATTCCGGACGGCCTTATGGAGATGCCAGGACTGTTTGAGTTTTCTCAGTTGCCTGGTAAAGGCGACGTCAATGTGAGCATCGCTGGCCACAGAGATATATACGACAGGGTTTTCTACCACCTCGACAAAGTGGGCCATGGCGACTATCTTTACGTCGTACACGACGGAATCGTCTTCAGGTATCTTTACAAGGACACTGAGATTGTGCATCCCGAGAATTGGAGTGTGATAAAACCCCAGGGATTTAGCTGCCTGACCCTTGTAACCTGCACCCCTGTAGGAACAACCCTTAATCGTATGGTACTGCGGGCGGAGTTGGTAGATTATAGGCCGCTGGGCGAAAATTATGTTTTCACAGTAAACGAATGGAGCTGCGGCAGCTAGCGCTTTCACCGGTCAGAAACTGCGAGCTCTTTTCTTCCGGAGACATTCCGTTACGTCCTCCTCAGAAGTGTCGGAATATCCCTATCGAAAATTTGCTCGCAGTTTCTGACTGGTGAAAGCAGTGAAAGTATTTGAATGCAGATCAATAATAGGACAGAGGTGAATAATGCCATGAGGAGCGCTAACAAAAACGGGGTGAACATGATGAGATTTCTATTAACGGTTGCTGCGATTTTGTTAACAGCTGGAATCTTGGCTACAACAGCTATAGCGTCATCAGAGCAGACAGAGCCACCATCACACAGAACCGGAACCGCATCAATCGCGTGGGTAGAAGAAGATTCTGGCGATGGCGGCGGCAGTGGTGGTGGAGGCAGCGAAGGAGGGGGCTGGGGTGGTGGAGAAAGCGGCGGGGGCGGCGGAAGCGTAAGAAGACCGACTTTCACTATAGATCGAACGCTTGTCCCGGGGGAAATTGTAAGTATCCCGAATCCGGCAGTACCGCTGGGCAGGTTGCCTGAAACGGGTGGAAACTACTTAATACCACTGATACTCCTGCTGTCCGGCATATTTTTGGTGCTTGTCTATGTAATGAGTAACAAAGGTAAAGCAAGCACAAAGGCTGCGGCATAAGAATATAAAAAAATCTTTGCCGCCTAATAATTTCTTGTTGCAAATTTATTTGCATAGATTTAAAAAAATGAAAAGGAGACCTAATGTTATGAAAAAAATTCTAGCACTTGCACTCGCGCTGTCTATCACTTGCAGTATGACTGTCATGGCTTTCGCAAACACAAACGAACCGGGTACCGGCACAATTGAGTTTGAGGACGGCGACACTCCTATAATCATTGACCCGGATCCGGAATACCCATGGGACGTTGCTCTGGACAGAGACTTAGATTTTGGTTTGCAAACCATTAGCGGCGACAACCAAACTTACTCTTCTTACGAGGACTCCAGAACCCCGGAAGGAAGACTTGCCGGTGTCAAGATTGAGAATGGAAGCGTTCAAACCGACTGGGTATTGCAAGTAGAGATTGGCCACTTCATGATCGAAGATGGCGAAGGCGGCCTTGTCGAGACAATGCATGGCTTTGAGCTTGAGTTGGTTGAACACAGCGCATTCACCAGCAGACCCCTTGACCCTCAAGTCGTGAGCGATGTAACCCTTGAAGCGGAAGAAGCCCCGCAAACCATCATGACTATCACCCCGGTTTCCATTATTGCTGCCAACTGGGAAGGCTTCTTGGATGTTCTCGGCGGCACGGTACTGCACACAGGCGAAGCGCAAGCCGAAATGACTTGGAGCATAGTTATACCCGTATAGCGGCTAATATCTAAGCCTCAACGATTAAAGTTTCCGGGTGTTAAACCTATAAGAAGCCTTTAATGGCTGGAGGATATACTTATGTCTACTATGAGAAATATCGTAATATTTCTGATTGTGATTACTGTGCTTACAGTTAAAGTTGAGGCTTCTATGGGTTTCTCTATAACACCGCATTTTCCTGAAAATCAACATAGCAGCTCAGGTTTTTATGATCTGAGAATTACTCCAGGGCAAGAGCAGGATATTATTGTAACAATAACCAACCCGACCGACATAGAAATCGCTGTGGGGGTGGAGGCTTTTACAGTCTCCACCGCCCGCAGCGGAACTGTTGACTACTCAAACGCCAGGATAAACGATGAAACACTCCCTTACTCGATATCGGAACTGATAACGATTCCCGAGCCGCGGGTAGTTATACCTGCCAATTCACAAAGAGAAGTCACTCTGCGGCTAAGCGCACCAAACGAAAGCTTTGATGGCATTCTGCTTGGCTCGCTACGTTTTTTAAGAGAGCCCACAGAGTCGGAGCTGGAAGCAGCTGGGGCAATTATAAACCGATATGCCCACGCGATGGCGATTAGGTTGAGCATGAACGACACCGAATTGGCGGCAGACTTTGCTCTGGGCGAAGTCACATCACAAATTACCAATGCTCGGGCATCAATCATAGTAGATGTACGCAACCCTGTGGCAAGGATGACAAGGGGAGTTAAGGCCGAAGCGAGAATATTTGAACTTGATAGCAATCAGGAAATATTTTTCTATACCCTTGATGAAGTAGACTTTGCGCCGAACTCGGTCTTCCCCTTTACTATGGTGGACAGGGCCGGTTACGGCATCAGCGCGGGGATGTACAGGGCAGAGATAACCCTGGAGTACCAGGGGCAAACATGGAAATTCGACCAAGAGTTTGAAATAGCACCTACACAGGCGGCAACAGTCAATTCGGCGGCGCGCAACCAAAATCAACAAGCCGTCCGGGGGGCTGCAGATAACGGCATAAGTCCACTGATTTGGGCTATCATCGGCGTGGGTGTGTTGGCGGTAGCGACAGCGGTTGTGTTGATGATTAGACAGAGAAGAAAGTTCGACAAGGCGCTGCAGCAAGTGCTGCGGCAAATGTAGCAGCAAGTTTTTGACACACAGATGCGACGAAAAAATAATCAGGCTAAAAAAAGGAGGTCGATAGAAGTGAGAGGCCAAAGCAAACTTCTTAAAATGATATCTATAGCTTTAGCTTGTATAGTATTTATTACAAGTGTTGTTATAAACATGGCTTCCGCTTGCTATGTTAACGAATCCTTTTATGATATTGAGTATCCGTGCGATGTGAATACCAGCGACGGCACAGGCGACCTGGACGACATCTGGGACAATGGCACCTGGGGCGACGATACTTATCAAACATATAATCCCGATGGCGGCTATGAATACGAAACAGATGAAGCCGGTGAGCCAGATGAGGTCGGCGATACCGACGAGACTGACGAAAACAGCGATTCGAACGCAAGCAAAGAAACCGAAGTTGAAGATGGCGAAGAAAAGCCGGAACAGGAAACACCGAGAGAGTATCCGGAAGAAGATGAAAAAGAAGAGCACGATGAAGGCAACCCGGAAGAAGAACCGGGAAAAGAAGAGCCAGAAGAAAAACCTGAAGTGGATGCCGAGAAAGAGCCGGCCCTAATCTTCGGGTTTGACGGACCGCTCTATATAAACCCTGACAACTATCCCTACGCGCACGGATATTATTATGCAGAAGACCTTGAAGCCGCAAGGCAGCGTCTGTTCCTGGAAGGTCTAACCGTAACAGATGAAAACGAAGCGGTTCAAACCGACATTTGGGTAGCGGATTTTGG
>WRAV01000009.1 GCA_009780025.1 Oscillospiraceae bacterium | reverse complement strand
TCAAGAAAAACGAGCCTTACAATGCGGAGCTTTACCGACAATCAGATATGCCGCCGATGAAGCGTGAAGTCACGTTGGAACAGGCTATTTTCTTAATGCAGAGGCAAGGGTATATCGTCACCGCTCCTGCCTAAGTGACCATTCTTAGATTTTTGCCCGCTTTTTAGAGGGCTTTTTTGTTCTGCGCTATTTTACGGCGGTAGAGATTTAATCGGTTTCAAACTTATACCTCCATGTAGGGGCGCGCATGGCGCGTCCGGGCAGATAATCGTGGCGTGCGGACTCCTGGTGCGCGCCCCTATAGTCTAATGAATAGCGGCAATGGCACCTTCCAGGCTGCTTATGATATCGCTTGCGTCTTCAATTCCCACAGACAACCGCACAAGCCCGTCCTTTATCCCCATTTTCTCGCGGACCTCCTTGCTAAGCATTCCGTGGGTCATCAGTGGGGGCTGCTGCACCATGGTGTCGCAGTCGCCCAGGCTGACGCAGTACTTTGCGATTTCCAGGTTGTCGCAGAACTTGGTGGCGGCCTGGGTACCACCCTTTACCACAAAGGAAAGCATTCCGCCGTAGCCAACGTCACCGTACAGTTTTTTTGCCAGCACGTAATCGGGATGGCTGGGCAGCCCAGGGTAGATGACGCTTTCGATCTGCGGTTGCCCTTCAAGCCACTTAGCAACAGCCATCGCGTTCTCGCAGTGCGCGCGCATACGCAAGTGGAGTGTCTTTAGGCCGCGCAGCATAAGCCAGCAACTGAACGGACTGGGCACCGGCCCCAACTTCTGATAAATCGACGCGCGTATTTTGTCGATAAATTTGGCGTTGCCCACTGTAGCACCCCCGATAAGGTCACCGTGGCCGTTTATGTACTTTGTGGTTGAGTGCACTACAACGTCGACACCGTACTCCAAAGGTCGGATCAAATATGGGGTGGTGAACGTGGAATCGAGCATGGACATAATCTCAAACTTTTTGGCCGCCCCGACAAATTTTTCGATGTCAAGCACACCCATGGTTGGATTGAAGATTGTCTCTGCGTAGAGCAGCTTAGTGTTTGGTCGCACAGCTTTGGCTATGGTCTGCTCCTCAAAGTCATCGACATAAGTAATGTCGATTTTAAACTCCTCGAAAAGCTGATCAAACAGCTTGAAAGTGCCGGAATACAGCGTCTTGTGGGCAATGATGTGGTCACCGGTTTGCGCACAGGCCAACACCGCCAGCGAGATCGCCGCCATACCTGAGGCCGTAACCAAGCAGCGCTCGGCGTTCTCAAGGGCGGCTATTTTCTCTTGCAGCTCGTTCTGGGTTGGGTTGCGGGAGCGCCCATAGGTAAAGATGCCCTCCTTGTCCCCGGAAAGGTACCGCTCGCGCATCTCCGGCGTCCAGCAATAGGTGGCGGTCATATGCATAGGAGCAAGCAGCGCACCAGTGGCGGGATCAATCTCCTGTCCCGCGTGAACAGCTTTTGTGCCAAACCCTGTATTCTCCAGTTTCATATTCTGTCAATCTCCTTGTTTATGCCAAGCGCTATCTTGATGTGCTTTGTCCCGTTCGCAATCAGCTCTTCAAATCCGCCAACAACCAGATCGTCCAGCGCAACTGTGCGGGTAATAAGGGACTCCGGATTAATTTCTCCCTCAGCCATACAGCTCAGCGCAACAGCGATTTCATCTGTGTGGGCTTGGGAAGTAATCAGCCTGCGCTCACTCTCTTGGAAGTCATTCATGGGGAAAACGGGCGGGCTCTCAAAGACACCCATTACCGCAAGCGTACCGCCGGGTTTTAACACCGCAATGCTGGAATCCAGAGTATTTTGGCTGCCCACGCATTCGTACGATATATCTGCAAGTGAACCGAAAAACTTCCGAGTGGCTTCGATTAAATCCTGACGCAATACGTTGACGTACTCCCCGCCGCGTGATTCGACAAACTCCCGGCGATCTTCGCCTAAGCCGGCTACAATCAGTTTGCCCGCGCCGGATATTTTGGCCGCAAAAAAACAGCTTAGCCCAATAATTCCGGGGCCGATTACTGTAATGTTCTTGCCCTTTACGCATCCCACAAGGCGGGTCGCGTGTATCCCGCAGGCAAGAGGTTCGGCAAGTATGGCGTGTTTAAGAGTTACGCCATCCGGAACTTTGAACAGCCGCGCTGCGTCAACCGCAACGTACTCTGCAAAAGCGCCGTCGGTGCTTACGCCCAGGAACCCAAGTTTTTCGCAGATGTTATACCTTCCTGAGCAACACATTTCGCATTGACTGCAACAGAGGGTACCGTTCGCGGTTACGCGCTCACCCGGCTGCCAACCGGCCACACCCTCGCCAACCTCGTGGATGACGCCCGAAAACTCATGGCCGAGTATTAGCGGCGCCATTCTGCCGGTCAGCCGATGGGGCTTTGCTGTAGGTATAAAATTCGGCCCCTCGTACTCGTGGCGGTCGGTGCCGCAAATTCCCGCCCACGCGACTTGGATTATCACCTGACCGGAACCCGGTTTGGGCTTTTCCACTTCACTCACACGGATGTCTTGATATCCGTGCCAAACCGCCGCTTTCATCTCGAGACCTCCCCGAAAAAGGCGCTGAACAGGTAACCTAAAGGACTAATGCCTCCCTGCTCGCACTCGGCAACAAAGTCGGCGGACAGCTTATTCTTTACAAAGTCGGTTGCGCCGCGAATGAACTGAATCGAGTTCTCGCAAGCGACAGTTGGGTCATCCCGATATGGATAAAGGTCCAGAGAATACCAGCCGTCATAGCCCAGCCGGTCCATCCAGTAGAAAAACTCGAAGTATCCGGGCCAATGTACACTGCCCACCGGCAGATCATCGTCGGAAATGCGGTAGTTGTCATTTAGATGGACGTGGAACAGCCTGTTCCTATGCAGCAGAATCGAGGCCGTCTCCGCAGGGTTTTCCCCCGCGTTGAAGGCGTGTCCGACATCGAGGGTCACGCCAACATTATCGCAGCCGGTGTCACAGGCGCAGGCCAGAGCCATCCCGGCGTTCTTCATGAGGCAGCTCATCTTCGGCTCGGACACCTTGTACTCGATGGCCAGGTTGACACTCGGTTCGCTTTTAGCGCACTCGCGCAGGCTCTCAACCAGGTTTGCATACGCTACGGCGTAGTCAAGCTGGAATACGTAATCGAACCCATCCTGGCCCAGCCATAGGTTTACGGTCTTGACCCCGATGCTGCCGGCAAAGCGCATGGCGCCCTTGACCAGGTTTATAGAGATTTCACGTCTGTTCTTGTCAGGGCTGGAGAGCGAACCGCTCTTCCACTGTTTGTCACATACCAGCTCCACCCCGATAGCAATTATGCTAAGCCCGCATTCATCAAGCAAAGCCTTCGCGCCCGGCCAACTATCCTCGTTGACGTCATTTGGGTAGGTGATTTCAATGCCGCCGACGCCTTTTATTGCAGAGATTGCCCGCACACGCTGCTCAAAAGACAGGTATGGCTTGTAGCCCTCCCCCACATATCGGCAACTACCTATCCCAAAAGTCCAGACACCGACGCCGATTTTCGCGCTCATGCTACTGCCCCTCCATAGATGAGATCGTCTTCCAGCCACCGGATACATTCTTTACTTCAAAGCCGCCGCTGGCCAGAATTCGCTCTGCCACATGTCCGCGCAGTCCCACCTGGCAGTATTCGATAATCTCCTTGTCTTTGTCAAGCTCGCCCAGACGCTCACGGAGCTCGTCAACCGGGATGTTCAGCGCGCCCTCCACATGCCCACGCGCAAACTCGCCCGGCGTGCGCACATCCAGCAGAATAGTACGTTCGGGGGCCGCAGCCAGCATATAGTTATAGTCGACCAAGTTCGCGTTGCCCTCCAGGATGTTTTGGGCAATGTAGCCCAGTATGTTGACCGGGTCTTTCGCCGAAGAAAATGGCGGCGCGTAGGAGAGCTCAAGCTCGCACAGGTCGGTCACTTTAGCACCCAAACGCATAGCAGTCGCAACAACATCCAGCCGTTTTTCGGCGCCTTTCGCACCCACTATCTGACAGCCCAGAATCTTGCCCGTGGGGTCGAATATCAGCTTGCATGACATCTGCGCCGCCCCAGGGTAGTAAGTCGCGTGAGAAAACGGGTGGGTATAAATTGCTGTGTAGGGCAGCCCCAGCCGCTTTAGAGTGCGCTCGCTGGCACCGGTGCAGGCAGCAGTCTGCGAAAATACCTTGATTACTGCCGTGCCCTGAGTGCCGCCGTAGCGGTGGTCCAACCCGTGAATGCGGTCAGCAACTATTCGACCTTGTTTAGCCGCAGGGCTGGCCAGCGGAACAGAGACCGCCTCACCGGTGACAAAGTCGCGAACTGAGATAGCATCACCCACCGCGTAGACATCCGCTACATTGGTCAGCATTCTTTCATCTGTAACGATGTGGCCCCGTGGCCCCAGCTCTATCCCTGTACCCGCAAGGAATCCGGTGGATGGAGTCACACCTATAGCCGATACTACAAAGTCGGTGCAAATCTCTTTACCGCTTTTGGTTTTGATTATCGCACAGTCATCGCCCTCGCTGATGGAATGCATCATCTCGCCGGTTAAAATTTTCACTCCGGCGCTGCGCATCTCATCCTCTATAACGGCAGCAATCTCAGCGTCAAAAGGCGGTAGAATGTTCTTTGCGGCCTCTATCAGAGTGACTTCGACACCGCGCTCGCGCAGGTTTTCGGCCATCTCCACACCGATAAATCCGCCGCCTATCACCGCCGCTGCCTTCACATCTCGGCCATTTAGAAAGCTCATTACTTTGTCGGTATCAGGAATATTGCGCAGGGTGAACACACGCTCAGGCGCGTTTGCTTCAAAAGGTACGCGAGTAGGCTCAGCCCCCGGCGAAAGCACCAGAGCGTCGTAACTCTCGGTATACTCACCCCGCTCGGCGCTCTTAACTCTAACTGTTTTTGCTTCCGTGTCCACCTGCACAACCTCGCTGTGGTTGCGCACATCAATGCGAAAACGCTGGCGCATCGCCTCCGGCGTCTGTATGATGAGCCTGCTCCGCTCTGCGATTGACCCGCCTACATGGTAAGGCAGCCCACAGTTAGCAAAGGAAATGAATTCATCCTTCTCAAACATGATGATCTCGCAGTTTTCGTCCAGTCTGCGCAAACGGGCGGCACAAGCGGCACCCCCGGCCACCCCGCCGACAATTACCACCTTCTTCGCTTTGCCTGTATCACGCCTGCCTTTTTGCGGCAGAAAACCCTGGTCAAAAAGTATCTCGGCAACCCAGGCGGCCGCAGCGCCCACAACTGCCGTGCATTTGTCCAGGGTATGCGCACCGGCAGCCTCAAAAGCCTCCCTTTCCCCTGGTTGGGTTAAGTGGAAGGCACGGCCAAATATCTCCTCATGTATATCGTGACAGATACAGCTGCCATAAGTCTGAATAAACTTTTCCCGTAGCTTACGGCTCATTACCATGATGAGCTCTTTTTCTTCCGCATCGCCGCCGAAAAACTCCCTGCGCCTGCCGGCAAACAGCCCCAGAGAGAGCAGCCCGCCGCTATAGCCGCCGCAAGCGCCGTCACCCATCTGCGACATACCCGCCGCAAAGCCGTTCGCCGCACGGAAAACCTCCGGGCTCTCCCGACCGCTTATATGGACGGTGGTGGCTACCGTGCACTGGGCACACCCCATAAAAACCTGTTCGTTCTTGTACCCTTTGCGATATGCTTCTTGCATGATTTCGGCTTTGGCAAGGCTTTTTTCGTCCAGCCCCAAGTCAGGCAGCACGGAGAGGGCTTCCCATACAAGTTGGGTAAACTCGCGCTCGTGGGTTAGGCCGCATTCACTCTCCAGCACAGCTTTGACTTTGTCCGGCCCAACACCGCGTTTATGGTACCACAGCGCGACTATCTTGGCGAAGTACAGCGGCATCTCGCCGGCCCTGCGAATCAACCGGGCAGTTTCTCCGAAACCTAGCGGCAAATTTACGAGTAAATTCTCGCCGCCACTTTCTGCAGCGTGGGCAAACTCTATCTTCACAAGAGCCAGTAACTTATCTTTGTCGTTGCCCTTTACACCTATATCATCCATTACCTGTAAGAATACTGATTCCATGCCTACACCTCCGGTTTATTTTTCGCAGTCAAACAATACTTTAACACCCTTGCGGTTTTTTATTATCTCTAGGGCTTCCTCCCATTGTGAAAGTGGAAACACGTGTGAGACCAACTTATCTATATTGATTTTCCCCTGCCTAACCAGGCAGATAGCCCGCTCCCACGACGTCGGTATCTGCGCGTGTGAGCCCTGCACAGTAAGCTCCTTCTTCTTGATGTTGTGGAAGTCAACCGTGATCTCGCTGTTAAAGACACCCATAGGCACAAACACACCACGCCGGGCTATTATGCTCATCGACAACTCAACAGCCGCACTCACCCCGGTAGCTTCTACAACTACGTCGGCACCGTAACCGTCGGTCGCACTTTTTACCATACTTATAATGTCATCAGTTTCAACATTTAAGGTAACATCCACTCCAAGCTCTTTTGCCAGTTCAAGGCGGGGCTTGTCGGCACTCGTGCCCAGCACTATAACATAAGCCCCCTGGGCCTTTGCGACTTGGGCAGCAAATAACCCTATAGGCCCAGGACCGAATATCGCTACTACGTCACCCGCATTGACTACCGTGCGCTCGGTAAGTGCATGTACACCGCAAGAGAGCGGCTCAATGCAAGCACCTTGCTCAAATGTCAAATCATCAGGCAGGTACATAACACTCTGCGCGGGGACTACGACATATTCCGTGAACCCACCGTTCACTGCGGAGCCTATCCCCTTGCGCTGAGCACAATGGTTGAGCTCCCCTCTTTTACAAAAACGACAGCTGCCGCAAACATGGTAAGTGGTTTGAGTTAACACTCGATCCCCTATCTCCCAACCTGCAACTCCCTCTCCGATAGCGTCGATCAGTCCGGCAACCTCGTGGCCCAGCACTACTGGTGGCTTGAGGGCAAAGCCACCCTCATGTATGTAAAGATTATCGGTCTGGCAGATACCCGCACGCTTTATCTTTATCCGTACCTGGCCTTTGTCTGGCTGCGGAGTGGGAATCTCAGTAAACTCGAGGTTTCCCGGCTCGATTTTAGTTTTGACTAAAGCTCTCAATGCTGTGATCCTCCATTTGCTTTGCGCTGGTTCCAATGAGGCTCTATTGCACAGCGCAGGGATACAAACTCCTTATATATCTCGTCTAGTCGCTCGCATTGCTCTGCGTCCGGTTTAAACTTTTTGGTGGGTTGGCTGTTAAGGCAATGGACTTTACCCCCAAGACCGATTTTAACTGTGCTGATTATGCCATGCTCGGTTAAATTCCCGCACCCGGGCAGGAGCACCGGGCGCTTAAGTGCACTTGCGACAAGAGCACAAGTAAAGTCGCTTACCGCACCCCCACCCGCGATATAAATATCCCTGGTTGGCGGTAGCGACCGGTGGCAGTCTTTCAACGAAAGCACCATACCCTCGTAAACCGCACGCATCATATCAAAGCGGGTGTGACGAGCGGTCAACCCATAGAACCCGCCGCAGGCAAACGAGTTGCGAAATGGCGCTCGCTCCCCTCCAAGATATGGATGATAGATAACGCCCCGGCTGCCCGAAGGAACACTGGACAATTCCCTTTCAAGCTGGCCGAAGGATAACTCAGGCGCAAGGATTGATTTTGCCCAGTCAATAGTGCTCTGCCCGTTCAAGGCTGCCATAAGCCTAATATATTTGTCCGGCAGTATGCTGCAAAGGGTGCTTCCTATGCGGTTAGAGACGTCCACCTGCCCCTTGTCGATGAGTACATAACTGCACATGGTGGTGCCAAGTACAATACAGCCGTCCCCAGGACTTATCAGTCCAGCGCCCAAAGCCGAAGCAGAGACATCCAGTGCCCCCGCTATTACAGGTATTCCAGCAGGTATTCCGCTGCAAACAGCGGCCTGCGCGCTCACCTTGCCAATAACGTCGGTGGACGCTACAAGTGTGGGCAGCATCCCCTTAACCTGTGGGATACCCAGAAAGTCGTATATCTCCTCCACATGCTTTTTTGTAAGGATGTTAATCCCGCAGGTGGAGTAATCGGTGTAATCACTGACAAGATTGCCGGTAAACTTTAGATTAAGCCAGTCCTTACAGCGCACTACCCAACGGATTTTCGCCAGCCGCTCGGGCTGATTTTGCTGTATCCACTTTAGAATCATCGGCATAGCCCCAGCAAACATAGCGGTGGAGCAATTGCTAACAAGCAACTGGTCGAGCCCCTCGCTGTCGATTCCCGAGAGCCCACCCGTGCGGGTGTCGTTCCACAGTATGGCATTTCCAACCGGGCGCCAGTCCGCACCAACCGGCCACAATCCATCCCCTTGGGCGGAGACGCCCATGCCCTCTACCGCATCCATAGCTTTCGGATTTTGCCGCCTTAGCTGCCGGGTGAGCGCGCAGATAGATTCCCATAGGTTGTCCATGTCCATTTCGCTCGCGCCGGCAAAGGGCGTTAGTACATTACTAGGCACACAGGCTGACCCGATGATACTACCATCATCGCCCGCCAAAACCGCTTTGAGGTTAGTGGTACCGGCATCTATTCCTAAAAAGATTGCCATATGCTGTTCTCCCAAATTGACAGGCGAGATAAAATGTGTTACGTTCAATATATACATTATAGCAAACTATCGAAATATGCAAGGTTTTCAAGCGTAAGGAGAGTGATTTTTTGGAGCGAGGATACGATGTCGCGGTGATAGGCGGCGGACCCGCGGGATACGTCGCCGCTATTAAAGCAGCACAGCTAGGCGGCAGCGTAGTGCTGTTTGAGAAGGATTCAGTGGGCGGTGCCTGCCTTAACCGCGGGTGTATCCCCACTAAAACATACCTTAAGACTGCCGAGTACATACACGGTATACAAAAAGCCGGAGAGCGTGGCGTAAAGCTCGCCAGTACCGACCTTTCCATTGACATGGGTAAGGTTGTCAAGTACAAAAACGGCATCGTCAAAAAGCTCACTTCCGGAGTTGCGGGGCTGCTAAAGTCGCATGGTGTCCATACTGTGAAAGGCACTGGGACCCTCGATGCCGATGGCAACGTGTCCTGCGAGGGGCAAGTGTACTGCGCCAAAAATGTTATCCTCTGCGGTGGTTCAAAGACTGGTACACTGTCTATCCTCGGCGCAGATACCTGCCCCGATATTATCACCAGCGACGGTATACTTGAGCTGACCGAGCTTCCTAAAAAGCTGGTCATTATAGGCGGTGGCGTAATAGGGTGCGAGATGGCCTGCGCTTTTGCCGCGTTTGGAAGCCAAGTCTCCGTAGTCGAGCTAGCTGAGTGTTTAGTTCCATTTATGGATAACGACATTTCTGATCAGCTGAAAAAAGCCCTTGAGGGACAGGGTGTTCAGGTATTGCTATCTGCAAAAGTCTCCAAGATAGGCTACTCCAAAGGCAAAACCGCTGTCTTTGTGGAGGGTGTCAAAGACCCCCTTTCCGCAGACAAAATACTGCTCTCATTTGGGCGGGCCGCCGACCTTGAATGTTTGGGAGAGCTGCAGGAGAAAATCCTAGTAACGAACGGCAAGGTCGAGGTGGACGAGCAGATGCGCACCAATATCCCCAACATCTTCGCCGCCGGGGATATAAACGGGCTCTCGATGCTTGCACACGCCGCCTTCAAAATGGGCGAAACCGCTGCCGCAAACGACATGGGCCGTAACGAAAAGTGCGACCTTACACGGGTTCCTATCTGCTTGTACACTCTTCCGGAAGCAGCGTCTGTTGGGCGCTCTCAGGCCCGGGCTGCCGCATCTCGGGAGGTTTTGGTTGGGCGCTTCCCCTTTAGCGCAAACGGCCGGACTCTTGCCGGTGGCGAGGAGAACGGCTTTGTCAAGGTGGTTGTGAGCAAAGAGTTCGGGGAGATTCTGGGCGTACACATATTCGGGGGCGCGGCAACTGAAATGATTGCCGAAGCAGTGACCGCCATGTCGATGGAAGTAACAGCCCATGAAATTGCGGGTATCATCCACGCCCACCCAACCTTCTCCGAAGCTTTTATGGAGGCCTGCGCGGATGCTCTTGGCCAATGCGTACATCTTCCACCGCCCAAATAACTAACCAAGAAATTCAAAAATAAACCACGCGCCCTAAGATTGACCGAATCAATCTTAGGGCGCTAAGTTTTGCTTGCCGTTATACGTGTCATACATTGGGAGTGAAGACTTTTCGCACACCGTAATATTTTGCTGTTTGGTTGAAAAGATATATCCAGGCTAAAATTTCAACCATACAGGAGATAAACATATGAAGCGAATACTAATTTGCTTTGCTCTGCTCATATTACTTCAAGCTGTGCCCGGGCTGGCCATTACATCTCAGGCCGGGGCAGGCGATGAAGTAGAAGTGCCGATAATAATGTACCACAGCTTACTTGAGAAAAAAACCAACGAATGGAACATCTTCCCCAGCGCTTTTGAGAAGGACCTTGCCTATCTCGCTGAGAGCGGTTACACCACTGTAGGCGTTTCCGAACTGATTGATTACGTGTACCACAGTATACCTCTCCCTGAAAAACCAATAGTGCTCACCTTTGATGACGGCTATTACAACAACTACTCCCAGGGGATGCCTCTGCTCGAAAAATATGATATGAAGATGGTGCTGGCCGTAATAGGCAAGAATAGCGATCATTGGACAGCCCACGCCAACGAAACCGACGAGCGCTACGGACACCTCACCTGGCCACAAATAGCCGAGATGGCGGCAACCGGACGGGTAGAGCTTGCAAACCACACCAACGACCTACACAAAAATGAAAACGGCCGCAAAGGCTGTAAGATGAAATCCGGCGAAGACGAGGCCGCCTACCGTGAGCTGATTGCCCAGGACCTAGAGGCTCTACAGTCTCGCATTGAGGAGCATGGCATAGCTCGCCCCCAAAGCTTCGTATATCCCTTTGGAGCTCATTGCAGCAAAGCGGATGAAGTGCTCAGGGAGCTGGGCTTTAAGGTTACTCTCTCCTGCGCGTCGGGGGTAAATCACCTGCGAGTCGGCGACGAGGCCGGCCTGTGGAAGATGAAGCGCAACAACCGCACACCGGATAACTCCGTAGAGGAAATACTGCGCCGCGTTGCTGACAGTTGAGCCTATCAACGCTCTGCGTCGAAAACAAATGTTATACTACCTTATCTGCTCAATAAAAGTGATAATTTTTTCTAGTATGCAATGTTGCCCACTTGCATTTCGTGTGTAATTACTTTATTATTAGGATAAAGCTAATAAGGAGATGTTGCTCAATGCAAATAGAATCCTTGCATATTTATAATTTTCGAGTGTTTCAAGATGTGCTTGTGGCTGACATTCCTAAGATGGCTGTTTTTATGGGCCAGAATGGTTCAGGCAAAACTACCTTCTTTGATGTGTTCGGTTTTCTACATGATTGCCTTACTAGTAATGTTCGCACCGCGTTAGCAAAGCGAGGCGGTTTTGAAGAAGTTCGCTCAAGGGAGCAGCGTGGAGATTTGAAGTTTGTAATTAAATTTCGACCTTCCCCTGAAGAACCAAGGATTACCTATGAATTAACAATAGGGCTAAACCCAAAGAAAATGCCTGTCGTAAAAAAGGAGATTATGCGTTTTCGCCGAGGTCAGCATGGCAAACCGTGGAAGATACTTGATTTTTCATATGGTAAAGGTTCTGCTGCAGAAGGAGAGCTATTACATTATGATGACGTAAAGGAAGCAACCCGCAAACCTCAGAAGGTATCGGAGCCAGACATTCTTGCAATTAAAGGCCTCGGTCAGTTTGAAGATTTTCCTGCAATTGCTTCATTACGCCGACTTATTGAAGACTGGTATGTATCGGATTTCCACGTTGAGGATGCTAGAAACCGTCAAGTCGCAAATTATAGTGAAAGCCTCTCCAAAACCGGTGATAATTTGGCCCAAGTAGCCAAATATCTTTATGAGAGCCATCCAGGCCAATTTGACAAAATTTTGAAAGCTATGCGGGAACGTGTACCCGGAGTTCTAAATGTAGAAGCAAAGATCACTGAGGATGGCTATATTGTTTTACGGTTTCAGGACGGGCGATTCAAAAATCCTTTTTCATCAAAGTTTGTTTCAGACGGAACTATTAAAATGTTTACTTATTTAGTATTACTAAGCGATCCATATCCTCATGCTCTTTTATGTGTTGAAGAACCTGAAAATCAGCTTTACCCTCAACTTTTGGCACAATTGGCGGAAGAATTCCGAAATTATTCAAATATTGGAGGGCAAGTATTTATTTCTACACATTCACCCGATTTTTTAAATGCGACTCACATTAATGAGCTATATTGTCTTGTAAAAAAGGACGGCTATTCCAAAATTGTGCGCGCTTCCGAATCTCCTCTGATTGCATCGCTATACGCTGAGGGGGAACTTCTCGGTGAGCTTTGGAGCCAGGAAATTCTTTTATCGGAGGCTGGCAAGCTATGAAACTTGTCTTCTTGCTCGAAGAGCCTTCTATGAAATATCTGCTGGACGAGCTTCTTCATAAACTATTACCGGAAGATATAGTTTATCAGACAATTCCGCACAATGGCAAAAGTGCTCTTAGAAAATCTTTACCCAAAAAACTGCGAGGCTGGAATGAACCTGGTGACGTGCGCTTTATTGTTATTCATGACCAGGACAGAAAAGATTGCATTGAACTGAAAAAACAACTTGTTGAGCTGTGCGATAATTATAACCGAAAAGTATTAATCCGCATTGTTTGCCAAGAGCTTGAGGCATGGTATTTTGGTGATATAGAAGCACTTGCCAAAGCTTATGGAAAAGATAAAATCAATGCAATAAGCAATAAAAGGCAGTTCCAGAATCCTGACAGTATCCCAAACCCCAAAGAGGTTCTCAATAAACTACTTCCAGAGCATCAGCAAATTATTGGGGCAAAACGTGTTGCGCCATATATGAACGTAAACAAAAATACTTCTCCCAGTTTTAACTGCTTTGTAAATGGAGTCAAACACTTTATATGCAAATAATAAAATATACATAGGTGATCGATAACGTGGTCACCAAAACACAAAAGCCGCTTAACTTTAAACTTAGTTAAGCGGCTTTACTGGCGGGAGTATGTGAGAATCGAACTCACCTAAGCGAGGTTAAACGCTATTACTGGTTTTGAAGACCAGAGGGCACACCAGCACCCATCTACTCCCACGTGCAGCCAATAGTTTACACTACTTGGCCACCTAATGTCAACTGCGCTTTTTTGCAAGCACCCGGGCGTCACCCACCTTTTTGGTGAGACCATGGCGGTCAAAGTGCTCGAGCAGAGCGAGGGCAAACTTGCGCGAAGTGCTAAAAATATCTCGGGCCTGGGCAAGAGTCATCTCCCCTTCCCGCTCTATGAAATCGGCTACCCTCTCCTTGGCTTGGGCATACACCTCCCCATGAAAGTAAATCTGCGGGGAGGTTGCTACCAAAACTCCTTTGGCCAGCAAGGCCTCCAGCACTTTTTTGATCCCCTTTTCCTTGGGAAATGCGCTGTTCACTTCGTCTATGCCAGGTGGCGAGTACCCCGCCTGACAGAACATATCTTCAACTTTGCCGGCAAGCACCTGCTCTCCCCCGCTGCCCTTGGGCTTAAAGTTAGGTAGCGCCGCGGTTTGGCCTTTAAGAATATAAACCTCACGCTGAGCAAAAACAGCCAACAACCGCTCGGCACTGGCAGAGTCCCTGCCGGGCAGAAGTTTTCCGCGCAGCTCTTCTCTACGCATGCCCTCCAGCAGCGGGTTATCGTTGTGGTAGGCTGTCAATATATCACCGAGCGCACCCTCAAGCTTTTTCTGGTAGCCGGAATCTATCGCAAG
The DNA here is from genome assembly GCA_009780025.1 of Oscillospiraceae bacterium. Taxonomy (GTDB): domain Bacteria; phylum Bacillota; class Clostridia; order Oscillospirales; family Ruminococcaceae; genus WRAV01. The sequence continues at coordinate 43,906 of WRAV01000009.1, read as the reverse complement.
CTTGTCACTGACCAGCAGTATCTGTCCGGTGCTCTCAAGACGGGCCAATTCCTTATCGAAAGCGGACTGAGAAAGTCCGATCTGTCTCCGCGCGTCTGAGAGTGGGGATAACTGGGGAGCACCATCGGCGATTATCTGCAACAAATTCTCACCTATGCTGCCCTGTTCCCTAACCCTGAGGGCCCCCAGCACTTTCTCATTATGTCTCCGACGGCGACCAGGATTAGGATCAAGAACAATACCGCCGCCAATGGTTTCCAAAGGCGAATAAAACCGCAAAACAAAGCGGTCATCCTTTTTGACTGCAATTTTTTCAGTAAAGCGAAGCTGAGCAAATCCTTCTTGACCCGGAGAGAGCCGGTCGCTGTCCAGCAGGACAAGCTTGCATAGCGCCTGGCGCGACCCGTGGTAAAAGTGCAGCCTAGAGCCATTTTCAATTATTCGTCCGCTGTCCGGCAGAATTTGCAGGCGCACGTCCAGCATCATGGTGGTCATCATCGAACCGGGAGTAGCTATGGTGTCTCCACGAAGCACATCCTCCCGTTTGACCGAGGCAAGGTTGACCGCGACCCGGCTGCCAGCCGGCGCCATCTCTACGTCTTTGGAATGGACTTGCAGATTACGCACCCGGGTTCGTAGGCCACTGGGGTATACTTCCACCTCGTCTCCTTCGCGTAATTCACCCTCAATCATGGTACCGGTAATTACTGTACCAAAACCGTCAACCGAAAACACCCGGTCAACCGGAATACGGCAGTCGCCGGCTTCAGCTTTTCCTTGGGCACCTTTGCACGCCTCACTCAGAAGAGCACGGAACTCGTCCAGTCCCTGCCCGGTGTGAGCGCTGACCGGCTGGATGGGCGCGCCCTCCAAAAAGCTACCGGCCACCAACTGCCGGATATCTTCAGCTACCATCTCCAGCCACTCAGGCTCTACGAGATCGGCCTTGGTGATCGCCACTACCCCTCCGGGTATCCCAAGCAGGCGAAGAATACCCAAGTGCTCCCTGGTTTGGGGCATGACACCGTCATCGGCAGCTACCACCAGTAGAGCTAGGTCGATCCCCCCTGCCCCGGCCAGCATGTTTGCGATAAACTTTTCGTGCCCGGGAACATCAACTACTCCGGCAGTCAGCCCGCTGGCAAGGGGTAAATGAGCAAAGCCCAGGTCTATAGTTATCCCGCGCTTCTTCTCTTCTTTAAGGCGGTCAGTGTCGATACCGGTCAGGGCCTTTATAAGTGCGGTTTTGCCGTGGTCGACGTGTCCGGCTGTGCCTATTATAATGCCGCTCACTGCTTTACCCCCTCAAGCGCCACAACTACCTGCTCGGCTACATATTCAAAATCCTCTTCGTCCACCGTGCGCGGGTCAATGAGCAAGCGCTCTTTGGCAATCCGCGCGATTATCGCTGGCTGGCAGCTGCGCAGCCTGCGCTCTAGCTCGGTGAGGGAGACCGCATGCGGATTGACTGCTATCACAGTACCCGGCAGAAGCTGAGTGGGTGCACTCCCCCCACCAATCTGGCCAGCGTCCTCGACTAGGGTAACTTGATCCCCGGCAGGCGCCAGCAGAGCGGCAAGGCGCTCTGCTCTCTCACGCAAGCTTTGAGGGCTGGCGCTTAGCATACGTAGGGTTGGAATTTCTGCGGCAGCCAGTTCGGGCTCGAGATAGAGGCGTAGAGTGGCCTCAAGTGCGGCCAGAGTGAGCTTGTCTATGCGCAGTGCTCGCGCTAACGGGTGCTTTTTCATCTTCTCGATGTAGACGCTCTTGCCTACGATTATCCCGGCCTGTGGCCCGCCCAGCAGCTTATCCCCGCTAAAGCAAACAACGTCCGCACCGGCAGAGATACACTCGGCCACGCAGGGCTCGTCCGCGATGCCATATGGAGCCAGAGGCAAAAGCGGCCCGCTGCCCAGATCATAAAGAAAAGGCAAGCCGTACTCGGCCCCAAGCATGGCAAGCTCACGAGGGCTGACCTCTTGGGTAAAACCTAAAATCTTGTAGTTGCTGGTGTGAGCCTTCAGTAGCGCGCCGGTTTTTTCGGGGCAGATAGCTTTTTCGTAGTCGGAGACGCGGGTGCGGTTGGTGGCACCCACCTCCCGCAGAGTGCAGCCGGACTGCTCCATAACTTCTGGAATTCGAAAAGAACCGCCGATCTCCACTAGCTCCCCCCTGGAGACAATTACTTCGCGCCCCTTCGCCAAAGCGGCCAGCATAAGCATGACTGCCGCCGCGTTGTTGTTGACCACAAGAGCCCCTTCCCCACCGGTCAATCTGGTAAGCAGCCCGGACACGTGACTGTGTCGGCTGCCCCTGACACCCTCTGTGGCATCGTATTCAAGAGTAGAGTAGCCGCCCGCAACCGCACAAACCGCCTCCACCACCTGAGGAGCCAAGGGTGCACGTCCCAGGTTTGTGTGCAATATCACACCGGTAGCATTGATAACCCGGCGTAGGCTGGGTGTGCTTTCCCGTGCAATTTCCCCAAGAACCAGTTCTTCAAGCTCTGCGGGCACAGGCAGCTGTGTAAGCACCCCCGAGAGAATCTCAGCGCGCAGCCGAGCCAGCACCTCCCTGGCGGCTCGAGCTACCCCTGCCGAGGACGCTTTTCCTGTAAGTCCTGGGCGGGCAACGAGCTCGTCCACCTTTGGTATCTGCCGCAAAAGCTCTTGCTGCATCATATATCAAGTCCTCCGTTTATAAGCAATTGACTAGAGAAAAGTGTTTATCACTTCGCCCTTATTTCACACTATACTTTCAATTGTACCGCCTGCCTCAAAAAAAATCAAGAAAGGGCAAAAAATCTTCCAATACATTCTTTACAAATTCATGCGCTTGTGCTAAACTATTGTTGGATATTTAACGTGGGCAAATATGGGGATGAATATTGTGGGAGAGTCTTGGGGCACACAGCTCGCAAGGCACCGAAGGGGCAAACGTACCGGCCAGCCAGACTGGTACCGTGAAACTCTCAGGTAAAAGTACTGCAGTGTGACCCAACTCTGGACTTTTTGACAGGGAAATGGCATTGCGGTGCCTATTTCCCTGTTTTTTCTTGTGTTATTTTGTGGCAAACTAAATATCATAGAATTGTGGAATGATACATACATGGGAGCGAATTTTCATATCTTAACGAACAACCCACAGGTGGCCGAAAAATACCCGACGCTCAGTGTTTCGCTAAGCTGCGGGGTGGAGGGAATTTTCCTGGCCGCCAGGGATGAAATCCACTTGGGCGCGGTGGCCATAAACCATCCGCTGAGTGGGAGTGTAAAACCAAACGAAAGCCCATACAAGAGCCTTGTACTCTCGCTACGGCGAGGCCCGCTGGATATCGATTCTCTTACCGTGATCGAGAGCGCGATCGAAGTGCTGCGCAAAATGCCGGTTAGAAACATCGACTTTCACCCGCGTGTGCTCGAGGATTTTCAGGTAATAGATTTGGACTTGCTTAATAGTGCCATTGTTGCGCTGCCGGCGCAATACCATATGTAACATTACCTAATAAAAGGGGAGCTGTAACTATGTCTGAAATTTACGAAATTCTTGTCGTTGGTGGCGGCCCTGGCGGGCTAACTGCCGGTATTTACGGCAGCCGCGCCAGGCTGAAGACCGCCATACTGGAAAAAGGCCGCCCCGGCGGACAGGCCGCTTCCACCATGGAAATGGAAAACTACCCCGGCTTCTTCAACGAGAGCTCTGGCCCCGGAATCATGAAGGAGTTTGCCGCACACGCCGAAAAGTTCGGCACCGCCATCATCAAGGGCACCGTGGTTGATGTCGAGCTGGAAGGCCCCATCAAAAAGGTCAAAACCAGTGACGGCAAAGAGTACCAGGCTCACTGTGTAATCCTCTCCCCCGGCGCTGAGCCCCGCTCGCTGAACATTACAGGCGAAGGTAAACTGCGCGGTAAAGGAGTTTCCTACTGCGCGACCTGCGACGCCGACTTCTATGAAGAGCTGGACGTTGTGGTTGTTGGTAACGGAGACGCTGCAATTGAAGAGGCCATGTACCTTACAAAGTTCGCGGAGACAGTAACAATCATTGTTATCCACGATGAGGGCATACTTGACTGTAATAAGGCAAGTGCCGAAAAAGCTTTCAAGAACAAAAAGCTCAAATGGGTCTGGAACTCTGTGCTTGACGAAATCATCGGTGACGAGCTTGTGGAATCGGTCAAAGTAAAGAACATCAAAACCGGCGAGATAACCGACATAGAGACTAACGGCGTCTTCTTCTTTGTGGGCACTGTGCCAAAAACCGAGTTCCTCAAAGGCAAAGGCGTTGAAATGACTGAACAGGGATATGTCATCGTAAACGAGATGATGGAAACTAACCTGCCCGGAGTATATGGAGCAGGCGACTCCAACGCAAAGTATCTCCGCCAAGTTGTAACTGCCGCGGCCGACGGAGCCATTGCCGCAGTAGCTGCTGAAAAATACCTTGCCGAGCTCGAGACCTTCCGCGAGCAAGTACTTGAAAGCCCGGTACCGGTTCTACTCGCCTTCTGGGCACCCCAGGTCGAGAAGAGCATGGCAGCTATCACAGTACTTGAAAGCGTTGTCGAAAAGACCGGCGGCAAGGTTGCTCTGGCTAAGCTGGACACCTACCGCAACAAAAAGACATCGGCGAACTACAAAGTCGAGAAGATTCCCACAGTTATCCTGTTCGACAAGGGCGAAGTAAAGGGTCGCCTAGAAGGCGACTTCACCGCCGCCGATGTTGAAAAGCTAATTGGACTGTAGGGGCGGGATTATCCCGCCCGCCCAACACAATATATAAAGAATGTAAAGGAGTGGCCAAAATGATTGATCTTAACAAAGAAAACTTTGACGCAGAAGTTCTGGAGTACGAGGGTGTAGTCTTCGTTGACTTCTGGAGCCCCAAGTGCGAGCCCTGCCTAGGCCTGCTGCCCGATGTTGAGGCGTTTGCCGCCAAAAACGACGGACGCGCAAAATTCTGCAAGCTTGACACCGCCGGCAACAAGCGTCTCGCCATAGCCCAAAAAGTTATGGGCATCCCCGCACTTGTTTTCTACAAAAACGGCGAAAAAGTGTTCGTGTTCAACAAAGACGAGATCGAAATGGTAGCTGTTCAGGCTAAGCTCGACGAGCTGCTGGGCTAAACCCAGGTCAGCTGTTGCGCGTAGCTTTTACAAAGAAAATAATAAAAAAGGAGGATTGCAATGCGTTTAGAAGTTGGCAACATTTTCATCAAAGATGTGCAGTTCGGCAAAAAGACCGAAGTTAAAAGCGGCGTTCTGTACGTCAACAAAGATGAACTGTGCAAAGTCGCCGGCGAAGATGAGCGCGTAAAGTCGGTCGAGGTCTTTTTGGCCCGCCCGGGCGAGAGCGTGCGCATCATACCGGTAAAGGATGTTGTTGAGCCTCGCGTCAAAGTCGAAGGGCCTGGTGGGATTTTGCCCGGCTTTATGACAGGCGTTGAGCAGGTTGGCAGCGGACGTACCCATGTACTCAAGGGTGCGGCAGTTGTAACCACCGGCAAAATTGTCGGGTTCCAGGAAGGTATCATCGATATGAAGGGTACCGGCGCCGAGTACACCCCGTTCTCGCGTACTAATAACGTGGTTGTAAAAGTCGAGCCGATTGATTCCCTCAAGCAGCACGAACACGAGGTGGTTGTCCGCCTGGCTGGTTTCCGCGCGGCCACTTACCTTGGTCTTGCCGGCAAAGAAGCAACACCGGACGAGGTAAAAACCTACGAGACAAAGCCGCTCTTCGAGCAGAGCATGAAGTACACCCATCTGCCCAAGGTTGCATATGTCTACATGCTGCAAACCCAAGGGCTTTTGCACAACACTTACTACTACGGTGTTGACGTCAAAGAGATCGTGCCCACCTTCATGTACCCCACCGAGGCATTTGACGGCGCGATTGCAAGCGGCAACTGCGTTTCGGCTTGTGACAAAAACCCGACATATGTTCACCAGAATAGTCCCGTTATCGAGGATCTGTACGCCCAACATGGCAAGACCATCAACTTCCTGGGCTGCATTATTACCAATGAAAACGTGACGCTGATGGACAAAGAGCGCTCCTCTAACATGACCGCTAAGCTGGTTGAGTTCTTGGGTGCCGACGCAGTAATCATCTCTGAGGAAGGCTTTGGCAACCCCGACGCCGACCTTGTTATGAACTGCAACAAGATCGAGAAGAAGGGCATCAGAACTGTCCTCATCACCGACGAGTACGCGGGCCAAGACGGCGGCAGTCAGTCGCTGGCCGACTCTACCCCTCTGGGTGATGCTTGCGTAACCGCCGGCAACGCCAACCAGGTAGTAACTCTGCCAAAGATGGATACCGTCATCGGTTACCCCGAAGTGGCAAATGTTATCGCGGGCGGCTGGAACGGCTCCCTGCAAGCAGACGGCAGCATCGTCACCGAAATTCAGGTGATCACCGGTGCTACTAACGAGCTGGGCTTCCACTACCTGACAGCAAAGACCGTTTAACACCGCACAACCTCTGCCAGGAATACGCGAGCAGAAGTTTTCGTACCACACCAACGCCTGGACGTAACTGGGCGCAGCCCAGAAAGCGAAGCGGAATTCATTTCCGCGCAGCGCGGGGGTTTGGGGGCGGAGTCCCCATTCAAATAAAAGGAAGGAGAAACTTTCATGAGTATGCTTAAGGGCAAAAAGATAGCAATACTCGGTGATCGCGACGGTATTCCCGGTCCCGCGATTGCTGAGTGCGTAACAGCTGCCGGTGCCGAAGTTATATTCGAAGCAACCGAATGCTTCGTCTGAACCGCGGCGGGCGCGATGGATCTGGAAAATCAAGCTAGGATCAAAGGTTTTTGTGAGCAGTACGGCAACGAGGAGCTCCTCGTTGTTCTGGGCGGCGGGGAAGCTGAAGCTTCCGGTCTGGCCGCTGAAACTGTCTCTGCCGGAGACCCTACTTTTGCAGGTCCTCTCGCCGGAGTCTCGTTGGGACTCAAGGCTTACCATATGTTCGAGCTGAAAGACGAAGTTGACCCGGCTATCTACGAAGCGCAAATTTCCATGATGGAAATGGTGCTGGACGTTGACGCAATCATCTCCGAAGTTAAAACTTACCGCGGTTAATAGCGCGACAAAATTAAAGGAAAAGGAGGTAGCCAGATGAGCAAAAAAAGAATTGTTCATTATATAAACAATTTCTACGGCGGCATTGGCGGCGAGGAAAAAGCTGATATTCCACCGCAAAAGCACGATGGTAAAGTTGGCCCCGGTATGGCTCTTGAAAAAGAGCTTGGTGACGCCGCGACAATTGTTGGCACCATCATTTGCGGAGACAGCTACTTCAACGAGAACCTGGAGAAAGCCTCGGCCGAAGTGCAAGCTATGATCGAGAGTTTCAAACCTGACCTCGTTGTCGTTGGCCCTGGCTTCAACGCCGGCCGTTACGGCATGGCTTGCGGCACCGTAGCCAAAATCGTTGATGAAAACCTGGGCCTTCCCGTAGTTGGTGGCCTATACGAAGAGAACCCGGGCCTTGAAATCTTCAAGCGCCACGCTTACTTTGTTCCCACCGGGAACTCCGCCCCTAGCATGAGAACCGCTATCCCCGCGATGGCAGCTCTCGCCAAAAAACTGCTGGCAGGCGAAACCGTAACCGAGGGTTACTTTGAGAAGGGTCTGCGCGTCAATTACTTTGCCGAGCAACGCGGCTCTAAGCGTGCGGTTGACATGCTGCTCAAAAAGATCGGTGGCCAGGAGTTCGAGACCGAGTACCCCATGCCTGCCTTTGACCGCGTGGCTCCAATGCCCGCAATCAAAGACATCAAAAAGGCACGGATCGCACTTGTCTCCTCCGGTGGCCCCGTACCAAAGGGCAACCCCGACCACATCGAGTCTTCCAGTGCGTCTAAGTACGGCAAGTACAGCCTGGTTGATATCGTCGACTTCGACGAGACAAACGGCGAGACTGCCCACGGCGGCTACGACCCTGTTTACGCCAACATCGACCTTGACCGCGTTCTCCCTGTAGACGTGCTCAAAGAGATGGTAAAAGCCGGCGAAATCGGCTCGTTGCATGACTACTGGTACTCCACCGTTGGTAATGGAACCGCAGTTGCAAGCTCTAAAAAGTTTGCAGCCGCAATAGCTGAGGATCTGCTGGCCGACAAAGTCGACGGCGTAATCCTCACCTCCACCTGAGGCACCTGCACACGTTGCGGTGCAACGATGGTAAAAGAGATCGAGCGGCACGGCATGCCTGTAGTGCATATGTGCACAATTGTCCCGATATCGATGACAGTTGGCGCCAACCGCATAGTTCCAACTGTGGCGATCCCCTACCCGCTGGGCAACCCCAACCTTACCCCCGCGGACGAGAAGGAACTCCGCCGCAAATTGGTCAGAAAGGGCCTTGAAGCCTTGACCACCGAGATACACGGCCAGACTGTATTTAAAGATTAATTACAGGGAGAGTCGGGGAGGAAGCTCTCCGACTCTCAATTTTTCAATTGACAGTAGGGGCCACGCCCCTGCGCGGTCCGCCCAATATGCGAAACGCGGCATGAGTTCGCGGGCCGCGCGGGGCGCGTCCCCTACTATCTATTTCAGGAGGTGTACTAATTGAATTTTCCCGTTCTAAAAGGGGCGAGCTACGCCCTTATTCAAGCGAGTGATATGATACTTCACCAAGGCAGCACCCAAACCAGTGAGCGTCATCTTAACCCGGACTCCGAGCATTTGAAGGTACTTCCGAGCAAACTGCGCTCTTTCGAAGATGCGGTCGGGTATGCTCCCAACCAGGTGTATATCGGCAACATGAGGCCTAAAGACCTCGAGAAGGTTGCCGCGCCTTGGTACGAGAACCCTGTCAAGGGCGCTACCCGCCAGGGCAAACACGGTGAAATGATGCCGCAGGACGAGTTTATCGGTCTGATGAAAGCTGTCGACGCTTTTGAGCTCGTGCTGCTCGAAGAAAGCTTCCAGAAGGCTGCCGAGGCAAAGCTGACCGCCCACCCAGTAGTCAGTGGCTGGAAATTCCTCGAGAAGCTCCAGAAAGGCCATGCCACACAGGCACAGATCGAAGAACTGGTCTCCGGCAAGAAGGCCGAGGGTATCTACAACGATGGCAAGCTGGTGGGCTGTGTCAAGAAGGCCCACGACTTTGACGCGGCGCTCTCCGAGCACGTTATGTTCGAAAACCTGGTCAGTAAAGCGTCTGCAGCGTTCTGCCTTGAGTTGTTGCTGAAAAATACAGGGCTTGCAGCCGGTGAAGTCGACTATATCATCGAGTGCTCGGAAGAGGCTTGCGGTGACATGAACCAGCGCGGCGGCGGCAACTTTGCCAAAGCCATCGGCGAAGTCTGTGGCTGTGTCAACGCCACCGGCTCCGATACCCGCAGCTTCTGCGCGGGCCCAGCCCACGCCCTTGTGCTGGCGTCTTCGCTTGTTCAATCCGGAGTTTACAAGAATGTGGTAGTGCTTGCGGGCGGTTCTTGCGCAAAACTTGGCATGAACTCGAAGAACCACATCGCGAAGGGCTTGCCGGTGCTTGAAGATGTAATGGGCGCTTTCGCCGTTCACATCGGCGAGAACGATGGCACTTCGCCGGTCATCCGCACCGACATAGTCGGCCGCCACACAATTGGCAGCGGAGCTACTCCTCAAGCGGTTATGCAAGCGCTGATTGCCGATCCCCTTGACAGAGCTGGGCTAAAAATCTTGGATGTTGACACATTCTCGACTGAGATGCACGATCCCGGCGTTATGGTTCCAGCAGGCGCGGGCAATGTTCCGGAAGCTAACTATAAGATGATTGCCGCTCTTGGCGTTATGCGCAAAGAATTTGATAAGAGTGAGCTTGGCAGTGTACTTGAGCGCATTGGTATGCCCGGCTACGCGCCACCGCAAGGGCATATTCCCTCCGGCGTGCCGTTTATGGCACACTGCAAGGATCTGATGGCCGAAGGCACACTGAACCGCGTCATGATAGTCGGTAAGGGCAGCCTATTCCTTGGCCGCCTAACCAACTTGTTCGACGGCGTCTCCTTCATAGTCGAGAAGAATTCCGGCGCTGTGGATGCAGGCGGTGGCACCGACAAAGAAGCTATCCGCCAGATGGTAGCCGAAGCTATGCAGAACTTTGCCGCCAGCCTACGGGCGGAGTAAGGGGGCCGGGCAATGGATCACATTAAAGAAAGTATCGCCCAAGTGTTCGATGAAATTTCCCAGGGGCTGCAAAGCGGCAGCTTCGGCAAGCGCGCCCGGGTTGGCATAACACTCGAGGGCAGCGAGCACGGCCCGGGGGAAATGCTGCGCGGCGCAACCCTTGCTCAGGCAGCAGATCCCTCTATCGAGGTTGTAGTCATCGGCGAGCAGGAGTTTGAAGCGGAGACTGAGCTGACCTTCATCGAAGCGGCCGACCAGAAAACCGCCCACGAGCTGATGGACAAAATGCTGCTCTCCGGCGAGCTAGATGCGGCTGTTACCATGCATTACAACTTCCCTATCGGCGTGGCAACCGTTGGCCGAGTTATCACCCCCGGCTTTGGTCGCAAAATGTTTGTAGGCACCACTACCGGTACCTCAGACACTGAGCGCACATCCGCTATGCTAAAGAACGCTATAGGCTCTATTGCCGCTGCTAAAGCTTGTGGCATTGCAGCACCTACAGTTGGTATCCTCAATATCGAGGGTGCTCGCGGGTTGGAGCGTGCGCTGATTAAGCTGCAAGAGTCCGGCTATCCGATCAACTTTACTCAGAGCGCCCGCGCGGACGGCGGCGTTGTAATGCGTGGCAACGACCTTTTGCAAGGCGTGCCAGATATTATGGTCATGGACAGCTTGACCGGCAACGTCATAATGAAGGCTATGTCGGCCTTTAGCACCGGCGGCAGTTATGAGTCTCTGGGTGACGGCTACGGCCCCGGCATTGGCGAAAGTTACGACCGGATTATCAATATTATCTCCCGGGCTTCCGGCGCACCGGTGGTGGCGGGTGCCATCACTTATGCGGGTGCCCTTGCACGAGGCCAGTTGCTTAAAAAAGTCGCCAATGAGTACGCTATGGCCAAAAAGGCCGGGCTTGGCGAGATTCTCGCGGGGCTGCAAAAAGCCAGCGAAAAGACTGGCGGGAGCGCCGAGGAAGAAGTCAAGGCTCCGCCCGAAAAGATCGTGACCGAAGAGATTCCCGGCATCGAGATACTCGAGCTGGAGGATGCCGTGCGCGTACTCTGGAAACTGGGCATCTTCGCCAGCAGCGGAATGGGCTGTACAGGACCTATTATCCTGGTCGCACCCGAAGACAAAGAGGCCGCTGACAAAGCCATAAAAGAAGCTGGTTATCTGTAAAGGATAGCTGCTTGACACATTATTCTTATGCTGGATCGCAGCGCCTGGCAGAATTCAGTTATAACCTAATTAAATTTTGCCAGGTTACCTGCGGTTTCGGCGGGGAAAAAACCTTGACGTTAGACTTTTGGTATGTTAAGCTTGTATCATAGACTTCTCAAGAATGGCGCAATTTCAACCTAATATTAACAAAGAGGAGAGATTACTTATGGACAAGAAAAGGCTGGTAATGATTCCGGGACCGACACCCGTAGTTGACTCCATCCGCGCAGAGATGGCTCGCGAAATTCAAGCGTTTGGCGACCCGCGCTTTATAGCAGACTACAAAGGGCTGATTGACGATCTCCACGAGATGTTTGGCAACGAAGACGGCGGCAAAACCTTTGTCCTCGCCGGCTCAGGTACCCTGGGCATGGAAATGGCTATAGCAAATTCTACCAAGCGCGGCGACAAAGTTCTGGTTGTAAGCCACGGCTTCTTTGGCGATAGGTTTGTGGACATATGCACAGCCAAGGGCATAGAGGTTGACACCATCAAGAGCGAATGGGGCAAGACTGTTCCCGTAGCTGACATTGAGGCTCAGCTCTCGAAAAAAGACTACGCCGCTATGACAGTCAGCCATGTTGACACCTCCACCAGCGTAGTCGCCGACGTAGCCGCTATTGGCGCTATGATGAAGAAGTTCCCGAATACTATCTATATAGTGGACGGCATTTGCTCCAGCGCGGCCCAGTACGAGAACCTAGCCGAGATGAACATCGACATTCTCTTTACCGGCAGCCAGAAGGCGTTCGGAGTTTGCCCCGGCCTGTTTATGCTTTGGGCGAACAAAAAAGCCATGGAGCGCCGCGAGTCCCTGGGCGTTATCCCCGAGTACTACGTGGACTACAAACGCTGGGTTCCGATTATGGACGACCCAATGAACTACTTTGCCACACCGGCCATCAACCTTATCTGGGCGCTTAAAGAATCCGTACGGATAATCAAAGCTGAGGGCGGGCTGAAGGCTCGCTACGAGCGCCATCTCAAGCATGCGCGTGCTATAAATAAAGCAATGGAAGCACTTGGTCTCAAGCTGCTGGCTGAGGAAGGCTGCCGCGCAGTCACCCTTTCCGACGTACTTTACCCCGAAGGCGTTGATTGCCTCGCATTCCGTAAGGCTATGATTGCTGAAGGCGTTATCGTAGCCGGCGGACTTGGTGCGTACAAGGGCAAGATGTTCCGCATGGGTCACATGGGCAACATCGAGACCAACGATGTGGTAGCAGCGCTCTCTTCTCTCGAGCGTGTGCTCAATGGCTTCGGCAAACTCTCTAAGTTTGGCGCCGGCGTAAGCACTTACCTCGCAGAAATGGCGAAGTAAATTCGTAGCAACTACCACTAATAAGCTAAATCAGCCGCTGCTGATTTAGCTTGAAAACAAAAAGAAGCCTGCCTTGGCGGGCTTCTTGACTTTTTAGTGCGGTCGCAGCATCTGGAAAGTGTTGTACAAGTTTAGCCTCCCGTACCCCCACTGATTATTGGGATACTCCCTGCCCGGATCCCTTGAACAGCCGGTTATCAAATCAGCGCGAATTCGGTAGGATTCTAGAGAAGGGTCATTGCCCTCCACGATTCCCCATTGAAGCATAAGTGCACAAGCTCCTGCTGTAATAGCCGCCGAAACGCTTGTGCCGCTCATCTTTCCGGGGCCGCCAGGAAAAATCCCACCCACATCTACCCCAGGGGCCACTAGGTCAGGCCGTATAAGCTGCAGCCTTGAAGGACCCCAGGACGAGGTTGGTGAAAGGCTGCCGTCCAAGCTGTTGTACGCACCGCAAGCAATAACCCCAGTTGACGTTGCGGGTATGGTCGTAGTGTAGTTTGGCTTTGGGGCCAAAAACACTGTTTCCGGATTTATGAATCCGGTCATTGGCAGCCACATATGAAAGCCCCCATCCAGAACAGAATCTCCATAGACCGTGATCTTCCAAATGCCTGGGGTTGCTGAAAGGATATGAATTTTTGTATACTGTACAGAATACTTTCCTGCAGGAAACTGGTACTCGACGAGCACTGTCGAGCGTTCAAGTATAAGCCTTTGAGTATAAGTGGTGCCCGAGCGGGCAGGTACACGAGTTACATGCTCTCCAGCTGGTGAAGTTACCGCCACCGACATTCGATCCGCCGCAAAGTTCCACATGGCTATGTTTACATCCTCGAAGCCATCCCCTACCCTAATCTCAATATTCTTGGTATCCCCTGTGCCCGAAAGCTTAATATTGGTGTGATGCCCAGCCTGTGCCTCGTTTCCCGCCGCAACACAAACCGCCGTACCAACAATGCTCGCCACCCTAGAAAGATACCCTTCCAGTGTGCTTCCCCCATCGTGGGCGCCAATATTTGTCCCTAGGGGAATGCAGATTGCAACTGGCCGGCCTAGCTGAGCCGCTTTGCTGATAATATATTCCACGCCCATAATTATATCTGCAGAAGAAAAAGCGTTCTGTTGGCTAACTGGGATAAGATAGCGCCTGTATTCCGTCGGGCGAGCCCTTTTTAACTTGACGACAATAAGCTCGCTGTCAGGAGCAGCACCAATGTACTGCCCACTCTCTCTGCTTGCAGCTACACTTGCAAGGAATGTTCCGTGCCCAACGCTGTCTACATGGGGCACAGCTTGCCTAGGATTTTCCAGTAAAAGTGCGCTGTTTATTGTCTGGTTGTCGTACTGCGTACCGTAGTAGAAACCCTCCGGCGCCCCACCTCTGATTGTCTGATCCCATATATATTGAATTTTGCTGCTGCCGTCCTCATACCTAAAGGCTGCTTGCGTGTAGTCTATGCCAGTGCTCACAATTCCAAGCAGGACACCCGAACCCATAAGGTTCAAGAAGGGCTGCCGATGAACTTGCAAAATTCCTGAGGACTCAAGGTCAGCGCTGCCCAAAAGACCCAATACCAGCGGAAATACGTTTGAAGAGTAACCAACTGTGTTTGAAATGATTTGTTCAATATCGTCACGGTGGACGTAAAGAATCGTATATCCCCCCGTAACTGTGGTCTTGTACTTTATATAGGGGTTATTTTCCAAGAATGCAGTCGGCATAGCCTCGCTTTCTAGGATAAGCACCTCTATATCGGGGTCATAAACTATATCTTCGTAACCGTTCACCCGCTCATCTACCTCCTTACTTATTTGCGTTGTATTCTGTAAGAGCGTCCATGGCTGCTTTTAGGCATAGGGTTCCGTACCCCCAAATTGGGTTGGGGTACTGCTGCCCGGAGCTTCTTGTAGCGCTCTGTTGCAAAAACGCCTTTACCCGTTGGCCGTATAGAAAAGGGTCGTTGCCCCGTATGATTCCCCACTCCATCATAAGAGCTGCCGCACCGGTGACAAATGGGGCCGCAAAGCTGGTGCCGGTAAAGCTGTCGTACCCGCCGCCTGTCCGAGTGGAGCGCACGCCAACGGCAGGCGCAACCAAGTCCGGCTTTACCTGCACCTGCCCAAAGGTATATCCACGCCCCGAAAAATCGGCCGGTGCGCCTATGGCCGCGTTGTAACCTCCCACCGAAATTACCCGGGTAGCGGTGGAGGGTAGTGTGAGGGTCATGTATGGGTCGGGGCGCAAAAACGCAGTGGTTACCCCAACCTCCTCGATAGTTGGCAGCCAGATGTGAAAATCCCCCTGCACCACCTGCCGCCCGGTTATAAATAGTTGCCAGATACCCGGAGTGACACCCCCCCCCACTCCCCGCAGTTGAATAAACACCTCCTGGTTTGGGTTGTAAAAAGAAGGTTGGCCGTAATGTACAGTGAGCGCGGTCTGCCCCAGCCGAGTTTGGACAAGGGGGGTGGTCGGGCGCAAAACCCCGCTGGACTGGCCGCCGGGGGCAATAATTTCAAGGTCGAAGGTGTCGGCAAAGTGCTTCCAGAGGGCGAGGTAAACGCTGCTATGGCCGCCGTCCACCCGAAATGGAGCATCTATCGTTTGGCCCTGAGTCAGCTGCCCGCCAAAATGGTGCCCAGCAAACCCTTCGTTTCCAGTAGCGGCCACTATTACTGTCTTGCCTCTGCCCGCGACTGAATCTACATATGCTTCAAACAGCGAGCTGCCGCCATGAGAGCCGTTGTTTGTGCCGAAGCTCAGGTTTACAGCTACCGGCATACCAAGTTCCCCGGCTTTGTCGGTGATGTACTTTAGGGCACGCATTATATCGGTGGTTCGGGCACTTCCTCCCCTGCCCCCTGCCCCCAGTTTGACTACAATTAGCGAGGCTTTTGGAGCTGCTCCCAGCTCTACACCTCCAGAGGAACGTCCATTTCCGGCGGAAACTCCGGCAACGCCGGTGCCGTGGCCAACTTTATCCATAAGCGGTATTACGCTAAGGGGCTGTGGGTTTTGCAGCGCAGTGTTCAAGGCTGTGGAATTGTACTCTGTTCCGCGTTCAAAACCGGCCGGCGGGGGCCCGCTGCCAGACTGATCCCACAAAAATAGGATTCGGGTCGCACCGTTTTCATCGCGGAAGTCAGGGTGTGTGTAATCAATCCCGGAGTCTATCATCCCTACGATGACACCCTGCCCGCTCAGCTGGTATCTCCCTGCCGGGCTATGTACCGGTGTGATACAGGCCTGCGCCATGCTTTCTACCAGTGTCAAGCTCACGTCTTTAGGCAGCTCGATGTACTCTATCTGGCTATAAGTGTACAGCTTTGGGATGAGCTCGGGCGGCAAGGTTAGTATTGCGAAGTTGTCACCCAAAAGCTCTACAGCGGCCCCGAGCCCGGCCTGCACCACGCCCAAGTCACCGTTATATTTGACTATGACCTCCCACAACTGGGTGGCATTTTGCTCTTCCCCTTCGCTGGCAAGCAGAGCCATTATCTCGGCGTCGGTCAGCGGGTATTCCGGCAGGGCGATCACCCCCAAATCTTCATTACACTATCTTATGCGGGTTGCGGCTTGTATCTTGCCAGAAGTTGAGATTAGTGTAGTGTTGTGATATAATATCCGCAGAATGGCGCGGATATTATATGGTGCGCAACGCCTCGCCCCTACAGGGCCAACCGGCTCTTGATGCGCAATTATATCAACGCTGCGCTTGTGATATAATATCCGCAGAATGGCGCGGATATTATATGGTGCACAACGCCTCGCACCTGCAGGGCAACCGATTCTTGATGCGCAATTATATCATGTAAACATGATATAGCTAATACTGGAGGTGGCACTATGAAAATAACAAGAAATCGCAAGCTCATAATTACTCTTCTGTTGGCCGCAGTGATAATGTTCAGTGGCATTACCGCCTATGCGGATGACTGGATAATAGAGCCGTACCGCGTGGAATCCGGTGATGGGAGCAAAGTATTCTACTTTAATCCGCTACACGATAGCAGCTACCCGGCAATGGGCGTATATTATCTTAATGAAACATCGGACAGCGTCTACTATTTCGAAATAACCCCTACAATGCTTATTCCCGGAGACTTGATATTCTCCGATGATTTTCAATACGCTGTGTTGGTTTCAAGCTCGCAGAATGTCGCGCTTGAATTTTTCGCAAATGGAGCTTTGATTAGATACTACACAATTGAAGACCTTGTGGGCAATACGGACATGGTGTCTATGAGTGTTTCGATGGCTCGTTGGAAAAACCATGAAAGTGTTGGATTTGATAGCGTAGCTAATGCGTTGACGCTCACAACAGTTGACAACCTTACCTATGTGTTCGATATTACAACCGGAGAGATTGTCGAGGATGTCGAGTCCGGTGGTCTCGGTCGTCTTGGGTCAACTATCCTCGTCATCCTAAGTATCGGAATGGCCATGGGTATTGTATTCCTGCGCGCAGCGCGTAACAACCATGGTTCCAAACGCATACCATATAGGTAAACGCTATTTTGAAGGGATGATGCACTATGCCATACATACACAATAACTTCAGCGACCCCAACCTGACCGAAATCGGGCGGCTGCAAATAGGCACCCTAGCCGTGAGCGCAGGCAAACCCGCCGCCGGCGCCACTGTGCGCGTCACCCAGCACGGAGCGCCTGACAACATCATCGAGGAGATGGTGTCCGACACCTCCGGGCGCACACCTACTATCAACCTGCCGGCCCCGCCGATTGACTACTCTATGCAACTCACAGATGTGCGCCCCTATAGTGAGTACGACGTAAGCATAGTTATGGACGGTTTTGAGCGAACTCTTGTCGAAGGCGTCCAGATTTTGCCTGACACCACCTCATACCAAGATGTGAGGCTAACTCCCGTTACCGGCAACCCCGACCAAGTTGAGACGATCTCTATCAAAGACCATACCCTTTGGGGCGACTTTCCCGCCAAGATACCAGAGATGGACACCAAACCCCTCCCTCCCGCCACCGGACTTGTGGTGCTGCCCGAGCCAGTAGTTCCCGAATATGTTATCGTCCATGCCGGCAAGCCGACCGACGCTTCTGCTCCCAACCACTGGGTTTACTTTAAAGATTACATAAAAAATGTGGCCAGCAGCGAAATTTACGCCAACTGGCCTGAGCAAACTATTCTCGCCAATGTGCTCGCCATCATCTCTTTTACCCTTAACCGGATCTATACAGTAATGTATCTCCAAGGAAGGCGTTATTGCACGTCAGCATTCCCGGCGCAGTTGTAGATAACTTTAATATCACACACCCGCTGCCCTCTAATATACTGAGCTTCGCCGACGATAATCTTGTCGACAAGTAGTAGTAGCATTTCGGCGTCAAGGCTGTCTATTTCGGTACACTGTTCTATCAGCCCAACCCAGGAATCGGGGTCGTCAGCAACAGACGTTATGCCTGCGATCCGTTTTTCCAATGCCTTTACAGCCTTAGAGCGCTCTACCCGTTCCTTCTCGTACTTGCGAACCTGACGCCCAAATAGACTATCGGGAACAAGTCCGGAAATCTTGTCTTCGTAGAGGCTTTCGATAAGTACATCCAATTTGTCAATTTGGTTGCAGTGGGCCCGCAATTCACTTTCGTAAATTCCTCGATATGACATGCTGTCGGCTTTTTTTGCGGATAAGGCGGCTTTCATTATGCGCTCCTTGTTATAGCACTCGGTCACGTGCACAAGGTCTCTGATATGGCTTGTCACCAACTCACTCAATGACTTTTCGCCTATCCAGTGAATGGTGCAGGCATTTTTGCCATTATTGGCATAAGTACCGCATATATAAGAAGTATACCGGTGTTCGCTGCCATCCTTACGGGTGCGACGCTCCAGCTGACCCCGGAGTCTAAATCCGCAATCGGCACAATAAAGAAGGCCTGTAAACAGGTTTCTCTCTCCATCTTTACGCCTTCTTGGGTTGTAGCTTCTGCGAGAGTATGACTGTACCTTATCCCAAAGCTCCTTGCCAACAATTGGCTCGTGGGTGTTCTCTACCCGAATCCAATCGCTGCCATCTTTTCTAATTAACTTTTGGTTTTTATAGGATACCGTGCCTGACTTGCCGGACACGAGATTCCCGATATAGGATTCATTTTTTGTAATATCCTTCACAGTGTTTTCGCCCCACACCCGCCTGGATTTGAGAGGATTCTTGCTGTTCCTGCTCTGATAGTAGTATTCTCTTGGTGGGATAACGCCGTCTTCATTGAGCTTTGCGGCGATTGCACGAAAACCCATGCCGGCAAGCCTCATCCCAAATATTCTGCGGACAACCGGGGCGGCATTCTTGTCAATTACAAGCCTGTGATGATTTTGCGGGTCTTTTATGTAACCATATGGGGCATACGCGCCAACAAACTTGCCGCTTTGCGCGGATATGCGTTTCCCCGCCCGAACCTTTATGCTGGTCGCTTTGCTATGCTGCTCATTAAACCAGTTGCGAAAGACCATCATATCGTCCAGCTTTTCGCCTAGAGATATAAGTTCACACCCATGCTCCGGAAGAAACACCTCCGCCAAATTGCCTACTTCTAAATAATTCCTCCCTAACCGCGAAAGGTCTTTAACTAATATAGTATTGATATGACCCGCCTTAACGTCGGCAATCATCCGCTGAAAGTCCGGGCGATTCTGGTTTGTTCCGGAAAAACCGTCATCCCCATACACCTCGACCAGTTCCCAGCCACTCTCCTCAACATGTTTTACGAGCATGAGTTTTTGATTTTCTATGGATACGCTCTCTCCCGCACGGGCATCCTCTTTGCTCAACCGTACATATATGCCAACTCTATATAGTTTTTGTTTTGACATAGCCATAGCCTCCGCAGTTAATGGCAGAACGCAGAGCCTGCCGTTTAAGAAGTCTTTTTAGCAGGCCCCTTTTGCCTCACATATATTTAACGCCCATACCCGGTACTGCTCTCACAACTCAGGACTCTGCGCACAGTTAAATCTTCCAAGGTTTTAGCAAGGTCGACCTCGCACTTATGCACGCTGGTGACCCGATAAAGAGTCTTGCCTATTTTCTTTTCGTGGTATTTTATAATGGGTTTAAATGGTAATAAATACATACTAAATTCCCCTTTCGGCATTTATACAAAATATGATTTACCTGGTTGTCTAAATTCCCTAAAAATTGATGCCATTTTTTTATTATAAAATGCGAAATATTACAATAAATCGTTGACAAAATAGACATCGACTGTTAAAATATGAGCTAGATTATTGGTTCTGCTTAATTTTGTGGTATTTAAGCCAAGTGCCACTACGTTGCCGGCGCGAACAAGTCTGCGTACTTTAGGTGCGATTGACTGCCATTTCCGCCTGTGCGTTTTATATAATGAAGTACCTTTGCGTTGCGGCGGTAGCCCCATACAATTTCAGCGCCTCTATCATTTGCTTTATTGGTGCGGTTGTTATCGGGCTTTTAATTTTTTCTTGTATTATCTTAAACTATGAATCGGTGCAAAACTGGGCCGATCTTAGATATTCCTTTTCGTTGCCAGGCCAGCACATATCAACGGACAAAAAAATTAAACGGGAGGGTTCTTCTAATGTCGTACAATCCTTTTGAAAGTGCACAAGCTCAATTCGACAAAGTAGCGGAAATGATGAATCTGGAGCCAGATGCCCGCGCGTTGCTGCGCGAGCCAATGAAAGAGTACCACTTTTCTATTCCGGTAAAAATGGACGATGGTTCAACTAAAGTTTTTAAGGGCTACCGCGTGAACCATAACTACGCAAGAGGCCCCGCAAAAGGCGGCATTCGCTTCCACCCACATGAGACCGCCGATACTGTACGTGCACTATCTACATGGATGACCTGGAAGTGCGCAGTGGCAGATTTGCCTCTGGGCGGCGGTAAGGGCGGCGTTGTTTGCGACCCGCGCACAATGTCTTTGGGCGAGCAAGAGCGCATGTGCCGCGGCTACATTCGCCAAGGCTTTGCAGCTTTTGGTGCACTGGTTGACGTGCCCGCACCCGATGTAATGTCCAACCCACAACATATGCTGTGGATGCTGGACGAGTATGAAACTCTGGCCCGCGCCCACTATCCCGGTGCAATCACAGGTAAGCCCGTTGGAGCCGGCGGCTCGCTGGGTAGAACAGAAGCCACAGGGTACGGCGGTATTTATGTGCTGAAAGATTTGATGGACGCAGAGGGCATTAAGTTTGAGGACACTCGCGCCAGCATCCAGGGCTTTGGCAACGTCGGCGAATACGCTGCTAGGCTGTACACTGAATACGGCGGCAAGGTTATAACTATCTCCACTTACGATTTGGGCGATAAGACCAGCTACACCTTCCGCAAAAAAGACGGTTGCAACATAGAAGAGCTCGTCAGCATAAAAGACAAATTCGGCACAATTGACAAAGCCAAAGCGAAAGACCTTGGCTACGAAATTCTCCCGGGCGACGTTTGGATTGCTGAGGACGTAGAAATACTCATCCCAGCAGCCCTCGAAAGCCAAATAACTCCCGCAACTTTCCCGCAGATATCTAAGAATGTAAAGATTATATGCGAGCTCGCCAACGGGCCAACTACTCCGGACTGCGACCCCCTCATTCAAGAAAAGGGAATCATGGTTCTGCCTGACTTCTTGGCGAATGCCGGCGGCGTAACTGTGAGCTACTTTGAGCAAGTTCAGGGTAACATGAACTACTTCTGGAGCCGCGAAGAGGCTATTGAAAAGCTTCATTACAGCATGTCTAAAGCCTTCAAAGGCGTTTACGAGCTCTCTAAAGAGAAGAACCTCTACATGCGTGACGCCGCGTACATAATTGCTATTGACAAAGTATACAAGGCTGTCAAACAACGTGGATGGTGCTAGATTGCTTTTGAGTTAGCTGTTTAACTACAGTCAACTTTGCCTCGTCGTTTCCGGGGCAATAATGTTAGGGGCGAGCCAAAATTCCAATCGTTGACTAATGACACGCATTGCACTATTGGATTTTTCTCGCCCCAATACTTGCTTAGGAGGTGGGATGTGATAACCAAATTAACGATAGCTATATAAAGAAAGGTGATGATGTAGAGAGCGGAAAAATGTTTGCGGCTGATGAGTTTTATACACCTTAAGAATCCCTTATGGTGTTAACCGCACATATCTACTGTCAGAATAACAATAAACTCTAGATTTATATTAAACATATTCATACGAGAGGATGTTATTATGCTATTAAGGCTTATGCTCCCAAGCGCGAAACGCAAACACGGAGAAGAGCAGCCTCATATCCCGCTAAAGATTTTCAACCTTAAACTACGCCTACCCTTTGTTCACTACGCGTGGGAAATTCAAGAAACGATTCAGTCTATGGCCATATTCGTGACTGCTATCGCTGCTATCGCTTTTATTCAAGACAACTTTTACGTGACCTTTACAGTTGCTTTGGGAATCACGATTTTCCATGATATGATGTATTGTTTGCATCAGCTATTTGGTGATATTCCACTTTGTGGCTGGATTACCCCGTCAATCCCGCTTACTGTCGCATATTTACAGGGCTTTGAATACATAGGGGATCGTATGGACGCCATGATTGCTGTCTGTTTCTCGGTGGCTGTCATCTTCCTCTTCTTGGGAATTTCGGGTCTGGGCAAAAGACTGGCTACCCTTGTACCCGACTGTATGAAGGCAGGCATTTTGATTGGTGCGGGTATCGCGGCTATTGCGGGTACTCACGGACTTAGCCGGGCAGCTACTACCTCCGGACTTGCAGGTATACCTATTTCTTGGTCTGTTGGCGTAGGTGCCAGCCTGTTTATCCTGTTCGCTAGAGGCTTTAAGCAGATGAAAGCAAGCGGTGACTATAAGTTTGCCAACATGCTCGGCAAAGCCGGCTTTATCCCTGCACTTGTTGTCGGCGGCGTTGCCGGAGTCATTGCGGGCGAAATCAGCTGGGCAAACCTCGAGCCTATCGAAGGCGCCGCGTTTTTCGTAAATCCGTTCCCAGCTTGGGCATGGACTCTGGAAAACTTCTCTATATTTGGCCGTGGCTTCCCGGCGTTTGGCATCCTTCTGGGTGCGATTCCCATTGCAATTATGGCCTATACTATTGCCTATGGTGACATCATTGTTGCTGCGAAAACCATAGAAGAGGCCCAAAAGGCCCGTCCCGACGAGAAGCTGGACCACGATGTGAACAGGACTCACATTATCGTTGGTTTCAGAAACTTGATGCAAGCCCTATTTAATCCAATGGTTACCCTTTCTGGGCCCCTGTGGGCAGGACCGCAAATCGCTGTAACAGAGCGTTACAAGAGCAGCACAGCCATGCACTCCCTGATAGGCGGTACAGGTACATTCAACATAGTTAAGCTTATCTGCCTTTTGATCGCCCCACTAATTATGCTGGTGCAGCCGCTTATGCCTCTTGCCATGGGGCTTACCATGATGATTGCAGGTTTTGCCTGCTTCTACATGGGTCTTGGTTTGGTCAAAACAGACCAAGAACGCGGTATTGCCGGACTTATGGGCGTAGCTATTTTTGTACTAGGTGCTACTTGGGGTTTGGCTCTTGGTATCGTTGTTACTTTGCTCGTAAACGTACTTGGCTACCGCAAGCCTAAAGAGGAAGAAAACGCTTAAGGGTTCTAACGATGCCGAAAAGGCAGCAAAAAAATATAGACTTTTAATAAAAATTGAAAGGGGAAAACCACCATGCAACTGAAAGACGTTGGCAAAACAGCTCAACAAATTAAGGACCTTACAAACAAGTACATGATCGAGACCTACAAGCGCTTTGATTTCGTCTGTGAAAAAGCCGAGGGTCATTATCTGTACGCAGACAACGGAGACCGCTACCTGGACTTCTACGGCGGTGTTGCTGTTAACAACGCTGGTAACTGCCATCCCAAAGTTGTCGCCGCTGTTCAAGAGCAAGTAGCTCAACTTATGCACACCTTTAACTACCCCTACACCATTCCTCAGGCACTACTGGCTGAGAGAGTATGTACAGCTCTGGGCTACGACAAAATTTTCTACCAAAACTCCGGTACCGAGAGCAACGAGGCCATGATCAAACTGGCCCGCAAATACGGTATAGACAACTTCGGCCCCAACAAGTACCATATTCTCACCGGTAAGGGCAGCTTCCATGGCCGTACATACGGTTCGCTGGCAGCTACCGGCCAAGTTGGCAACGTTCTGCAAAAGAACTTCGGCCCCATGCTCGAGGGCTTCACCTACTGTGAGTACGGCAACCTGGCCGACTACGAGAAGAACATCACCAAAGACACCATTGCTATCCTGATCGAGCCTATCCAAGCTGAGGGCGGCGTTATTGTTCCTACCAAGGAGTTCATCCAAGGTCTGGCTGGCCTGTGCAAAAAGCACGGTCTGCTCCTCCTCTCGGACGAAATCCAAACCGGTTGGTGCCGCACTGGTAAAGTCATGGGCTACGAGCACTACGACGTGAAACCCGACATCATCTCGATGGCTAAGGGTATCGGCGGCGGTATGCCTATCGGCGCTATCTGCACCACCAATGAGCTCGCCAAAACATTCGGCCTGGGCGAACACGGCACAACCTACGGCGGAAACGTTGTATGTTGCGCAGCTGCCTACGCTCAAGTTGGCGTTCTGCTCGAAGAGAACTTCGCCGCAAAAGCCCAAGAAGTGGGTGACTACTTCATGGGTATCCTCGCTAAAATGCCCAGAGTCAAAGAAGTTAGAGGTAAAGGGCTGTTGGTAGGCGTACAGCTAGATGCTGACATCGGTGCTGCTGTTAAAGAAGCCGGCATCAAGCGCAAGCTGCTGACAACCTCTATCGGCACCAGCATCATCCGCATGGTTCCGCCTCTCACCGTCACAAAGGCAGAGTGCGACGAAGCTGCTGCAATCCTCACAGAAGCTATTAAATCTGTCTAAGTCACCATAAAGTACACATAACTAAATAAGGGCTGCTTGTATTTTGCTAAGACCGTGTAATTTGCAAGCAGCCCTTGTTTCAGGGAGGACATTCTCTTGGAGCCAAGTACTATAGCACTAATCATAATTGTCGTTACAATGGTGCTTTACGCAACAGAATACCTGCCTATCGCCGCTACGTCAGTTATGGCGTGTCTTGCCCTTGCAATATTCGGGGTGCTTCCTATAAACGGCGCATTCGCCGGGTTTGGAAACGACATTGTTTATCTGATAGTGGGTATGGTAATTGTCGGCAACGCGCTTTTCGAAACAGGGGTTGCGAAGCTTATAGGTCAAAAGATAATCTCAGCGGTCGGGACAAATGAACGGCTATTTATGCTTGCGCTTGTCCCTGTTACCACTGCGATTTCTATGTTCCTGAGCAATACCGCTACGGCCTCTATAGTGCTACCTTTGGTAGCCAGCGCAGTAGCCGCTTCCGGTGGGAAGCTGACAAAGAAGAACACCTTTATGATGGTAGGTATTCTTGCCGTGACCGGCGGAGGGCTTACGCTCGTGGGCTCAACGCCCCAGCTTATTGCTCAAGGCTTCCTTGTCGATGGCGGACATGGGGCAATGGGCTTTTTTGAAATAGCCCGCACAGGCTTGCCAATACTTCTCTTGCTTGTCCTTTACTACCAGACGATTGGCCTTGTGTTACAAAAAAAATTCTTCACCTTCCCAGAAGTTGAAGACGCACCCGCAGTACCGGCCGGAGGCGGCAGCCCAACAACCGTAGGCGTAGGCACTGCAACCATAGAAGAGAAGCCAAAAAGTGTGGCTAAGATGATTATCTCTGTCTGCATACTCGCCTTCTGTATCATCGGATTTTTGAGGGATCTCTGGAGCCCGGGCGTAGTGGCAATGGTCGGTGCGGTTGCCTGCGTAGCCACCGGCTGCTTATCACAAAAGCAACTTTTCGCTAAGATGGACTGGACAACCGTAACCGTTATGGGCGCGTCCTTCGGCATTTCTGCCGGAATGCAGCAGAGCGGCGCCGGAGCCCTTGTAGCCCAGACCGCAATAAACATTATGGGCGACAACGTAACGCCTTGGTTATTGTGGTCTACACTTGTGATTATTTCCACAATACTCACAAACTTTATGTCCAGTACCGCCACGGCAGCGTTGCTTGTACCTATCGCCGGTATGCTTGCAATAGAACTCGGGTTCGATGTTAAGCCTGTTGTTATGGCAGTCGCGGTTGCGGCCAACGTGGGTTACGCTACGCCGGTCTCGACCCCACCGGTAACAATGACCCTGGTAGCCGGGTACAGGTTTAAAGATTACGTCGTGCTGGGCGGGTTGTTTAACGTGCTGGCAATCGCCCTACTTATCTTAATCTACCCAATCGTATTCTAAAAGCAGTATTTTAGGTTTTATTATTATACGGAGGTGTTTCTAAAGTGAAGGTATTTAACGAGAAAATCCTAAGAGTTAAGTTGAAAAACTTAAGCCACTCGACCGAAAAGCTGGACATTAACGTAGCCAAAAAGTTTATTGGTGCGCGGGGACTCGGCGCAAAATACTTGTACGATGAAATTGACCCCAAAGTGGACGCCCTGTCCCCTGAGAACAAACTGATAATCGTTAACGGTCCCGCCACCGGCAGTAACATGCCTACAGGCGGCAGGTTTATGGTTGTCACAAAGTCCCCCTTGACAGACGGTATCGCTTACGCGAATTCCGGCGGATATTGGGGCCCGGCATTCAAGGGCGCAGGCTATGATATGCTTATCTTAGAAGATAAAGCTGACAAGCCTGTATACATTTACCTTGGCGATAACGACGTAGTAGAGATTAAAGACGCCGCATTTCTCTGGGGCAAAACCGCTACTGAGACAACGGTGGAGTTGCAAAAAATCCATGGCGAAAAAGCCAAAGTGCTCTGCATCGGTCCCGGCGGCGAAAAGCTTTCCCGCATGGGCGCTATGATGAACGATTACGACAGAACAGCGGGCCGCGGCGGCGTCGGCGCGGTAATGGGTTCTAAGAATGTTAAAGCCATTGTTGCCAACGGCACATCAGCGTTTGAGTACCCTGACGCTGAAAAAGCTAAAGAAATTGCTAAAGCAAAAGTTAAGTTCTTGCGCGAGCAGCCGGCAACAGGCAAAGGCTTGCCATCTATGGGTACGGCAATGCTTGTAAACCTCGTTAACAACAACGGCCTTTTCCCGGTAAGGAACTGGCAAAGCTCTTTCTACGACAAAGCGGAAGACATAAGCGGTGAGACCCTGAGGGATAAATACCTAGTCAAGCGTAGCGCGTGCTACCGCTGCCCGGTTGCCTGCGGTCGTGTAGTCAAGAACGCAGCAGGTGAAAATATAGGCGGGCCCGAGTTCGAAACCGTGTGGGTCTTTGGCGCAAATATGGACAACAATGACCTGCAAGTCATCAACGATGCCAACGAGCTCTGCAACGAGTACGGCCTGGACACTATCTCTACAGGCGCTGCAATTGCGTGCGCAATGGAGCTTTACGAAAAAGGCTACATCAAGGACGAAGAGATTGCAGCCGACGGCCTCTCTCTCAAGTGGGGTGACAAAAAGGCTATCGTTGAGTGGGTTCGCAAAACTGCCCTGCGCGAAGGGTTCGGTGACAAACTAGCCGAAGGGTCTTGGCGTTTGGCGAATAGCTATGGTGTGCCTGAGTACTCCATGTCGGTTAAGAAGCAAGACCTTCCGGCGTACGACGCGCGTGGTATGCAGGGCCAAGGGCTCAACTACGCGACGTGCACAAGGGGCGGCTGCCACATCAAAGGCAACATGAACCCGACAGAAGTTCTCGCTCCGCCAGAAATTAGACTTGACCGCTTCTCGACCGAGGGCAGGGCTGTGCATGTAAAGAATACGGTTAACCTTGCAACTATCGTTGACTCTTTAGGGTTCTGTATCTTTATCCGCGCTGTGGGCATTCCAGGGTTTATCGAAATGACAAACGCACTCTACGGTGAAGAAGTTTACACCCCTGAGTCCATAGTGGAAGCGTCCGAGAGAATCCTAACCTTGGAAAAGCTGTTCAACACTAAGGCAGGACTAACCAAGGCAGATGACACCCTTCCTCCGAGACTGCTCAACGAACCTATCCCAGACGGTCCCTCAAAGGGGCATGTTAACAAGCTGCACGAGATGCTCCCCGAGTATTACGAGCTGCGCGGCTGGGATGCTGAAGGTGTACCCAAAGCAGAAACTCTTAAAGCTTTAGGGTTATAATAAACTATAAAGCTTGGTTGGGAGGAGCACATATGAAGTTGGAAGTGCGTTTGTTTTCATATCTACGTGACGGGCGCGGCAAGGAAGTTTACCTGGATGTTAAGGAAGACGCTATCGTTGCCGACGTGATAAAAATGCTCGAAATCGAGGACAACGAGGTTGCTAATGTTCTGATTAACAATTTCAATGCCGATTCCTCCTCCACCCTAAAAGAAGGGGACAGCGTTTCGCTGTTCCCTCTTTTGGCCGGCGGATGATACAAATCAACTTGAAAAAGCGCCCTTGTTTTTCAAGTTAGCTCGCGTCCTATGCAAGCTTTCGGCGCAGCCGAAGATTTACGTCGTATACACGGTTTCCCCGGCGCATGCGCCGGTGCACGACGCTCTTTGTCGCACCTTCAAAAGTGGGCTTCTTTTGAAGTGGAATAAGTATAATCACGATCGCGCATTAAGGTGGTGTTATATTTTTGAAGCCTTTAGAATCATCAGAACTTCGCTATTCCCGTAATATCCGGGCATTGTCTCATGAAGAAGTGAAGAGCCTGCATACAAAAAAAGTATGCATTGTGGGTTTAGGTGGTTTGGGCGGCTACGTTGTTGAGATTTTAGCAAGGATCGGGGTACTTAACATAACCGCTGTGGATTACGATGTCTTCGAGCACAATAACCTAAACCGCCAGCTTTTTTCCACTGAAGCTCTTTTAGGTCACCCCAAAACCGAGGGTGCCGGCAGCCGCATAAAAGCGGTAAACTCCGCTGTACAGCTAAACTTAATCGGCGAAAAACTCACCGAAAGCAATGCGCTAGGTGTTCTGCAGGGGCACGACTGTGTTGTTGACGCCTTAGACAACATACCGTCTCGACTTCTTTTACAGGATACCTGTGAAAAACTCGGCGTACCTATGGTACATGGATCTATCGCCGGTTGGTTTGGCCAGGTGGCCGCTATCTTCCCCGGAGACAAACTATTCCAAAAGATATTCAAGAATGTCTCCGTGGACGGGACGGTTCCTGAAAAGGGCGTTGAGAGAGAGCTGGGCAACCTGCCCTTTACCGCATCTACAGTTGCCTCTATGCAGGCTGCCGAGGTCGTTAAAATTCTCTGTGGACGTCAAGTTTTGAGAAATACCTTAACTCAGATAGACTTGCTGGACTTCGAATTTAACACGTTATATTTTGGCGACAAGAGCTAAGTTGCCAAATAACTAACAAAGGTGCATATATTCACAACAACACTGTGTGAATGTATGCACCTTTTGTATTGCCGCTTTTTACAGGGTATCGCTGGTTGCGCATTCCTGCGCATCGCCCCGCAAAACCTCAATACCATGGCCCAAATGCGGAAGCGCGAACTCCAAACTCTCTCGCACAGCCTTCGGGCTGCCCGGCAGGTTGACAATCAGCGTGCCCCCGCGTATGGCCGACACCGCCCTGCTAAGCATTGCGCGACCGGTAATTTGCATCGAATTGGCGCGTATAGCCTCCGCGATTCCAAGAGCCATGCGATCAGCTACAGCTATAGTGGCCTCCGGCGTAACATCGCGCCGGGAAAAACCGGTTCCACCAGTGGTAAGAATCAAGTCTACCCGGCGCCTATCCGATAGATCAATAAGCTTTGCCTCTATCGCGCTTCGCTCGTCCGGCAACAGAGCCTGATCGACAACACTATACCCTGCCTGCGCAAGTATGCGAGCTATAAGCGGGCCGCTCTCGTCTTCCCGCTCACCTTTTGACCCTTTATCGCTAAGTATCAAGATTGCCGCTTGTGGCCCCTGTGCGGGCTCTGCCATAAGCTCCATAACATCGCCTACAGATATGATTCCATCCTGCATCACACGGGCAAACACGCCCTCACGCGGCATTATGCAGTCGCCCATTTTGTGGTAGATTTGGCAGTGGGAGTGGCACTCCTTGCCAATCTGCGTGATTTCCAGGATACAACTCCCGCATTCCAGCCGCGAGCCCACCGGCAGGGCGCTGAAGTTAATGCCCTCAACGACAAGGTTTTCTCCAAAATCTCCGTGAGACACCCCCGCGCCCAGAGCATTAAACTTCTCAACTTTATCGTAAGACAGCAAGCTGACCTGACGATGCCAGTCGCCGCCGTGGGCATCGTCCTCAAGTCCCCAGCCGGTCTTGAACCGAGCGCTGGTTACGTCACGTTTTTGTATGCCACGTACACCGCTTGCGCAGACAGCTTTTACAACCCCCATTATTTTAGCCATATTCAGCCTCCTATTTGAGACATATTTTTGATTGACATGTCCGGGCCTGTTATACCGCCTAGGGTATACCGCTCCGGTTTTCTAAAGATAGCCTCGGTTATAGCGGCTTCTATTTCGTTGTCATCAGCGCCACTGCGAAGCATCTCTCGCAGATCCAGCCCTTTATCGTGGAACAAGCAGAGCTTTAGGAATCCGTCGCTCGTCAATCTTACCCGGTTGCAGCCGGGGCAAAAACAGCTGCCCAGAGCGTCTATAATACCGATGCTGCCCCGCATTTTGCTGCTTTTGAAGTATCGCGCCGGGCCAAATCCGCGACGCCGCGTATCTTGAATCAAGTCCGGGTACGCCTCCGTTAGCCTGCCTAGAATCTCTTCACCGCTGATTCCCTCCAAGCTCTCCCCCACACCGGACGGCATAAACTCAATGAACCTAACATCTATAGGCATATCTTCTGTCAACAGCGCAAAATCGACAATCTCCATATCGTTCAGCCCGGCGATAGGCACACAGTTCACCTTCACACGTAGCCCCGCTTCTACAGCTTTGACAATCGCGCGCCACACAGCGGGAAAGGCGTCCTGTCGCGTAATGTGCCGGTACGTTTCACCGGACAAACTATCGAGGCTTATGTTTACGCCATCAATTTTCATCTGCACCAAATCGGCTAAAGCAGACTCGAGAAGGACGCCGTTTGTAGTTATGGTGACATGCTCTATTCCGGGTAGAGATTTAAGTTCTCGCAAAAAATCGATGCAACCCTTGCGTGCCAAGGGCTCGCCCCCGGTCACCTTGACGTTGCGAACCCCGATCCTAACCGCAGCCCTGGTTAGCCGCAGAAGCTCCTCATAGCGCAGCACATCGCAGTGAGACAACGGCTGCACCCCTTCTTCAGGCATACAGTACCTGCACCGCAAATTGCAGCGATCAGTTATGGATATGCGTATGTAATCTATATCGCGCCCAAGCGAGTCGAGCATGGCGTCAGCTCCTTTGGCTGCGGTAAACTCCGCTTTTTCCGCCTGTTTTTTCAAGCAGTCGTATACCACCAATCTCCATTGCCTTGTCGGCGGCCTTGCACATGTCGTAAATTGTCAGCATGGCGACGCTCACGCCTGTCAGCGCTTCCATCTCTACGCCGGTGGTTCCTGTCGTTTTTACCGTACACTTGGCCGTTACTTCGTGCTCGCTGTCATCAAAGTCAAAATCGATAGAGGCTTTTTCAATAAGCAGGGTGTGACAGAGCGGTATGAGGTTAGCCGTTTGTTTTACCGCCATAATCCCGGCAATGCGGGCAGTTCCAAGGACGTCGCCTTTTTCCGCCCTGCCCTGGCGCACCATCTGATAACACTCAGCGCTCATTTTTATCCGGCCTTCGGCTATAGCCTGACGCGCGGTTGGCTGTTTTCCACTTACATCCACCATTGCGGCGTTGCCGTGCTCGTCAAAATGTGTAAACTCTGCCATCTAACGCAAGGCCTCCCCTACCCGAAGATTTTGTCGAAATGTACATTCATCATAATCCACAGGCGATTGGTTGTCAAGCACAAATCTATTGACAATCCAGCCAATTTATTGTATTATGTTGTTTAAATTCGCCGGAGAGCGCAAATAAAATACGCAATTTCCGACTCCTTCCCCCTAAAGCGCAAGCCACGGGACCCGGAGCGTCAGGGTATAGCGGGAAACGGCTATACCTTCCATGTGTAAAGGGAATGCACCATAACCGCAAAGCGGTGAGCTTTGCGACCATTACCCTTTGCGCCGTAACCGGCGTATTTTTTGTGCTGTTTTCGGCGCATAAAAATGTGAGGAGTAATGAAAATGAAAAGAAACTTTATGCTGTACTTAGCCGTGTTTGTTTGCCTGATCATAGTGTTGTCCGCCTGCGGCGGTACCGCTCAACCCACTCAACCCGCACCGGCACCAGTTGCAGAGCCTGCGTCGACCCCAGAGCCTACACCCGATCCTGAACCCGAACCGCAAACAGGTACCATCACCCTTGCAACAACCACAAGCACCGAAGACTCCGGGCTGCTGGACTTCATACTACCCAACTTTACTGAGGTTACAGGCTGGGATATACGGGTAATATCAGTTGGCACGGGGGCTGCCTTGCAACTGGGGCGCGACGGCGAAGCCGATGTCCTGCTTGTACACGCCCGCACCGAAGAGGACAGGTTTGTCGCGGAGGGCTACGCCGAGCGGCGCCATGACGTTATGTACAACGACTTCGTAATCGTAGGCCCAAGTGATGGAGCAATTGCCCACAACGATGACATTGAGGCGACGTTTATGGCCATACTAGACGGGAACTTGCCCTTTGTCTCCCGCGGGGACAATTCAGGCACACATATAAGAGAATTGCAAATCTGGGAATCTCTGAATGTTAGCCCTGAAGATAACACAAACTACATCGAAGTTGGACAAGGCATGGGCGCAACCCTGGGCATGACCGTGGAAATGGACGCATTCACCCTCACAGACCGCGCCACATGGCTTGCATACCCTGATGTTGGCAACCTGGTAATTGTCTGTGAGGGCAACGAGCTGCTGCTAAACCCGTATGGCGTTATGGTTGTATCTACAACAGAACACCCAGTGGGTGCGCAAGCATTTATAGACTGGATAACAAATCCGGCCACACAGCAACTGATATCTACCTTTGGCGTGGCGGAGTTCGGACAGCCGTTATTCTTCCCGGAGGCATAGCTTGCATGACCCAAATACTCGACGCGGAAGTCCTGGCAATTATAACGTTGACGTTGCGGATGACAATCCTGTCCACCGCTATTTCGTCGGTTATCGGCGTACCTCTGGGGCTTTGGCTGGACCGCGCGAGCTTTGCTGGCAAGCGGTTGGTCGTGATGATCAACCGCACGCTAATGGCCTCCCCCCCTGTTGTCGTGGGGCTGGTGGTTTATCTCATACTTATGCGCAACGGGCCGCTGGGTTTTCTACGGCTGCTATTCACCTTTGAGGCGATGGTTATTGCGCAGGTTCTATTGATCACGCCCATAGTCTGCGGGATAGTATACACCGCCTCTCAAAGAAGCTCTGAGAGGATTCGCGTCTTCGCGCTCACTATGGGCGCCGACAAAAGGCAGACTCGGAGTTTGCAAATAAAAGAGCTGAGCAACGAAATCTTCTTCGCGGTTATAACAGGATACGGGCGGGCTATGAGCGAAGTTGGTGCCATCATGATCGTTGGGGGCAACATCCGCCACCACACCCGCACGATGACTACTACGCTCTCGCTGTTGCGCAACAGAGGCGAAATCGAGCAGGCGGTATTTCTGGGCGCTATACTGATGCTGATCGCCTTTAGCGTGCAGATGATTGCAGACTTCCTGCGAAAGAGGGAGCGGCGGGCCGATGAAAATTTCTAATCTACACAAAAGCTACGGTAAGTTTTCGCTGCAGGTGGAGGACCTAAGCCTCCCCGCGGGCGAGATTTATGGTATTATTGGCCCGAACGGCTGCGGCAAAACCACACTTATGAAGGCGATTGCAGGGCTGCTGGAACCAGACAGCGGACATATTGACTATAACGGACTTACCCCACGCGACATTACGATGGTTTTTCGCAAGCAGTATCTTATCCACGACACGGTGCTGCACAACCTTGTATACCCGCTCAAAATACGGGGAATAAAGCCGGATGAAGAGCTGGTAAAGCGATACTTGGATATTGCCGGTCTGTGGGAAAGCCGAGAGGAGTACGCGCCTGGGCTGTCTTCCGGCCAACAGCAAAAGCTGACTTTGGTGCGCGCGTTGATCTTTTCGCCGGGGCTTGTGCTGATAGACGAAGCCTTCTCAAATCTCGACATGGAGAGTGCGGCGACATTTGAACAGCTTATTCTTGAGAAACAGCGTAGTTCACCCGCAACCTATATAATCTGCGCTCACCAGCTCTCACATATCCAGCGGCTGTGCGGGTATATTTTATTTATGCACAGCGGGCGAATTGAAACGCAGGGCCCGGCGTCCCAGATGCTGACGCAACCTGAAAACTCGAAGCTGAAAAGCTACTTGCAATATGCGTCGCTAAAGGAAGGTGTAACCGACTGATGGAATTTTTGAAAGTTGACAGCGTGGATGCTGCCCGACAAAAACTGCTCGACAGTGTTAAGGCTGGGCTAGTATCCAAGGAGTCGGTTACGCCCAATCAAGCACTGGGGAGAGTTGCTGCGGAAGACGTCTTTGCTCCGGAAAATATACCGGCATTTCGGCGCTCTACTGTGGACGGTTACGCTGTCTTGTCTGCGGACACCGCCGCAGCCGGAGAGAGTATCCCGGTCTTCCTGACACTGGCTGGCCGAGTGGAGATGGGGCAGCCCGCCAATCTTACGTTGGTCGGTGGACAGTGCGCAGAGGTTTTTACCGGCGGGATGTTGCCTGACGGCGCGAACGCCGTTGTAATGGTCGAGTATACAGAAGAGTTTGGCGGCCAGGGCCTCGCAATAAGTCAAAGCGTCGCCCACGGCGAAAACGTTGTCCTTCCTGGCGAGGATATGAAGGCGGGCGATTTGCTGTTGCGTAAAGGCAAGCGTATCCTGCCGCAGGATATAGGGGCTCTGGCGGCAGCTGGTGTGAACGCTGTTTCAGTCTACGCACCCACGCGAGCAACCATCCTCTCCACCGGTGATGAACTGGTTGCGCCCGAACAAACACCCACTCCCGGGCAGGTCAGGAATATCAACACCTATGCGCTGAGCGCTCTTGCCAAAAAACATGGGCTCGAGCTCGTAAGTACGTCTGTCCTGCCGGATGATCAAAACGCATTGGAGCAGGCTGTGCGCACAGCTATGCAGAACAGTGACATCGTCATTGTTTCCGGTGGCAGCTCCAAAGGGAAGAAGGATATGACCCGGCTGGTGTTTGACAGGCTTGCAGTACCGGGGGTCTACACGCACGGCATTGCAATAAAGCCCGGAAAACCGACCATCCTCGGATATGACGACGCCTCTCGAACTTTACTCGTGGGGCTTCCGGGGCACCCGGTATCCGCAATGATGGTCTTTGAGCTGCTCATCGGCTGGCTGTTACGTGAGGTTATGGGCGCTCAGCCGCCTCCCGCGATTCCCGCACGGATCACGTGCAACGTGGCGTCTGCGCCCGGCAAGCTGACCTGCTGGCCCTGCCGTCTGAGCCGCACCGGCAGCAAATACACCGCTGAGCCTGTATTTGGTAAATCCGGCATGATTACCACACTTACACAGGCGGACGGTTACTTCATCGCCCCACCAGATGCTGAGGGCCTGCGCGAAGGCGGGGACGTTATGGTACACCTGTTTTAATGAGGGGGAGCAGCTTATGTCTAAACGCAACCTGTACTTGTCGAATATACCTGTGGAAGAGGCTCTGCGTCGCTTTCAAGACGCGCTGGGCTCGCAACTCGGGGCGAAAACCGAGAGTATCGAGGTCGTGCACTGCCTTGACCGGATAACCGGCGAGGCTATTTATGCACGGTGCAATTCGCCCCTATACAACTGCGCGGCAATGGACGGCATTGCCGTCATAAGCGCTTGCACCCGTGGAGCGGGCGAAGCTTCCCCCCTGACACTGGAAGAAGGCGCGGACTTCGTGGTGGTGGATACCGGCGACCCGGTTCGCCCACCTTATGACGCGGTCATTATGGCAGAAGACCTCCAGGAAGCGCAGGGTGGCATAATTATACGCGCTGCCGCCGCGCCCTGGCAGCATGTCCGACCGGTTGGTGAGGACATAGTGCAGGGCGAGATGGTTTTGCCCGGTGGGCATAAAATCCGTCCTATTGATATAGGCGTGTTGCTCTCTGGCGGTGTCACCCGTATTGAGGTGCGCGCTCGCCCAACGGTTGCGATAATCCCCACCGGCACCGAGATAATTGAGCCTGGCGAGGAAATGCGCGAAGGCAGCATCATAGAGTCAAACTCCAGGATGCTTGAAGCACTGGTGAGGCATGGCGGTGGTGAGCCGACCCGCTTCTCCACAGTCCCGGATGAATACGAGACGCTTAAAGGGGTGCTGCGTAAGGCCTCAGAGCGCTTTGATATGGTGCTGATGATTGCAGGCACCAGCGCGGGGCGTGAGGATTTTACCGCCCCTCTGCTGCGCGAGTTGGGCGAGGTTATTGTTCATGGTGTGGCCATGAAGCCGGGCAAACCAGTTATTCTCGCTGTTGCCGACAGCAAGCCCATCATCGGAGTTCCGGGCTACCCCGTTTCTGCCTATCTCGCCTACGAAAACTTTGGCGCGCCGGTTCTCATGGCGCTCTCTGGCTTCCTCAGGGAGGACGTGCCAGTTGTGCAAGCTACGCTCACCCGAAAACTGGTTTCTTCGCTCAAGCACCGCGAGTATGTCCGCGTAAAGGTGGGCAAGGTTGGCGGACGATTTATCGCCACTCCCCTGGCGCGGGGGGCGGGAGCTGCTATGTCCCTGGTGCGCGCCGACGGCTTCTGCCTGATCGAACAAGAGACCGAGGGCGTTGAATCCGGCGAAACTGTGAACGTCCTCCTCTCGCGCGGACTTGACGGCTTGGGGCACACCGTTGTCAGCATTGGAAGCCACGACCTGATTCTCGACGTGCTCGTGGATTTAATGCCTCAGCTTTTCCCTGGTGTGGCTCTGTCCAGTACGCACGTAGGCAGTATGGGCGGGCTGCTGGCCCTAAAAAACGGCGAGGCTCACATAGCTCCCTTCCACCTGCTGGACGAGGAAACCGGCGAGTACAACTCCCCCACTCTCAGAAAGCTGTTCTCCGGGCAAAAAATGGCGTTGATTAAGGGCGTCGGTCGAGTGCAAGGCATTATGGTGCGGCAGGGAAATCCCGAAGGAATCTCAGGTCTACAGGATTTGACTCGGTGCAATTATATCAACCGGCAACGCGGCGCGGGAACCCGCCTGCTGCTGGACTACAAGCTAGGGGAGATGGGCATTAACCCACTGGAGATAACTGGGTATGGGCGTGAAGCAGCTACACATATGGCGGTTGCCGCGGCGGTCAGAGATGGTGGTGCCGATGCCGGGCTGGGAATACGTTCCGCCGCGCAGGCAATGGGCTTGGACTTTATCCCGGTTGGCGAGGAGGAATACGACTTCGCGGCCCCGGCAGAGGCTTTAGAACTGCCACATATCCGTACGTTTATAGAGGCGTTGAGAAGCCCGCAGTTTCTCTCAAAGCTGGAAGAACTCGGAGGCTATACCGAACGGCAATGCGGGGAGGTAATTCTCATTGACGGCTAGAATCGTCGCCCTGACAAAATTCCCCACAAAAGGCAGCCACGGCCAAACATTGCAGGAGGCAAACCTCCTTGCCGGGCTCGGAATGGAAGGTAACTTTTATCAAGGCGGGGAGCGGCAGCTCTGCCTGTTCACGGAGGAAATCCGCGAGTGGATGGACATGCAGGCCGAGCAGGGCATCTGTTTTCGGCGGTTTAAGGAAAATTTACTGCTGGCCGGAATACCGGGGGGAATATTGCCCCCAGACGCACATCTACAGGCTGGGGATGCGGTTTTGCAGATAAGCAAAGACCTAAAAAGCTGCCATGACGAGTGCAAGTTATCCTCGCGGGGAGCGCGGTGCCAACTCTCAGGCATCGCTGTATTTGCCACCGTTGAGCGCAGTGGGCTCGTCCGAATCGGAGACTGCGTTTGCGTGCAAGAGTAACTTTGCAGTGTCAATAAAAATTGAGCGTCCCCCAATTAAAGGGACGCTCAATTTTTATGATCGCACGATTTGTTAGACCGTAAGCTTGCTGCGGAACTCCTCTTGTAATATGGGCAGAATTTTGTACAGGTCGCCTACCACACCATAGTCCGCTATAGAGAATATCATCGCGTCCGGGTCGCTGTTTATTGCGATTACCGTCTCGGACGAGCTCATTCCGGCAAGGTGCTGGGCCGCGCCCGAGATACCGCACGCTATGTAAATCCTGGGCGAGACAGCCTTGCCGGTTTGGCCAACTTGGTGCGCGTGCGCAATCCAGCCCGCCTCGACCGCAGCGCGGGATGAGCCGACTGTTGCACCAATCGACTTTGCAAAGCTGCGTATTAGATTGAAACCGACCGCATCCCCCAGACCGCGCCCCCCGGAAACAATTATCTCCGCGCCCTCAAGATCAACTTTTTCGGTCACTTCTGCGAGCACTTCTACAACCCGCGTCCTGATGTCATTGGGGTCAAAGGCAAAGCTTTCCTTAATAATCTCCGCTTCACGTGGTACGAGCTGGGGCCTTTTGAAGACGCCCGGCCTGACAGTACCCATCTGCGGCGTGTGTTGCGTACACAGTATCGTCGCCATAATGTTGCCGCCAAACGCTGGCCTTGTCCAGGCGATGCAACCCGTTTGCTCGTCGATGCTGAGCTCTGTGCAGTCTGCGGTAAGGCCTGTTTCTACCCGACAAGATATGCGCGGCGCAAGGTCACGACCGTTGCCGGTTGCGCCTATCATCAGGGTAAGCGGCTCATGTTTTTTGATTAAGTAAGCAAACACAGCCGTGTATGCATCGGTCGAATAATTCTCATATTCCGGCCCTTCAACCGTAAGAACACAATCTGC
Organism: Oscillospiraceae bacterium; assembly: GCA_009780025.1. GTDB lineage: Bacteria > Bacillota > Clostridia > Oscillospirales > Ruminococcaceae > WRAV01. Next base: position 5,310 of record WRAV01000009.1, on the reverse strand, counting down.
GCCATAATCTCCCGCAGCTTTCGCGGCTATACTCACATCCTGAGCAATCACCACAGCTACAAGCTTCCCCCCCTGCTCGTCGGCGAGGCGTCTACCAGGGTTCAAGAGCTCAAGCCCAACATTTTTTGGTGTGCCGTTGCTGTTTGTTTCAATAAAAACCCACAAATCCTTTGTTGTCGCCATAGTGCCTTATCCCCCCTCTCCTATGCTTACGATCAGGCCATTCTCAACCAGCAGCTTGGCAAGTTCACGCGCCGACTGCTCCTGCTCTTCGCCCCTGAATATAGTGCCACTCTTTCTAGCCTGGGGAACAAACGACTTCTTAACCCGCGTCGGCGAACCCTTTAGCCCAATCTTAGTTCGGTCTATACCTTCTAAGTCTTCTGCAGTGATATGCTTAATCTCCATTTTTTTTGCTGCGAATCTGCGTTTTGCGGACACCATACGTGGTTCGAATGATGGTTTGGTAAACGTTGCAAGGCAGGGGAACTTGACCGCTACCAACTCCTTGCCTTCTTCGGTTTCTTTTAAGATGTGAAGCTCATCACCTTTACACTCACAGGTGTAGCCGTACGTCACCTGCGGGAGCCCTAGGGCTTCCGCAATTTGCGGACCAACCTGCGCCGTGTCGCCATCGATTGCCTGCTTACCGCAGAAAATCGCATCAAACTTGATGCCTTCGTGGCCTTCAATCCACTTTATCGACTGGCTAAGGATAAGACTGGTTGCAAGCGTGTCCGAGCCGGCAAATGCCCTGTCAGTCGCAAGATACGCAACATCCGCCGACAACGACAAACACTCACGCAATGCCGTTTCCGCCTGGGGTGGTCCCATGCACAACACATAAATTTTTATGTCTTTGTCCGTGTCCTTTAGCCTCGCCGCCGCCTCGAGAGCATAGCCATCGTACAGGTTTACTATGCTCTCAACGCCCTCGCGTATAAGGGTATTCGTCTCCGGGTCGATTGATATTTCTTGGGTGTTTGGCACCTGTTTTACGCACACTAATATATTCATGCAGCGATTCTCTCCTTGTTAAAGCCTCGGAGCAAAGCCCAGTGGCCCGAAAAACTACAGTGGTAAGTTATCTCGGGCCATTGACGCTACACCCCAACCAAGCCGGGATAAACTAAACTTTGACTAACGCTCGTCGACCTTGCCCCTATTCGGCCTGTTGTTGTCTCCCGGCAGCTGCACACCCTCCGACCTGAAGACGACTTTGCCCGGGTTGAGAATCATTTTGGGATCAAAAGTCTTCTTGATGGCTTGCTGGAGTTCGATGACCGGCATTCCCACATAATCTTCATAGAACGCAATCTTGCCAAATCCGATTCCATGCTCACCGGTGAGCTCGCCGTCCAGCTCTTTGGCCTTGTCGTACATCGCCCACATCCACAAATCGATCTGGCGCTTGAACTCCTCTTCTTCCATCGTGTTCGAGACACCGAAGATATGTAGGTTGCCGTCACCCGCGTGACCGAGATAGCAGACATCGAAGTCATACTGCTCAGCTTCCTTTACAAAGAACTCGACATATTCTCTAATTTTGTAGATGGGAACAACGACGTCGTTCTCGTCGTAAAGCTTGTGCGACTCGAATATCGCATCCAAGAAGACCGAGCGAACCGACCAGATATCCTGTATTTTGTTGGGCGTGTCCGCAATCATGACATCCATCGCGCCCGCTTCTAGCAAGAAGTCTGTTATCCTTTCCAGGTGCGGCTCAATCTCGTCCATAGAGTCACCGTCGAAGATTAGCAGGAGATAGGCCTGAACCGGCTCGCCCTCCACTTCCCTGGGCCAGACTTTCTTGCCCACGTACTCCTCGGACAAAATAAGTATCTCTCTCTCGAAGAACTCGAGGGCGGTTGGGCGGAAGCTTTTGAATATCGCCGGCACCGCGTCCAGGGCGGGAGCAAGCGTCGAGAATGGCGCCATAACACTAATCTCGAATTTTGGGGCCTTGATCAACTTCATCGTGAGTTCGGTGATTACCCCCAGAGTACCCTCAGCACCTGTGATGAGCTGTGTCAGATTGTAGCCCATGCTGGTTTTTATTACATTTTTGCCAAGCTTCATGATTTCGCCGTTTGGCATAACAACGGTCATTCCGCGCACATAATCCTTAGTTGTGCCGTATTTTATCGCGCGCATTCCACCTGCGTTGGTAGAGACATTGCCGCCAATGGTGCCGAGCTTTTGACCGGGATCGGGCGGGTACATAAGACCGCGCTGAAGCGCCGCCGCCTTTAGGTCCTGCAGAAGCACTCCGGGCTGCGTGTAAACAGCGAATTGATCATCGTCCCAGCGGAGGATATTGGTCATCCGCGCCGTGCAGATAACCACGCCGCCGAGTATTGGTACGCAGCCGCCGACAAGGCCGGTACCCGCTCCCCTTGTCGTAACCGGGATGTTGTTGTCGTAACAGAGCTTCATTATGCCCGAAACTTCTTCGGTTGAGAGCACATCAATTGTGGCGCTAGGAATTCTTTGGCCGTAAATTGGCATTTCGTCGCGGCCGTAGTCGGGGTTAATTTTTTCTTCGACAACGACTCTGCCCGGGGTAATCTTCTCAAGTTCGGCAATGAGTTCGGGTGTTAAGCTATTGTACTGCTGCATACATCGGAACCTCCCTTTAGTTTGAAATTTTATGTCGTCTGGAAACTATGTCTGCTTTGTCCGTCGGACGCGAAATCTCGCGAAACAGCACTTGGGCCAAAGAACACATCCGCGGCAGGGGCAATCGTTGCAAACCCCTTCGCTAAATGGGTCGCAGGTTTTGATATTTTCCGGTTTCACCCCGCAATACAACGGAGCCTCGGCAAGGCAGTTTTTTACCATAACCTCACAAAGGTCTCGGTCTACTTCCAGCAAGCTTTTCTCCCCGCTCTTAAATTGCAGGGCCAAATAATGCAGGTTGCCTTTGCCCGGCACTGTGCCGTCTCGTACCGTAATACCGGCAAGCAGCACATCTCCCGCCAGTCCGAATCCGCCGCCAGAGGCCGCCATTTCAAGGTGCTCATCCGTAACGATTTCGTAGGACACTACTGTGTCCTTGCTCAAGAGCAGCGGGCCGGGCAAGCCTCCACCCGAAATGGACACTCTGTTTAAAGCGGATACCACTGCCCCGCCCTCGTACTGGCCGGCCACGACTTTATTCTTTGCATATGCTATTACAATCACACCCAGATAAAATACGTGGAGCTCCTCTAGAGTTTGTCGCTATGCGACCCAAGGGACTCCTATTGCCAGGTAGATGAACATGATTGCCGACACTGCAAGGCTGCATATTATAAATGGCAGCGCGGCGGCGGATATCAGCTTGCCTTCACTTCCGTGAGCTCCGGTTGTAGCGCAGATAGAAACCGCGTTATGTATCGCAATCATGTTGCCTATTGACGCACCGGAAGTTTGACCTATCAATATTAAAACAATCGGCATTTCGAGGAATACCGCCGTTTCTAACTGCAGACCGTGAAACATCACGTTAGAAACCGTATGAGACCCGGAAACAAAAGCGCCCAGCGCACCAATCAGCGGGCTTGCGATTGGGTACGCACCTCCAAATACGGTGGCAAGGGAACGGGCGATCTCGGTGGTCATTGACATGAGTTCCGCACCGGTGCCGAGAATCGAGTGGTTAGTAAACCGCATTACTTGCACCAGTGCTACACCAAAGAGAAGGGCCAAAACCGCATTCTTCAGCTGATTAAGCGTCTTGTTGGTGATCTTTGATATCGTTTCACCGGGCGTCTGCCTCACTATGAGGAAAATCAGCGCCACCGGTATAAACGGGAACAGGCCGGGATTGTTGAGAATCGGCAAGCTGAAGTTTATACCGCTAAGCCCCAGGAAGTTAGGCACTGCGATAGTCACACTCGTGTGGGTAAGCAGGTCTCTTATTGGTAACCAAGGCAACCTTGAAAGGGCCAAGAGAGCGGCTATAACCACATACGGCGACCATGCCGTTAAGAGCGAGATTCCAGTTTTTGAGGCTTCGCTCACCTCCTTGACCGGGTCGTCTTGGAATCGGTAGACTTCTTTTGGTACCAGGAAACCTTTCTTTACGGCAAAGATAAACACCGGCAGTGCGATGAGCGAGCTAAGCAGTGTCGGTATCTCTGGCCCCACATGAGAGATTATGAATACAGGTACAGTAAATATTATACCGGCAAAGAGGCAGAGCGGCAGCATATTAATGGCGTTTTTTAAGCCCATCTTTCTGCCGTCCCTAGCCACGATTGATGCTATAATCAGGAAAGGCACAAAAGAGCCTACGAAGATATTCGTAAATGCGGCCATAGTGTTTAGGTTGAAAAATATCGCCTCAATAGCTTCGGCGCTGTAGCCCAAGTCACTGAGGGCGGGGCGTATAGAGTTAAATCCGGTCACCGGCGGTATCCCCACAGCACCAAACAGCACAGGGGAATAATTGGCCATAAGCGACGCCAAAGCCGCAAAAAACACAGGGACACCCAACCCTACAAGTAGTGGCGCCGCCAAAGCCCCCGGCGTACCAAAGCCCGCAGCGCCCTCTATGAACGCACCGAACAGGTACGCAATAATAATTATTTGAATTCGCCTATCCTGAGTAATGCCGTTAAATCCGTTGCCAATAGTTTCGATAAACCTTAATTCTATGAGCGAATTAAGTAAGAAAATTGCAGCGAAAACTATTAGTATCACGTTTATCGCCGAAGCAAAACCAAATACCGTAAGAGCCCCGGCATGCGCAATGTTTAGGTTCCAAATACCAATTGCCAGTATAATGCTGGCAAACCACGCCGCGAACAAAGATATTCCAGACTTTCTCCTAAAGCCAACCATCATGACAATAGCCACAATAATTGGTAAAGCTGCCAATAACGCATACATGATGTGCTCTCCTCTTCCAATAAAATTCGCCTAAAGTCGAAATCTATCAAAGCCAAGAGGTTGCCCACAAAGCCCGTCTTAAGAAACCCTCATACACACACCACGTCCTTTCAAGGCGTACAAATTCTGTGATAACGTCGGCAAATAGTTAGAATGTGTGTGCTTAGTATATAATGTCATAATTTTTATTTGTTGTCAATATAAATTGTTGTCTGTAGCTAAATTAATAGGAAAAATATGCATTAATTAATTTTTGCTTAAACATTTTTAGGACTAATTAATGTAGTAATGCTTCGACGGTCTATATATTTGTAAGGGGCTTGACTAGCACAGGGGATTTTCTCTGAACATTTTCAGCAATATCTGATACAAGTCATTGCCCCGATTGTTGAACCTAAATTCAGTCTCTTTCAAGTACAACTCAAACAGATTTTT
>WRAV01000008.1 GCA_009780025.1 Oscillospiraceae bacterium | reverse complement strand
CTTTATCTCAAGGAAACTGAATTCCGTTTCAATCATCGCGCTCTTGACCTTTACCAGATTCTTCTCAAAGATTTCCGCTCGTGTCCGCTCTAATATAGGCAAGACCCAAAAGTAATCTCATATTCGTCCACCTGTCATCCCAGCGCCGCTATTTTTTTCTGTCAAAAAGTACAAGAAGAGGCTGACTGTTGCGGAGTGCTGACTGTCGGCATCAATTATTAAAACCTTTTTGCCGAGCCGTGCCAGCCCAGCCCATAAACTTATGCTCGTAGTGCTTTTGCCAGTTCCACCTTTACGATTGGTGATTGCTAAAACCTTGCCCATACTTGTCCCCCTTGGGGGCAGAGAGATTTTAGCGCAAATGAAACATTAGGGAATTTACGGCTTAAAGTACTGCCCCGATTTGATTGGAATTAGAGTGTAAAAAAATAACGCTATGCCCTGCACCCCGCACGTTAAGCCGAATAAGGAAGTATCATCAAAAATTTTGAAACCACAGTCAGAACACGGTATTGTAGCAAATACTTTTTGACTGGAGAGATTCCGATGAATACATCCTTATTCGAGCGTAACGGCGGTACTTACTCTACCGTGAGCGACTATCGCATCCCGAACTTAGCTTTGCAGGATGAGTCCGAATACAGCATTGGACTGTGGGGTCAACGGCGACTGGACTACCTGAAGAACCACAGGCGCGTTCTTTATGTCAATCTGCTGACTTCCGGCAAGCTGACCGAGCATCTGCGCGAGGTTGACAAAACCGCCTTTGAGCAGCGAGAACGGATTGTCAAGCAGATGATGGAAGCGCAGGGTGTGACCGAGCAACTCAAAGGCGAAAGCCAGTTGCTATGGGTTGGCAAGGTCAACAACATCTGTGCATGTGCCGACGAAATTATCCGAAATGAACTGATTTACGATTAACGTACAGAGGGCGGGAAACCTTAAGGGTTCCCCGCCCTCCCTTTTGTCGCTTTTTTCGCCCTTGTAAACTCCCGTGAATTTTGATATAATTCTGTTAGGATGTGATGACAGTGTTGCTATCTTGGGATGAAATTCAAGCCAACGCCATAGCTTTCTCCAAGCGGTGGCAGGGTGTAGCTAGCGAAAAACAGCAAGACCAAGGTTTTATCGAAGCACTCTTGCGCGTTTTTGGCATAGATGATGCCCGCGCTGTCGGCACATTCCAAGAGAAAACCCGCATTGAGGGCAGCACCAAATGGATTGACTACCTCTGGAAAAGTAAAATCGCAATTGAAATGAAATCCAAAGGCGAAAGTCTTGACGGCGCGTTTGAGCAGTTGCGCCAATATATGTACAGCATCCCCGAAGAAGATGTGCCCGAATTATGGTTGGTGTCCGACTTTGAAAATATGCGGATATCCCGCCGCTCCACCAACGAGATATGGAATTTCAAAACAAAAGATTTGCGCAAGCATATCAAACGCTTTGCCGATATTGCTGGGTATGAAACCGAGCGCTATAAGGGCGAACAAATCGAAGTCAACGTCAAGGCCGCTGAGAAGATGGCCAAGCTGTATGACGCACTGAAAGACCACGGCTACGAAGGCCAAGAGCTTGAGGTCTATTTGGTGCGTTTGTTGTTTTGCTTGTTTGCTGATGATACAGGAATCTTCCCAAAGGACAGCCTGTATCACTACTTCGAGCAATCCAAAGAGGATGGCAGCGACTTATCTCACCGTATCGGCGCCCTATTTGAAGTGCTTAACATGCCAGAAGACGTGCGGGCTAAAAAGTCTTTGCTGTCGCATGAGTTAAAACAATTCAGGTACATAAACGGCAAGCTGTTTGCCGATCGATTACCACCTGCCGACTTCAACGCTAAGATGCGCCAGACCCTCTTGGATTGCCTTTACTTCGACTGGAACAAGATAAGTCCCGCGATATTCGGCGCTATGTTTCAAGGGGTTATGGACAAGGCCAAGCGCCGTGAAATGGGTGCGCATTATACCAGTGAGGAAAACATCCTAAAGCTGATAAACCCGCTATTCCTAGATGATCTTTGGAAAGAGTTTGATAAGGTTAAGACCGACCCCGCCGCACTCGATCGCTTCCACGATAAGATAGCCAATCTAAAGTTTCTCGATCCTGCGTGTGGCTGCGGCAACTTCCTTATTGTGACTTACGGCAAAATACGGGAGTTAGAGCTTGAAATCCTCAAAATGAAAATTGGCAGCAGTCAGCTTGTAATTGATATTTCGCCCATGCTGAAAGTCAGCGTGGAGCAATTTTATGGCATCGAGTACGAAGAATTTCCATGCCAGATAGCACAAGTGGGAATGTGGCTTGCCGACCACCAAATGAACATCCGGGTGTCCGAGCAGTTCGGAATGTACTTTGCGCGGTTGCCACTGACGCAGGGAGCCACGATTGTTAATGGGAATGCGTTGCGTATAGATTGGGAAGATGTTGTGCCCAAGCAAAAACTGAGCTATATACTCGGAAATCCGCCGTTTGTAGGCGCACGTATGATGGCACAGGGCAGTCAGCAAAAGCTCGAAGTCGAAGAAATATTCGGGAATATCAAAGATGTGCAGGATTTAGATTACGTTACCTGTTGGTACAAGAAAGCAGCCCAGTATATTCAGAACACACATATTGAAGTCGGGTTCGTTTCTACGAACTCAGTGTGTCAAGGCTCGCAAGTGCCTATTCTATGGGACGTGTTGTTGAATGAGCATAAGGTGCATATAAAATTCGCTCACCAGACTTTCAAGTGGACGAATGAAGCAAAAGGCAAAGCCGCCGTATATTGCATTATTGTAGGATTCGGCTTATATGGCCGCTCCGATAAAAAATTGTATTCATACACTGATATGAGTAGTGAGCCTACTGAAAGCATCGTCGCCAATATCAGCCCCTATCTGGTCGCAGGATCGAGTGTCTTTGTAACTGCTCAAAAGACCCCACTGTGCGATGTGCCTGAAATGAAATTTGGTAGCCAACCACGCGACGGAGGCTTCTTTGTTCTGTCACCTGATGAACGAGAGGAAATCCTTGCAAAAGAGCCTGCACTCGATAAAGTAATCAAGCCTTATATCGGTGCGGAAGAGTTTATCAAAGGCAAAAAAAGATACTGTATTTGGCTGCACAACGAACCGTTCAGTATTATAAAGGGCAGTAAAATCCTAAGAGAGCGCATAGCCGCTGTCGAGAAATTCAGACTTGAAAGCAGTGCTAAGACAACGAACGGCTACGCGAAAGTGCCGACTATCTTTGCGCAAATAGCGCATCCGTATAGTGACTATCTCATCGTTCCCTCGGTTTCATCCGAGCGCAGACGGTATATCCCTATCGGGTTCATGGACAAAGATACTATTGCGAGTAATGCTGTGCAAATCGTTCCTGATGCTACGCTCTATCACTTCGGTATCCTGACCTCAAATGTGCATATGGCATGGATGCGTACAGTTGCAGGTCGATTGAAAAGTGACTACCGTTATTCCAAAGAGCTTGTTTATAACACATTCCCGTGGGCTGACGTAGACGAAAAGCAGAAAGCCGCTATTGAGGTGGCAGCAAAAGCAGTTTTAGATGTACGCAAAGAGCATGAGGATTCTAGTCTAGCTGACTTATACGACCCTGCCCTCATATCCGCTACAGGCTTGCTAAAAGCACACCACAATCTTGACCGTGCTGTAATGAAGCTGTATGGATTCCCGATTAAGGGGTTTACGGAAGCGGATTGCGTGGCGGCGTTGATGGAGAGGTATCGGGGGTTGCATATACCTGCTAGGGGGTGCCTTGCATGACTGATAACAGCAGGGCAATTAACCGTGTTTTTACACGCGGCGTAATTAATGATTTACTTCAAAAAGGCTCCAATGAAGTATTTGATTATGTTGTCCAGAGATACGTTAACGACCCCGAAAGCAAGACGCACGGACAGATTATCAGTGAAATTTATGCTTATCTTGGGAAAGAACAACGCAATGAATATTATTATATGAACACTCTACTCAACAAGCTGCTTGTAGGAATTCATAGTGTAAACACAACCTCTGTTCTTTCAAATGTGCGTGTCGGACGCTCTGTCGCTGATTTCGTTATGATAAATGGCGAGGGTAAGGTTTATGTTTTTGAAGTCAAGTCAGCACTTGATAACTTTGACAGACTGCACGACCAAGTCATCAACTATTTCACGGCCTTTAGCAAGGTTTCCGTTTTGTCTCCAATGCGTGAATTAGAAAAGGTTGAGCGGACGCTGTTAGAGCTTGGAGATATGGGAGATGCTGTCGGGATATATGTTTTGTCTGACCGCGATACGATTTTTAACAAGGCGTACACTAAAGAGCCACAGCAATTTGATGATTATCTTGACCACGCTTGTATATTTAAGATATTGCGAAAGCGCGAGTATGAAAATATCCTCAACCGATATTTTGGCACAATACCGACAGTTGCGCCAGTATTCCACTTTCGTGCTTGCCTTGAGAATTTCAAAGAAATACCAATCAAAGAAGCACAGCATATGGCATTTATGGAACTCAAAAACCGTAATAAAATTTCCAAAACCACCTTTGAACAAATACAACCCGAGTTAAAATCAACAATATATTTTGCCGGATTGTCGCATAAGATACCACAATTAGAAGAACTGCTCCAATCAAACTACAGGAGGTAGCGCAATGTATTTTCCGTATTTCAGAGGTCGGCAATATGAACTTCTTGCACTCCGCGAACTAATACAAGGTGATTTGCTTAGCAGTCGCGTTATTCCTGTGGTTGAACCCATCAAAAAACCGACATCGACATTTAACGGCACAATAAAATTGTATGCAGAAAAGAATCAGCCAATCGCGCTTATTCTGAACCCTGCTGTCGGCGATATTTCGGATGGTGCAGCAGTAGACATGGTATTGCCATCAATATTTGGTTCTGTTATCCCGTCTGTAATTATAGGCAAGGATGTTATTGAAGCAATAAATGCGCTGTCTGCAAAAGGTATATTGAAAAGCGATGTTTTGACGATAATAACAAATAGGGATTACATTGATAAATATAGCGAAATATTTGATGACACGCCGCCTAAGTTTACAATGTTTCCTGATGAACGCCAACTTCGCCGTGCTATTAGCGCAAACAAAGTTATGTTTGAGGATAAATTCAAAAAACAAGAAAAGAATGCTGATTATCTTAAACAAGAAGATGAATTTTACTCTGATGACCATATATATTTTGTCGATGAAGGTTTCGCGGGGTTTGGGGATTACTCAATCATCGGTAACGAATATGTAGAAAGCGGGTTTGCTCCATATGCAGTAGCTATCCATATCGTATATTTCGCAGATGACAATACATTGCGGGTACGACACTTTGTTTCTGACTCCAATACTGACATTAAAGACGTAGCAGGTAAATATTACGAAGCGGTTATGAAACTCAAAAGATGGTACGATGCCGGACAATCAAAACAACTGACGACTGCATTATCAACATTGTTAAGCCATGCTGATAGCGGGTATTATCCCGGATTGCCTACAATAAAGAAACTGTCTATAATGCATCATTTGGAGTTGATCGGGAAATACCTTGACGGAGGTTCCGGCGAATGAAATGTTGCATTGAATGCTTCAAGGATATTCATATTCGCAATACCATCGAAAAACAGGGAAGCATCGGCGATTGTGATTATTGTTCCCATAAAAATATTGCCGTTTATGATGTTTCATCAATTCCGAATCCAATCGCCGACATAATCGTAGGATTGATTCAGATATATTCCGTGTCGGATTTGCCTGATGCCAAACCGCTGAAAGTCGCCCTCCACGATGATTGGGATATTTTTAACGCAGGGATAGCAACAATACAGACACTATCCGTAGACTTATGTAGCCCTGTCATAAATTCCAATTCCGATGTTTTTACAAAAAACGTAATTATATCACAACTTCTTGACGATGATTTCATAAGAGAGTTTTGCGTCGTGCGTGGGCTTAGTTGGGAGCAGTTTGCCGAGTCCATCAAATATGAAAACCGATTTCATAGCGGAATGTTTAACGCCGATGCGTTTTCTTCATTTTTATCAATCATAACAAAATCATATTCTACAGGAGCCGAACTCTACCGTGCAAGAATCGCACATACTCCCAATGGTTATACGACAAATGAAATGTGTGCGCCGCCGAAAGAAAAACGTTCAGCAGGAAGAATAAACCCAGAGGGAATCGGCGTTTTGTATCTATCATCGGACGGGAAGACCGTGCTAAACGAAGTTCGTGCGAGCACGTTTGACTACGTTTCTATTGGAGCTTTCAAATTGACTAAAGATATAAAAGTTGTGAATCTATCCGGCATATCAGAAACAAGCCCTTTCTTGTATGAGGGCGAGCTAGAGAAATACGCAGCAAACAGAAAAGTGTTTCGGGAAATAGCACATGAAATAGCAAAGCCGCTTAGACGAAGCGACAGCCCAATTGAATATCTCCCAACTCAATATATTGCCGAGTTTATAAAAAGTCAAGGTTATGACGGTGTTGAATATGCAAGCACACTTCGTGAGAGCGGCAACAATATCGCTGTTTTTGATGAAACCCTTTTTGAGTGCGTTAGCGTTCAAACGATTGAAGTATCCGAGGTTTCTTATAAAACAGAGCCAAACATCTAAATCAACCATATAGAAAGGAAATTATCTAAATACTCCCTAATAATTCTCCCCAAATGTGGGCAAACTAAAAAGTTTAGCTTGACAGCCTGCTAAGCCTATGGTATAGTTATTGTGGGTGGTTGTGAACATTTCCCACTTTGACAATTAAATAGGCTCATCTGCACAACTCATGGCAAATGGTAAAAATACCATGCAGTCCATAGTTAAGAGCCATCACGACGGTTTGAACCACCGCTTACATAGCAGAGTTATAACGAGTGTCTAACACTTGTTTGGCTTGCTATGTAAGCGGTGGTTTTGTTATGCCCTTACAAGGGAGGCGCCGCGAAAATAACCCACAGAGGAGGCGCGATATAACCCTGTCCATGAGGATAGCGAGCAATGGATTTGTATACCAAATCCGGCGAAGCAGAGCTTCGCGCAGGGGAACTTCGTTCCCCTTGCAACCCCATCAGAAAGGAAAGTCGAGATATGCGAACACGAGATAACCTCATCAAGGTGCATCTTACGGAAGACGAATCTGAACGCCTGAAATCCTATGCCGTAGCGTGTGGGATAACACAGTCGGCGCTTATAAGAACGCTGATTCAAGGCCGCATACCAAAGCCATTGCCGCCAGAACCGTTTTGGGCGATGCTGAACGAGCTGTACATTATTCACAGCGGCTTGCAGTGCATAGACAAACAGCAGGAACTTGAAGCGTTCATTCTGCGGCTACAAACGGCGGTAACGTTGCCGGAAAGGGTCTAATATGGCGACAACCAAGATATGGGCGGTTAAGGGCAGCTTACGCAGCCTCGTGGATTATGTTGACAATCCTGAAAAAACGATCGCAGCAGCGGATGACAGCATGAAAGGCTTGTTCAATGTGCTGGATTACGCCGCCAATATCGACAAGACCGAGCAAAAGCTGTTTGTCTCCGGCGTAAACTGTCTGCCGGAAATCGCCATACAACAGATGATACTCACAAAAAAACAGTACGACAAGACCGACAAAATCCTCGCTTTCCACGCCTATCAGAGTTTCAAGCCCGGCGAGGTTACGCCGAAGCAATGCCACGAAATCGGCGTAAAGTTGGCGCAGGAGATGTGGGGCGACAGGTTTCAAGTAGTTGTGGCAACACATTTGGACAAATCGCACCTGCACAACCACTTCGCGCTGAACTCCGTATCTTTCCGTGACGGAGGCAAATACAATTCCTGCAAAGCCGCCACACAACGCCTGCGGGATGTTTCGGACAAGCTGTGCCGGGAATATGGCTTGTCGGTAATCGAGAACCCCGGCAAAAGCCCGCCGCGCATGATTTACCTTGCCGAGAAGAACGGCGAACCCACAAGATATAACGTGTTCCGGCAGGCAATTGACCGCGCAATCGCCGGGGCCATGACGAAACCGCAGTTTGAGCATATTTTGCGGTTGCAGGGTTTTGAAATGAAGTTATCCGGCAAATACTGGACAATCAAGATGACCGGAGACAACAGGGTGACAAGGCTTTATCGTTTGGGTGAAAACTATACCGGCAAAGCCATTATGGACAGAATTGCCGAGGGTGGGCTGGCAAAGCGGGCGGTTCGCTATGAAATACCGAAGCCTGTTATTCGAAAAATGATGTTCAAAGGCAGTTTTCAGCCTGCGAAGAAACTCACAGGCTACCGCGCCCTGTATTTCAAATACCTCTACTTGATGGGCAAACTGCCAAGGAACAGGCCACGCCCGCCACGCCATCCTATATTATGGGAGGATGTGCGGCAGCTGCGCAAATACACTGAGCAGATTCGGCTTATCGGGCGGAATAAAATCGACACATCCGGGCAATTGCAGGCGTTTATGGATACCACTCAGAGCCGTATGGATGAGTTGATACGACAGAGAACCCACATACAAAACAAGCTGCGGCGAGCCAAAGAGCCGGAAGTTATTGAGGCTTTGAAAGCTGAGAAAGCCGCTCTTACAGAACATATCTCTCCCCTGTGCCGTGACCTTGCCGTTGCCGCTGCGATTGAGGAGCGGTCAGCGAAGATGAAAGAAAAACTGGCGGTTATGCGGGTGTTGGAGGCACAGGAACGCCAAACCCGCCAACCAAAATCATTATATCGTGGAGGACAAGTATATGCAAGATAATTTATCTCATTACGAAAATAGCCACAAACCGCTAATTGACACAGGCCGGGAACCGCTGGTGTTATCAAAATATCCAAAGGATTTGGATTTTACAAAAATCATCGGCGGCACGACATATACCGTCAAATCGCATTTCAACCCCAATGCTAACGAAAGCATGTTGCGTATCATTTTGCGTTGGCTGGATAGCGGTGCGGATGTTTCAGAGCAATAACTTTTGCGTTGAATTGAACGGTCAGATATGGTATGATGTACATGCTACAAAATACCGTGTCTGGCTGCGAGGAAAGGAGAAAAGTAATGCAGCAGTCAGACAGAATAACCGCATTGTACAGCCGTTTAAGCCATGATGACGGCTACGAGGGCGAGAGCAATAGCATCGCCCATCAAAAGTCCATGCTAGACGAATACGCCAAGCGCAGCCACCTCCCGAATATCCGCCATTTCGTTGATGATGGCTGGTCTGGTACTCAATGGGACAGGCCGAGTTTTACCGAGATGATGAGCTTAGTCAAAGAGGGCAAAGTCGGAATTATAATCGTCAAAGACATGAGCCGCCTTGGACGCGATTATCTGCAAGTGGGCATGTATACCGACATCATTCTGCCGGACAACGATGTGCGCTTTATTGCCATCCGAGATAACGTGGACTCAGAAAACGGGACACAGAGCAACGATTTCACAGTAATTTTGAACCTATTTAACGAGTTCCATGCCCGCGACACAGCAAAGAAAGTGCGCGACGCGAAAGCGACCATTGGTAAATCAGGAAAATATCTCAGCACAATCCCGCCATACGGGTTTCTTAAAGACCCGCAGGATAAAGAGAAATGGATTGTGGATGAAGAGGCCGCAAAGGTTGTCCGGCACATATTTGACCTGTGTATCGCCGGGAAAGGCCCTTCACAAATCGCGCGTATCCTCTGGAGGGAAAAGGTGCCGACGCCAACAACTCACTTGCAGGCGTTAGGACAGAAAACCCGCCATAAAGGGTCGGACGACCCCTATTGCTGGCAGGACACTACCATTGACAGCATTTTGGGGCGTATGGAGTATATCGGCTGTATGGTTAACTTTAAGCACTTCAAGAAAAGCTACAAGAAGAAGCAGTCGTACAAAAATGTGCCGGAAAACTGGGTAGTCTTTGAGGACGCGCACCCTGCAATCATTGAGAGGTTGCAATGGGAACGGGTGCAAGAGCTTCGCAAGCACAAGCGGCGGCTCACCAAAGGCGGCAGGGCGGGCTTATTCTCAGGTATCGTACATTGTGCTGATTGTGGCTCAAAGCTGCACTTCCGTACCTGCAAGAGCTTCAGCCCAAATCAAGACCACTATGTTTGCGCCCAATACAAAGACGCTATGGGGCAATGTACAGCGCACTATATCCGCGAGGAGGTCTTACGGAGCATAGTGCTTGAACATATTCAGCGGGCGCTGCGGTACGTTCAGCAGTTTGAATCGGGCTTTGTTCGTATCAAGTATGAGCAGTCCTTTGAGGATAGGCGCAGGGAATTGGCTGAGATGAAGCGGGAGATTGTTAAGGCAAACCGCCGAATTGATGAACTCGACCAGATTTTCAAACGCCTTTATGAAGACCATGTGATTAGCGGTAAACTCTCAGACGAGCGATTTCAAGCCATGTCGAGTGACTATGACGCCGAGCAACGGCAGCTAAAGGCTGATGTAGTGCGTATGGAAGCCGATGTTGCCAAAGGCGAGGAAATCACGGCGGATTTCAAAGCGTTCCTCGCCAATGTGCGAAAGTACACCGACATCACGGAGCTGACGCCGACCATCCTCAATGAGTTTATTCAGCGGGTCGAGGTTCACGCCCCGGACAAATCCAGCGGTAAGCGCGTCCAGCAGATTGATATTTTTTATAATGCAGTCGGTGTAATTGACATTCCGGCACCGGGAGAGCTGGAAGCTATGATAGCAGAACACATAGCACAAAAAAAGCAAACCCATAAAAGCGCGTAGAAATACGCACAACGGCGCAGATTGCTCTGCGCCGCCATACATACTTCCTTGTCCGCAATACATCGCATGATTACTGGGTTTTTGGGTTTAGCGTTATTATACTGTATGGGCATACATGTGCCACGCTTCTCTATGACGGCGGCGTTTCCCTCACGGACATTCAGCACTATTTGGGTCATAGTAAGCTATCGGCCACAGCGGAAATTTATACACACTTAAACTACTCACACCAACAGCGAACAGCCGATGTCGCAGGAAAAATCATCAGAGGTGTGTGGTGAGATTTTCAACAGTTCTGTATTTTTGTTTCCGAATTGTTGGCAACCGCTGAAAAAAACACTAATGCGAACCCCGCACAGTCAACTTAGACTGCGTGAAATCCGCATTAGTATTTTGGGGGGTTGGTGACGCCTGAGTATCGTATCTAGCCTAACACGCGATAGATGGCTTTCTCGGTACATTTTATTTTCAATAATTCCTTTTCCTTTGATGGCAGCGATGGTGGCGTGCAAGGTTAGCACCCTACGTTTCCGGGGTTCTTTGTATGCTTTTTTGCAAACCAAACATATCATACGCATCTCGATACCACTTGTACGGTTCAATCGTCCACTTTTTCACCACTCAGTCACCTCGTCAAATCTCTTTGAGCGAACACCCTGATTTGCCATATCGGACTTTCTGCATTTCTGCTAGAATAGAAACAGCAATTTCCGGTGGCGTTTCGCCGCCGATGTCAAGACCTACCGGCGTATGAATAAAAGCAAGCTGCTCATCACTAAAGCCTTTCTCGCGAAGTTTAGAGAAAAGAGAAGAAATCTTGATTGGGCTGCCCATCATCCCAATATACGCAGCATTCTTTTCAAGGGCGGCGGCGAGCGCCTGGCCGTCTTGTGAATGCCCATAGGTGGAGATAAGATAAAATGCCCCCGCACCAATGTTCAGTGATTGCAGACCTACAAAAAAGTCCTCCACAAGCACGAAGTTGTCTGCCTCTTTTACGTGGGCCTCAGTCATTTCAGTATCTCTCGTGTCAATCGCTGTGACGCGATAATCCAGCGCCCCGGCCAGCTTAATCAGCGCACCGCCGACATGCCCTGCCCCACACACCACCAAATCGGGCACACTTTGTATTGGTTCGATAAACACCGTGATAATTCCGCCGCAAGGCGATGAGCCATCCTCTGTGCGGTTTTCGTACTCCGCAAGCACACTTTCCCGACTTTTTACACATTTGAGGGCGTCGGCGAGAACTTGCTTTTCCAATGCCCCGCCACCTATTGTGCCCTCAAATTTACCATCCTCAAATACCATCATCTTGCTGCCAACTCCGCGCGGCGTCGCACCCTGCGTTTTTACAAGGGTTGCCAGCGCATAAGTTTTCTTGTCTTGCTGCGCTTTTAGTTGGGCCTCAAGGATGTTCATTATTGTCTTCATATTCGTTCTCTCCTTTGCTTAAATAGGGCGCAAAACATATCTTTCGATCCGAGCCTTCGATATTTTTGATACAAAGAGCAACGCCGTAAAGCTCTGACAAAAGCGCTTCATTAATCAATTGATGGCTATTCCCAAAGGTAAGCTTACCGCTTCGGTCAATGATTGCAGCTTTTCCACCTACAAGCAAAGCGTGGTCTGGATTGTGCGTTGTGAACACTACGCCAAATCCACTTTGGGCCAGTTGCCGGATTGTCTTCAAGACGCGAATCTGATTCCCAAAATCCAAGTGTGAGGTTGGCTCGTCCATAAGAATGTATGTGGGACACTGAGCCAGCGCCCGCGCAATGGAAACTTGTTGTCGCTCGCCACCGCTTATCTGCCGGTAGGATTTTTCCGCCAAGTGTTCAATTCCCATTTCGCGAATGTACTTCATCGCTATATCGTAGTGCTTTTCTTGCGGACGCTCAAAAGTTCCGATTTGTGGGGCGCACCCTGTTACAACGTAGTCGATTACGCTGTAATCAAACACAGGGATGATCGTTTGTGGCACATAGCCCACAAGCTGCGCCATTTTTCTTGGGTTGAAGTGCTTGAATGTTTTCCCCTCATATATAATACTACCGGATGTTTGCGCAAGCGAGCCAACGATAATGTTGAGTAGCGTGGTCTTTCCTGACCCATTCGGACCCAATATCGCCAGAGTTTGCGCCGGTTCAATATCAAAAATAATATCACGCAAAACCTGTCTTGGGCCATATGAAAAGTTTAGGCTACGAACCTCTATACTCATATAATTTTTACCTTATGGCGATGAAGCAACCACGCGAAAAACGGTGCGCCAATCAGACCTACCAAAATGGACAGCGGAAGTTCAAATGTTGTTGCAACACGTGCTATGGTATCTATGACAAGCAAAAATGCCCCGCCCAAAAGCGCTGATATTGGCAACAACTTTGTGTTGTCGCTACCACAGAGTAGACGCCCAAAGTGTGGAATAACAAGGCCAATCCAGCCAATCGTTCCACTGATACTTACTGCACTTGCTGTAAGCAAGCTGGCGCAGGCGATTGCAATCCATCTTAGCCTTTTTATGTTTACGCCGACCGATAGCGCCTCTTGCTCGCCGAAAGAAAGTATGTTCAATCGCCAGGATATCAGAATCATGATGGTAATGCAGGCTAAAAAAATGGGCGTAACCACTACAAGCTGAGAGTAGTTTATCCGTGTCAAACTGCCCATCTGCCAAAACACAATAGCCGAAAGCTGATCCTGCTCCCTGGAAAGCATCATCATAACTCCGACAACAGAGCTCATAAAGCCGCTAATAACAATGCCCGAAAGCACCAACATCATATTGGACGAATTGCGCAGGATTTTGGGAAGGCTGGTCGCAAGCAAAACAGCCATAATACCACCTGCAAAGGCAAAGACTGGGATGGCTTGGAAAGAAGCACCCCAAAAAATGGCCACGACAGCACCCATGCTCGCACCAGAGGAAACCCTCAATAAATCGGGCGAAATCAAAGGATTCCGAAAAGTGCTCTGGTAAACCGCACCCGACATAGACAGCGCCGCCCCTACCAAAAGCGACGCTATCACACGGGGAAGCCGAATCCGAAACAGAATAACTTCCATAGAATCATTCGTCGGAATGTCTGTAACTCTAGCATGAATAGCACGAAGCACATCGAATGGGTTCATGCTGTATCTACCCATTGTCAGCGCGGCTAAAACAAAAAGGAACAGGGTAATCCCTATAGCCAGCAGCAAAATGTTGTACCTTTTCTTTTCTATCATTCTATCTAGTTTCTATCGCGCTACTGTAGGCCTAGCTGTTCGGCTGTGAAAGTCTGCCCATAAACCAACTGATAGAATTCGTTGGCGTCTTGAATGACTCGCTCCATTGAGTATAGCTCAGGGTGCAAAGCGTTCAGAAGCCAGGCTAACCCCATTGCTGTTGACGGGGTAGGAAAATCCCAAGGGTCAAGGTGGCTCGGGAATATGTAAACCCTTCCGTCTTGTATTGCCTGTATGCTACTCCAAGCTGAATCGTTTAGTATATCTTCAACCGTGTATGAGGCGTATGCAGGAATGAAAATCACTTCCGGGTTCCAGCCGATAATTTCTTCTATCGAAACCTCAACAAAAGCATCGTCCGCGCTAATATCCCGCGCGACATTGATTGCGCCTGCCGTTTCCATCATCACCGATTGCAGCATGGATGCGTGTGCAACGCTAGTTGCGGACGATCCGCTTGTAAACATTGCTCTAGGCCGGTCTGTCACTTGCTCGGCAATCTCTGCTGCAACAGCTATTCTTTCGGAAAAGAAAGCGTTTATTTGAACGGCGCGCTCTTCTTCTCCCAAAAGAACACCCATTAGCGTGACGGCGGTAATTATCGAATCAAAACTCTGATTGACTTCGATAATTACGGCAGCCGGTACGCCGATTTCCTCAAACCTGTCGGCAAGGTCTGCAAAGCGCTCCGGCAAGATTGCAAGGTCAGCCCCGACCTCCAAAACGCTTTCAAAATTGATTTCCCTGCCCATACCAATTTGTGTCACATCGTCCCGCAGCTCTGGGAAAACGTAGTCGTATAGTCCTATTGCCATAGCCTTGTTGCCAAAACCGGCAATGTAAATGCCACCGCCGCCAAGAACGATGGGAATGTTCATCGTCGGGTTGTGCGTACCGACAACTCGACGAGCAGGTTGAAGAAGCGTAACCGTACGCCCCACAACATCGGTTATTGTAACGGACGTGTCCGGTTCAGCCTCGGGTTCAGGCTCAGGCTCTGTTACAGGTGCCGGCTGCTCTTGGTGAATAGTGGCCGGCTGAGCCGGAGTGCTTTGCTGCGGCGGCGTACAGCCTGCAATCAAGGTAACCGCAAGCATGGCGGCAATTAGGAGAGAGACAATTTTTTTCGTTTTCATAAAGGCTCCTTTCGTATTCCAGTAGCAAATTTACGAACATGTATACTTCAATACCTGTGATTCTTACTACGTTTACGATGTGCATACAGAGCATAAAAAAACACCCCCGAAGGAGTGCGTAAACAGATGCCGCCAATTTGGAACTGGCAACACTGTTATACTCCTTTTCACAATGGAAGGCATACATGTTTCCACGTATACCCTAACGTTCCAGTAAGCATGGCCTTCGCTTTAGCTCACAAGAATCGAAGTATATTTCGTTCGTCATTACACAATAGATTTGAGCTTGTCAACCGTAAATGTCAAAAATTGAATACTCACATCCTTAACAGAAGTATTGGGAACCTTAATCCACCGCGACCATAACAGACGTTGCTTTAATAACAGCGTAAGCCTCTGCGCCGACTTTAAGCCCAAGCTTCTTTATAGAATCCATAGTAATTGACGCGGTGACTCTATTCCCGTTGCCAATATCAATAACAACAACGCCGTTTACCGCGCCATCTTTAATCTCAACTATTTTACCTTTTAGCTGATTGCTTGCACTTATCTTCATACGTATCTCTCCTCTATAATTTTTATGAATAATCAATGCCAATCTTTCTACTTATTATTAACGATCACTTCCTCGCATATGCTTTTCACACGCGAAACACATTTCTTTTAAGCAATTCCTGTACAATCAAACCTGCCAAAAATCCAATCCCTACGTTCCAGAGTGAGAAACTAGCTGTAATTAACAGTACATAAAAATCCGATTTCTCCGGCCCAACATCGCGAGCTGACATCGCCAGCTCCAGCCCAGCAAAAAATAGGATAACGCCCAGCACAGATGAGGGAATCATACCTAACAGCAGCAAAACCGAATCACTAAAAAATAGCCCTAGTAGAAGGAGACTACCACCCAGAATTACCACGGAGCCGCCGGTACGTGCACCGAAGCGTACATGCGCAGCCATCCCCCCGGCACCATGGCAAATGGGGACACCCCCCAATATTGGTGACACAAGATTCATAAACCCTTTGGAAACGGCGACCTTCTTTTCGCTTACAAGGCGGTCGGGAAACATGCGATTATTCTCTATGGTCGTTGCTATTACAGCGTTGCCCAGGGTCAATGGTATTTGCACTATACCCAGTATCAAAATGCCAGACAATAATTCATGCCATGTCAAAGTGATCAAGGCAAACTGCGGGAGATTGAGCCCCGGTCTGATGGCGGACAGTTCCTGTAAAATGCCGGGAGCTCTTATCACTGTGACAGCAATGCCAAAGATGAGCAGCGCAAACATTGCCGGAATATACTTGTTCGCCAATAAAAGAAAAGTCAGTGCCAAGGCAATAAGGGCAATGATAAAATCTGTCCTCATCAAAGCCGTTCCCTGCATAACGAAAGAGATACCAAGTCCCAGGACGACCCCACGAATCACCGGCTTGCTCGCTATTCTCGCTATGTATTTTAGTGCTCCAGACAGCCCAACAATAAGCCAAAAAAGTCCGCTGAAAAGGCCGGCTCCCCAAACCATGTTCGGAGTGATTAAAGTTGCTTGGGTAATTGCCGCCCCGCCGACGGCTTTCATAGGCTGAACCGGAAACGGCGTTTTATAATATAGGCCGGAAGCTATTAAGAACACGCCAAAGGTCAGAAGTATTCCTGTGGGCTCCATATTAAGAATCGAAATATAGCCTATGATGAAGGGAATCAAAGTTCCCACGTCTCCAAAAGCGCCCGCCCATTCCGAGCGATTATAGCGGTTGCCGGGTGCTGCTTTCATTCCCTCCACGTTACTCACCTTTACAGCGGCTTTATTTTAACGCCGACATCTATAGGCTCGGCACTATAAAGGCTTGTCGTTACGATTCCATCCACATTCGTTTTCGCGTACTCGGCGGCATTTTTTTCATTCACACCGCCTGCCGCTAAGAAAATAACTTTCGGGAACTCCGCCCTAAGCTTTGCAACAGCTTCCTTTAGAGCTTCCGCCGAGAGCTTGTCAAATTGTATGCCATCAACTCCTGCTTCGCAAAGAAGCCTCGCTTGCTCATATTCAGTTGATTCAACGAGAACCTTTTTCTCGCAACACTCGATTCTTAGCTCGGGAATTTTGGCAAGCAATGCCTCGAATCCTCCGATGTAATCGATGTGTTGCTTGAAAATTAGCACAGTTTCGGACAAGCCAAGCCTGTGCGGCGTGGCTCCGCCTACCATAATTGATTTTATCGCCAAAGATTTTGTGCCGGGGAAGCCTTTTCTTGTGGTCAGCACCGCAACATTGGGGTTAGCCTCTTTGACTATCTGAACCATCTTTCGTGTTTTCGTGGCGATACCGGAACAATGGTCCAGTATATTCTGCCCAACCTTCCACGCGATGTTGATGTCGCAGGCTCTCCCCGTACCGCAAATCAGCTCGTCACCCGGTTTAGCTGCTGTTCCGGATGGTATAAGCTGCTCCGTCTTGATACTCAGGCGCTCAAATATCATTTTGACTTCCTCTGTGCCACAAGCAACTGCTTCATCGCGCGTGAAATACGCAATCCTTCCAAGCTGGTCGCCGATACCCAAGCTCCAGCTTGTCAAGTCGATGTATGGGACATCTTCCTTTATTAGGCGGTCAATTTCCTCGATTGCAATAAACATATCAACCCTCCAAGCACATGATTTTATCTGCCGGTACGCAAACCCGAAGCTCCTTAGAATCCCATTTTTCGCAGACCTCTTTTGATATTTCAAATCGTAGATTTACATCCGCACCTGCGCCGAAAGAAAACATGAATGTTTTCTCAAATGGTTCTTCAATGATTTTATGTATGTGGCATGGAAAAGTATTGTCTTCATTTGAAGTCTCTGGAATATACCGAAAATGGTGCGCCCGCACGCCGACATGCTTTACATTATTTGGAACTACGCGCTCTGTTTTTAAAACGATTCCCCAATCAATGGCCTTCACATGAGAATCATCCAGCTTTTCGGCCTTGGAAATATTTTTACAGCCGGTCATCAATGCTGCAGCCAGCGTTTTTGGAGAGTCGAAAATATCTTTTTTTGTACCTGTGGTTTCTATTCTCCCATTATTCATAACCGCAATTTTATCACTTAACCTGTACACTTCATCACGGTTATGCGAAACAAAAACGGTCGTTCCATCAAACTCCGCTAAGACCGATGCAATTTCCTGTTCCATCCGCCATTTCAAATGAGTATCAAGCGCGGAAAATGGCTCGTCCAACATGAGTATTCTAGGCTCCGAAACCAGAATGCGGGCAAGCGCGGTTCTCTGCTGCTGACCGCCTGAAATCTGCCGGGGATATAGGTTCTTCACGCTTTCCAACTGAAACTTGTTGATTATATCTTCAACAATACTGTGCCGCTGGCTTTTAGGTTTTTTTATTACGCAAGCGATGTTATTCCACACCGTCATGGTTGGAAAGAGCGCGTAGTTTTGAAACAGATACCCCACGCATCTTTTTTGTGGGGGCAGGTTAACGCCCTTTTCACTGTCAAAGACGATTCCGTCGTTTATTATGATACGACCTTTATCCGGCTTTTCGATTCCGGCTATGCATTTGAGCGTAAGACTTTTCCCACAACCAGAGCTGCCCAGAAGAGCAACAACATCATCCCCACCTTCAAGCTGCACCGATAACTTGAAGTCCGGGAATGTCTTTTCAATATCAACGTATAAAGACAATAGCTCACTTCCAGTCCTCGATGGCTTATTTCCTTTTGTTACTCGCGCCCCAATGATTCATAAGCATAATCATCACAAATGACATCATAGAAAGTATCGCGACCCATATGTAAGCGACCTCCCTGTTGCCCGCCGACACCGCTGAGAAAACCGCGATAGCCATAGTTTGAGTTCGCCCAGGAATATTACCCGCAATCATTATTGTTGCGCCAAATTCGCCGAGCGCTCTGGCAAAAGAAAGCACTGTTCCGGCTAATATCCCCGCTTTGGCCATGGGTACTTTTATTGTCCAAAATATCTTAAGCTTGGAGAAACCAAGCGTTTCAGCCGCATATATTACGTTTTGGTCTATTTGCTCGAACGCCCCTCTAGCTGTGCGATACATAAGCGGAAATGAAACAAAGATAGCCGCAATCACTGCGCCTACCCACGAAAATACAACTGTTATACCAAAAACAGAATACAGAAAACGTCCAATGAAACCGTTTCGCCCAAAAGTTAGCAGCAAGAAGAATCCCGCAACAGTTGGCGGCAGAATCATTGGCAGGGTGAAAATTGTGTCGATAATACCCTTGCCGCGCTTTAGCTTATAGACGCAGTTGGCAGCGGCAAGACCAAGCAAAAAGGTAACACAGGTCGCAAAAATCGCAACATGGATAGATATTGTGAAAGGTCTGAAATCCATAAGCAACTCCTTATGCCATAGGATTTGCATAAGCTAAATAACAACCAAATTAAGGGGAAGGGTAGCCATCCATCCCCCTAATTGATTGCGGTTCTATCACAACACGGAGGTGTGTTGACGGGGTTAATACATCGAGAAGCCAAACTCCTCAAAAATGGCTCTGGCGGTTGGAGAGAAGAGAAAATCTATAAAGTTTTGGGCTTCCGCCTTATGAGGGCTCGTTTCGACTATTCCAACGGGATTGACCGAGGGTGCGTGGAGTTCAGAGTCCGCCACTTCGACAACTCGTACATCGTCAGATGTGATTGCGTCGGTCATGAATACAACACCAGCGTCTACTTCGCCCATCTCAACCCATGTCAAGATTTGGCGCACATCGCTGGCCAAAGTAGCCTTTGCGTAAACTTCATCAGCAACGCCCAGGGCAGTAAACACTTCCTGCGCGAATCTGCCTATTGGCATCGCTTCAGGGTCTCCTACACCAACAATGCCTACGGTGTCAAGAGCAACGTCAGCAAATCCTGTTATTTCGATATCGCTGTCAGCCGGAACGATAAGTGCGACTGTATTCCTGACCACGTTGCGGCCTGTACCGTAAATGAGCCCCTGATCTTGCAGGTTGTTCATCTGTGCAGCTGCGGCTGAGAAGAATATGTCTATCGGTGCGCCTTCTTCAATCTGGCCTTGCAGCGCCCCGGATGACGCGAAAGTATGTACTATGGTCACATGGGGGAACTCTGCGACATAAACCTCCGACAGCGCCTCAACAACATCGACAAGGCTCATTGCCGCGCCGATTAGCAGCTCTACCTGCTCGGGTTCTGGTTCATCGGGTTCGGGCTCAAGTTCTGCCTGTGCGGGAGTGGCAGCGGGCGGAAGGGTTGCAGGTGCCGGAGCAGCGGGTTGTTGCGCACAACCGGCAAAAAGAGCCAGCACAAGTAGCATAGCAACGACAAGTGTTATAGTTTTTTTGTACTTCATGACCTTTTCTCCTCTCATATTGACGGTATTAAGCGTTCTCGAAAATGGCACAAAAAACAAAAACGCCTTTACGAGGACGTAAAAGCGTGATGCGGCCGCCAAGCGCACCGCCCCAAACTTTACTCCTTTTCGCAGTGGAAGGCATAAGCGTTTCCGCTCACACCCTATCGTTTTACCAAGCATAGCCAGTGGCCTTAGCCTGGCAAAATCGAAGCAAGTTTCCATATGTAGTTGTATTGATGCCACCATATTACAACATTTTCCGTAGCGTGTCAAGAGTTCGGTGATGTGCAGCTTATGCATGACATCAAGCTGTCTGTTCTCATTCTAATATGCGCAAAAAGTCATATCCATCACTCTTTCAAAAAAGCAGAGGCAGGTATTTCCCCCCGCCTCCCATTTTTGTTCACCTAGAAACCGTATAAACATGGGTTATCCTAGACCCTAAACCGTGACGGTTCCCCCTTGCGTTTGCGGTACCTTTTCGCCCTCCTAGCGTCGACAGTCCTCTGTTCCTGTTTTTTGCACTTCTCGGAGCAGTAAGCCCTACGCCCCGCGACTGGAAACAGCTTCCCGCAGATTGTACAAGGTTTCGCATCCCTTGGTATCTCCCCCTTGAGCACTCGCTCCAACACCGGATTCAAGGGCAGCACCGCACGTTCAAGGTATCTACACAAGCCGCCTGTCCACCACTTACCGAGCATATAACAGTCGCCATCCAGAGGCAAGCACCCATACTCCCTGTCATAATCAGCGCACCCACGCACTGAGCGCCGGATTTCCCGGCGTTCGATACCTGTCAACTCACGAATTTTTCTCATGCTTGCCCCCCTTTTGCTCGGCCTGCTTTTGTTTCCACTCTGCAAACTCCCGCTTGCCCTACTCACTTTCAAAGTACCTGCGAATATCCGGTAGCAAGCATTGAGCCAGTGCCTCAACCTCATGCCGGGGAATGTTTGTGCCATAATCGTTGTGCTTTCTTGCCATGTACTATTTGCCCTCCGATAATATTAAGTTTTCAAGGTACTCTGGCCCGCTATCGCGGGTTAGTTGTTTTACATAGGCAATCCTCCATAAAAAATGACCGTTCAAGTGAACTGCTCCGCTTTAGTTGGTATAACCGGTGTCTGTCGCTCTTTCGTTTCACGCATCACGGTAGCTAGTGCAGACCGCATCTGTTCTGGAGCCTGCTGCTTGGCCTGAACATAATCCTTTGTCTGCGCTGACAGAGTTTCCCAACGCCGTTTATAGATGTCGCTGCCTCTTTTGGCATCTGCAAGCTTACGCTCCAGGTCGGATATCGAAGAATCAGCGACTACACCCTTCTTGGCAAGCTCGGATACAGTTTCCCAATCTTCGGGCGAGAGCTGCACCTTTCCGCCTATTGACCTCTTAACCATGTTCTCAATTTCGCTAAACATAATCGCAGCTTGCTTTTTGAACTTCGTTTTTTCTTTTAGCGAAGAAAGTTGCCCCTGCTGCCGTTTAGTCTGCCTGTCCAATTCAGCAGAATGGCTTTGCTTAGCCTGCACATCCTGTTCAAGCGCCGCCGCCCGCTTAGCATCCTGCTAGATTTTGAAATCCAGCACGCTAAGATGCTCGGCGTTACTACCCCGCTCCCCTCGCTCGACATCGGTGTAACCGGCATCCTTCATATGCTGATGAAACCTATCTTGTAGAGCCGCATACGAATAAGCAATCCGATTCTTCCCATCCTCCCCCACAACCATTTCCGACTTCCGCTTTTTGCTATTACTGACCTGCTTGACCACAGCCTTGACCTTACCAACCAACTCCGGGTCTTTGCGTCGCTTAGTCCACTTAATTTCAGCATCCACCACCGTCACATACATCACATACAGGTGGTAGTGGTATACATCCCGGCCAAGCTGCTCTGACAAAGCCTTGTTGCGCTCATCGGCGTGCATGACAGCGGATAAGATAAACTCCTCGCCGCCAGCCTCCGCAACCGCAAAGCGATACGCCTCTTCATAGAACCGCTTTGCATACCCATACCCGCCGTGGCGGTCAAAATATTCCGTGTTCACATCGAAGATAAACTCATCTATTATCTTCGGGTCGCGCTTGAGATTCCAAATGCTGATGGTGCCATCCTCAACCATGCGGTCGAAAGTGCAGAGGTATGTATCATCCCACCGCTTATAATGAATACTGAGGTCGGCACGCTCGGCAACAACATCACCGTTGCCGTAGTGATGATTCTTGCGCTCGTTGTGCCGCTCTATGTTGCCAACTTTAGAGCGTGTGTAACCCTGGTTCCGTACAAAACATCGGTCTACTTTACTCAATCGAACAACTCCTTATATAGAATCTGCCATAGGCGCACAAAAGCCACCCCAATAATTGGGATAGCTCGACGATGCGCACCTGTGATACGGGCGCGTATTTACGTACTTTGTTCAAAGTGCGTAAACCCACTAGATAGCGTCGACAATAGATGAGTGATATTGCGCTACGGCTACTCAACGATGCGCCCATACTAAACTACATTGTCGATGAGTGTTATGGGGTTCAGCTTAAAACAAACGCCGCGCTGCCAGCCCTTGAAAGCCAACTCAAGAAAAACCAGACCGAGATTGACAATGTGATGAACGCTATCAAGGCGGGGATTATTACGCCGACAACCAAATCGACACTTGAGGGGTTAGAGAGCGAAAAAGAATCCCTTGCGCTGTCAATCGCAAGGGAGAAGATAGAGAGGCCTATCATCAGCAAAGAGGAAATCCGATTTCGGATTTGTCAGTATGCAGACTTAGACCTTGATGACGCAGAGCGCAAGCAAGGGTTCATCAATTTCTTCGTCAACAGCGTATATGTATACGATGACAAGCTGGTTGCCTAGTTCAACTATGAATATGGCGACAAGTGTTTGACCTTTGAAGAAGTGCAGGACATACTCAACCAAAAGACGAACCCCGATAACCACGGGGGCTATCGGGGTTCGTCTTTGAAAAGCAATGGTGGGAGATGATGGATTCGAACCATCGAAGTCGTTGACAACAGATTTACAGTCTGCCCCCTTTGGCCACTCGGGAAATCTCCCAGAACTGCGGCCCATCATTGAAGATGGGCCGGCCAGTGGAGCTGGTGGACGGATTCGAACCCCCGACCTGCTGATTACAAATCAGCTGCTCTACCAACTGAGCTACACCAGCCTGGCGGAATGCATTATACCATCAAATACAGAGCTTGTCAAGCGTGTGTGCAGGCTTTGCGCGATGATATAGCAAATATTGTTGCGTGGCCTATTCCAAGCCGGCAGCGCTCTCAAGCGCGTACTCGATCAGCTTGGATATAATCTCTCTATAAGGCACCCCCGCCGCCTCAAACAGCTTGGGAAATATGCTGATGGACGTAAACCCGGGGATAGTGTTTATCTCGTTAAGCACAATTTCTCCGTCTTCTTGCACAAAAAAATCTACCCGGGCAAAGCCCTGGCAGCCCGTAACTTCATAGGCGCGGGCGGCGAGAACCCGCACCCTGGCCACAGTCTGAGCGTCCAGGCGGGCAGGTATGTAGAGCTTAGCGCTGTCGTTTTGGTACTTTGATTCGTAGCAGTAAAACCCGCCTGGTGGGGCGACTTCTCCTACAACTTCGGCGACTATTGGGTCTGCGCCGCCAATTACCGAGCACTCAATTTCCTGGCCGCGAACTTCCTGTTCCACCACCGCTTTGGAATCGTGCTCAAAGGCGTGACCCACGGCAGCGTGCAACTCGTCTGCGTTTGTAGCCCGACTTATCCCCACCGAAGAGCCGGAGTTGGCGGGCTTAACAAACATAGGGTAGCCAAGCTCTGCCGCTAGCCGGGTTTCCAGGAGCTTGAAATTTTCGAGCTCGCGAGGGTATACCACTGCCAGCACGGTCTTTTTTATCCCCGCACCGGTGAGAACGGCGTGAGCGACAGCTTTGTCCATACAGAGAGCGCTCGCTAAAACCTTGCAGCCCACATATGGAATACCCGCAAGCTCCAGCAGCCCCTGCATGGTACCGTCCTCGCCGTTTTTCCCGTGGAGCACTCCAAAGACTACATCCACCTTGACAGGTGTGGGGCCGCCCTCGCCCAAAACCAAAAGACCGCCGTGGCACCGGTCGGGAGAAAGTATCGCCGGCACCGTCTTGCTCGAGTCAGCCCACTCGCCGGTTTTTATAAGCTCCACCGGCCCGTCGTAGAGCAGCCAGCGCCCGTCTTTGGTAATGCCCAGGGTACGCACGCTGTACTTTCTCCGGTCGACGTTTTTCAGCACCGATGTCGCCGAGCGCAAGGATACATCGTGCTCGTTGCTCACCCCGCCAAATATTACACAAAGGGTCTTCATTTTCGCTCATCTCCTCTTCATTATATAATACCACATAGGCCGACAATGGACAATGGGCGATGTAGGGACGACCGACTTAGGTCGTCTGCGTTTTTTGCATTACCAGGCAACCGTGGCGGTCATCCCTACAAGCACTATCAACACATTTTAGCCGATAACCCGGCAGGCAGGTATAGAGCCCTGTCCCTGCAACCTTCGGTTCTGTAGGGTTGGGCTTCCATGCCCGACCGCCACGACACAGCGCAACACCGGCCATGTCGATACAGGCGGGACGATGTGGACACCACCTCCTACAAACCGGGGCGATGGTGTGATTGGGCTGGCAGGGATGGAACCCTGCCCCTACAGTGCCAGGTTTGTGTAGCAGGCACGTGGCGTTTGGGTGTGCGCACCTGAAACAGCCCAAGCGACACTTTGCCTGCGCTTACAAAAGCGACGGTTTTATAGGCAAAGGATGCTGTCACTTGTCACGCGATTTTCGCAGTTCCAGTTGCAAGCGCATTTTCCTCAAACACCCCCAACTATAAATTCTATGCCGGCCCCCGGCGTAAAATTTCAAAATAGTGTTGACCTGCCGGGTAATTTATGTTATAGTAAGCGTTACCTGTAAAAGGCTTATTTTTTGTGCTAAAAGGCTGGAAATTCCAGCCCCAGCTTAGGAGGAAGATTACGTTGAGAGTTAAAGTCACACTTTCTTGCACCGAGTGCAAGCAGCGCAACTACAACACCATGAAGAACAAGAAAAACGACCCCGATCGTCTGGAAATGAGCAAGTTTTGCCGCTTTTGCCGTAAACACACACCCCATAAAGAAACAAAGTAGGAGTGAATCGCAGTGTCTAACCCAAACACAGGGCCCGAGAAAAAGCCCGGCGCAATTAGCCGTATAGGCCGCGGATGGAGAAACATGCGCGGCGAAATTAGCCGAGTAGTTTGGCCCAGCCGCAAACAAGTTATGAACAATACCGGCATAGTGCTGGCTTTTATGGCCATAGCTGCCGTTATAGTCGGCGGTTTTGACGCGGGCCTTTCCGCGCTTATCCGGTTGGCCTTCGGCGGCTAACACAGAGGAGACAGCAAATGTCTGACGCCAAGTGGTACGTGGTGCACACTTATTCCGGTTACGAGAATAAAGTGGCCACCAACATAGAAAAAGCGGTGGAAAACCGCAAACTAAACGACCTTATCCAGGAAGTGCAAGTGCCTACCGAGACCGTTACTGAGATTAAGGACAACAAAAAGCGAGAGGTTGAGCGCAAAATCTACCCCGGCTATGTCATGGTCAAGATGATTATGACCGATGATAGCTGGTACGTGGTGCGTAATATCCGCGGGGTTACTGGGTTTGTTGGTCCGGGTAGCCGTCCTGTCCCCCTCACAGAGCAGGAGGTTGCCAGCCTGGGTGTGACCACCCGTGAAGTCGTGGTAAACTTCAAGGTCGGTGACTCGGTTAAGGTTTCCGATGGCTACCTGGAGGGCTTTATAGGTACGGTCGAAACTCTGGAGCCAGAGAAAGATTTGCTCACAGTTTCGGTTTCAATGATGGGTAAAGACGTCACCGTAGAACTTGGACTTGCCCAAGTGGAGGCGCTGGATTAGAATGTAAGGGCGAACTGTGTTCGCCTGATGAGAACAAGATTTTTTGCTGAGTTTTGGACGGACGAACACAGTTCGCCCCTACATCAGCATTTGCAATCTGCACAACGTGGGAGAGGTTAACGTTACCTCGCTACCACCACTATTTTTGGAGGTTATAAAATGGCACAAAAGGCAATCGGCTTTATTAAGCTGCAAATCCCGGCGGGGAAAGCGACCCCCGCACCGCCTGTCGGCCCAGCGCTCGGCCAACACGGTGTTAACATCATGGCGTTTACCAAAGACTTCAACGAGCGCACCAAGAATGACATCGGCCTGACGATCCCCGTTGTCATCACTGTGTATGCCGACCGCTCCTTCAGCTTTATTACCAAAACCCCGCCTGCCCCAGTGCTCATCAAAAAGGCCCTTGGAATCGACAAGGCCTCCGGTGTGCCCAATAAAGAAAAAGTGGGCACGCTAACCAAAGACCAGGTGCAGAAGATCGCCGAGCAGAAGGCCCCAGACCTTAACTCCGGCAGCCTGGAAGCAGCTATGAGCATGGTAAAAGGCACCGCCCGCAGCATGGGCATCGAAGTAGAAGGTTAAGGGGGGCGCAGAGAATGAAAAGAGGAAAAAAATATATCGCCAGCCAGGCGCTGTTTGATCGCCAGGCATTCCACGAGATTTCTGAAGGTTTGGACATCTGCCTTAAGACCGCGAAAGCTAAGTTCGATGAGTCCGTTGAACTGCACATCCGCCTGGGTGTTGACTCCCGACACGCAGACCAGCAGGTTCGCGGCGCGGTAGTTCTGCCCAACGGTACCGGCAAAAGTGTTCGTGTGCTCGCTATCTGTAAGGGCGACAACGTAGAGGCTGCTAAAGCCGCAGGTGCAGAGCATGTTGGAGCAGAGGACATGGTCGAGAAGATTCAAAAAGAGGGCTGGATGGAGTTCGACGTGCTCATCGCTTCCCCCGACATGATGGGCCTTGTCGGCCGCCTGGGCAAGCTGCTCGGTCCCCGTGGACTGATGCCAAACCCCAAAGCCGGCACAGTCACTCCTGATGTTGGCCGCGCCGTCACCGAAGCCAAAGCCGGTAAGATTGAGTACCGCCTGGACAAAACCAACATCATCCACTGCCCGATCGGCAAGGTCTCCTTCGGTGTAGATAAACTGCAAGAAAACCTTGGCGCGCTCATGGACGCAGTTGTAAAGGCGAAGCCAGCAGCTGCTAAGGGCCAGTATGTCAAGAGCTGCGTAGTGGCCACCACTATGGGCCCTGGCGTCAAGATTAATCCGGCTAAATTCGTGCCCTAAGGCGTAACCTTACGAGTCAGGCGGCGCCCAGCTGCCTGACTCTTGTGTATTAACAGCATCCCAAACCATCTTGAAAAATGTACTTTGTTTTTCAAGTTTACACACTCGAAGAGAGTGTAGCGGCAAGGCCGTTAATGGCGTATACACGAGCTTTCCAGCGCAGGGCGTTGACTGCGGCTGTCCTTGCCGCGGTTTCAAAAGTGTACTTCTTTTGAAGTGAAACAAGTATAAAATGAATCGGAGGTAAAGTTATGAAGAAGATTTTTACTTTTGTGATGGTGCTGGTACTTATGTTGGCACTTGGTACGGCAGCTCTAGCAAGCACTACCAGAGACAGAGCTTATGAAAGAGCTACCGGCAACAGCGACAGCAACAGGGACAGGGATGACGATGATAATAACAGGGTTGTCGTTGGCACTCAACACAATGTTCAGCAAATTATTCGTCAGTGGACAGAAGCGGCTAACTCGGCCGGTACCGCAACTACAACAACTACTCCCGCTGCTCCAGCCGCCCCAGCAGCAACTACCCCCGCCGCTCCCCAGCAAGAAACACCTATAACATGGGCAGATGCGGACGAGATTACCGGTATGGTCAGCGAAGCCCGCACTGGCAATGGCGCCTTTATTCAAACAAGCAGCAGTGCCCGGTACGGTCTTAGGGCAGCGTCTTGGCGTCCACTTGACGGCGCAAACATGCGCTTTGAGCACGACAGCACAAACGCTAATGGCGGCACCGATGTGCGTCTGGTTGTAGATCGTCCCCAGCAGGTCACCGGCGATTTGCTGGTCTCGGGCTGGATATCCGGAGCGAATGCTGACTGGGTGCGTGCTCACTTCGATCGCTTTTTCTCTAACACAGTCCGCGTAGTGCATCTTGACCAAACCGGTGAGTTCGGCCAAACCGTGAGAGTCGCTGCGAGACTCAACCTCGAGGGCATGAATGTCGACAACCTTGTCTTCTACAGCTTTAACCGCGAGGCCAACACCATGAGGATAATTACCGAGCCCAACCACCGCGTAATTGACGGTTTCCTGTGGTTCTACACAGACGTTGGTGGCGCAATCGTTATAAGCAACGGCACGCTTGTGCGCAGCTAAAAGCAGATATTTGCATACATAACATAAACAGAGGCCAGAAGAGGGTTCGCCCTTTTCCGGCCTTTTGTTTTTCTCATATTGTTACGTCCCGCACCCACCTGCCGCTAAGCAGGCGTGGCAGGCAGACTATAACCTTAAGCAGCTCGTCAAGCTTTAGGAACGCGTAGACCAGCGGCACCGACAGCCCCCAGACATGCCCGGCTAGGAATCCCAGTGGCAGCGCCACCCCCCACATAGTGGAGATATCGGCAATAGCGGCGAACTTGCCGTCCCCGCCCCCGCGCAGCACACCGATAATCGAGACAAATGTAAACGCCTGCATAAGCATGATAAACGCAGAAATGGTCATTATCTGGTTAGCGTAGACAATTGCCTCAGCCGAAAGGCTGCCGACAAAGAGCGATAATAGCGGCCCCTTAAGCAAGAGTACCAGGCACATAGCCCCCACGCCCATGCATACGCTTATCATCAGCAGGGCGTTCGAGCGCTGACGGGCAAGGTCGTATTTGCCCGCGCCCACTGTATTGCCGATTATCACAGCCGAGGCGTTAGCACTACCGAACACCGCTACGCTTACAAGGTTTGAGAGCACCATATTGACGCTGTTGGCTGCAATGAAATGCGTGCCCATCTGGCCAATTATTATCGAGAGCGTAACCGCACCCGCGCCCCAGAGCACCTCATTGATAAAGACAGGGCTTGCGTTGCCCCAAAAATTGCGCAGGAAGTCGACCTTCCGTATGAAAATTTTGCGCAGTGGGAAGCGCAGCTTCTTCTCGAACTTGATGACGTAAATCATTACTATGATAAATTCAACAACGCGCGCAAGCAATGTGGTTATTGCAGCACCACGTAACCCCAGCGCCGGTGCACCCAGGTTGCCGAAGATAAGTATCCAGTTGCCGGTCACGCTTATGACAAGGGTTATGGACGAGACCATAACCGCCACCTTGACCGAGGCTACTGCCCGCAGGACAACCAGGGTGCCAATCGAGAACCCCATAAAGACGTATCCCAGCCCGACAATCCGCAGGAATGCCGCACCGTCGGCGGCAATCGCTTCCACCCCAAGCACCCGCATCACCTGGTAGGGGAAGCCCACCGCGAGCGTAGCAAACAGCACAACAATAGCTGCCAACAGTCGGTAAGTAATAGTAAGTACCTTGTGTATGCTCTCCCGGTCACCTTTGCCCCAGTATTGGGCAATCATCACGTTGGCGCCGCCGCCAAGCCCGAGTATCGACAGGGTCATCAAAAAGCCCAGCTGGTTGGCCTGCTGGACAGCTGATAGCTGCACCTCGCCCAACTGACCCACCATAATGGTGTCGGCCATTGAGACAGCAAAGTTTAGCAGGTTCTGTCCGGTCACCGGCAGGGCAATGAGGAAAAAGGTACGTAAGAACTCGCGGTCTTTTGTTATGGTTGAAAGCACTGGATTTTCGTCATTCCTTTGTAGGGGCGAACTGTGTTCGCCCGCAGATTAACATTGTATGCAAGCAGGTAAACACAGTTGGCGCGGCCACCTTTACCTGTTTGAGCCCGTTCCGGATTTGCGTTGTAAAAGGGCGAACACAGTTCGCCCCTACAGCACCCTGCGCAAATACTCCCCGGTATACGACCCCTTTGTCCTCGCAATATCTTCAGGTGTGCCGGCGGCGATTATCTGCCCGCCGCCCTCGCCGCCCTCGGGCCCTAGGTCGATGACATAGTCGCAAGTTTTGATGACGTCCAGATTGTGCTCAATCAGGATTACGGTGTTACCCGATTCCACCAGGCGCTGTAGCACCTCTATCAGCATATGCACGTCGGCGCTGTGCAGACCGGTAGTTGGCTCGTCCAGAATGTAAATTGTTCGGTCGGTGGGGCGCTTGCTCAGCTCGGTGGCTAATTTCACACGCTGGGCCTCGCCGCCGCTCAGGGTGGTAGAGCTCTGCCCAATCTTGATATAACCCAGGCCCACATCAAATAGCGTCTGCAGCTTACGCTTTATCTTTGGGATATTTTCAAAGAAAGCGAGCCCCTCTTCAACGGTCATCTCAAGTACGTCATGGATGGTCTTGCCCTTGTACTTGACCTCCAGGGTCTCGCGGTTGTACCGCTTGCCCTTACAGACCTCGCATGGCACAAAGACGTCGGGCAGGAAGTGCATTTCGATTTTGATTATTCCGTCACCCTCGCAGGCTTCGCACCGGCCGCCCTTGACGTTGAAGGAGAACCGCCCAGGCCCATACCCTCGCAGCTTAGACGATTGAGTCTGAGAGAACACCGTGCGGATGTCTGTGAACATCCCGGTATAGGTGGCTGGGTTGGAGCGCGGGGTGCGCCCTATCGGGCTCTGGTCGATAGCTATGATTTTATCCAAGTGTTCGATGCCCTCAAGCCCGTCGTGCTCGCCTGGGATCATACGGGCTTTGTTGAGGTCGTGGGCCAGGCGCCGGTAGATAATCTCGTTAACTAAAGTAGACTTGCCCGAGCCGGAAACGCCTGTCACCGCGCTCATCAGCCCCAGCGGGATCGAGACAGTCAGGTTTTTAAGGTTGTTCTGGCGGGCACCCAGGACTTTCAAGTGCTTGCCGTTTGGTTGGCGGCGCTCGGTGGGCACGGGTATCTTCTTCTCCCCGGAAAGGTACTGCCCGGTTATGCTGCCGGGGCAGGCTATGATCTCATCCACCCCGCCGGCTGCCACTACTTGTCCACCATGAATCCCAGCCATAGGGCCGATATCCACGATGTAGTCGGCGGCGTGCATGGTCTCCTCGTCGTGCTCGACAACAATCAGGGTGTTGCCCAGGTCGCGCAGGTTTTTTAGTGCGGCGATAAGCTTGTCGTTGTCCCGTTGGTGGAGTCCGATGCTGGGCTCGTCCAGGATGTAGAGTACCCCAACCAGCGACGATCCGATCTGGGTGGCCAGCCTAATCCGCTGACTCTCGCCGCCTGAGAGCGAGCCGGAAGAGCGGAAAAGGGTTAGGTAGCCCAGCCCTACTCCCTGCAGAAAGGCTAGCCGCTCGTTTATCTCTTTGAGTATATCGTGGCCGATTAGTCGTTGGCGCTCGGTCAATTGTGCGGCTGCGGCAAACTCAATCGCCCTGTCGATGCTCATTTTGGTGAACTCGATGATGTTTATTCCACTGACTTTGACCGCCAGAGATTCCGGTTTTAGCCGGTTGCCTTCGCACTCGGGGCAGGGCAGCTCGGTCATGTGGGCGCGAATCTCCTCGCGCATCCACTCGCTGTCGGTTTGGCTGTAACGACGCTCAAGGTTGTTGACAATCCCCTCAAACGACGAGGTATACTCCCCGCTGATTGAGCTTGACTCCCTGCGCATGGTCAGCTTTTCACCTTTGTTGCCGTACATGATGATATCCACGACTTCCTCGGGCAGGTCTTTCACCGGAACCTTGAGCGAAAAATCATACCGCTTACTGAGCGCCTCCATGTACATCTGGGCTATACCGCCCTCGGCAAAATACCAACCAGAGGCGCGAATAGCTCCCTCGGCGATGGAGAGGTTCTTGTTCGGGATAATCAGCGCCGGGTCGACTT
Organism: Oscillospiraceae bacterium; assembly: GCA_009780025.1. GTDB lineage: Bacteria > Bacillota > Clostridia > Oscillospirales > Ruminococcaceae > WRAV01. The sequence continues at coordinate 29,794 of WRAV01000008.1, read as the reverse complement.
TGAGGTAGACACCAAGACCTGTGCACTTGGCGCAGGCGCCAAACGGATTGTTGAACGAGAACATGCGTGGGGCCAGCTCCTCAATACTTATCCCATGCTCGGGACAGGCGTAGTTCTGCGAGAAGAGCATGTCCTCACCACCCTGGGCGCTGACCACTACAAGGCCACCGGCAGCCGAGAGCGCGGTCTCGAGAGAGTCCGCCAGCCGGGAGCGGATGTCCTCGCGCACCACCAGCCGGTCAACTACAATTTCTACCGTATGCTTTTTGTTCTTATCCAGCGTTATTTCCTCGGAAAGGTCGTACAGGCTGCCGTTCACTCGTACCCGGGCGTAGCCGCTCCGGCGGGCGGCGTCCAGTTCTTTGATGTGCTGTCCCTTACGCCCGCGAACAACCGGGGCAAGCAGCTGTATCTTGGTCTCCTCGGGCAGCGAGAGCACCCGGTCGACCATTTGGTCAATGGTCTGCTGCTCGATGACCACCCCGCAAACCGGACAGTGCGGAATACCTATCCGGGCGTAGAGAAGGCGCAGGTAGTCGTATATCTCCGTCACCGTGCCCACTGTTGAGCGCGGGTTTTTGGAAGTTGTCTTCTGGTCGATCGAAATCGCCGGCGAGAGCCCCTCGATTGAATCCACTCGCGGTTTTTGCATCTGGCCGAGAAACTGCCGGGCGTATGAGGATAGGCTCTCCACATACCTACGCTGGCCGTCGGCGTAGATGGTATCAAACGCAAGCGAAGTCTTCCCTGAGCCCGAAAGGCCGGTGAATACTATAAGCTTGTCGCGCGGAATCTCGAGATCAACGTTCTTGAGATTGTTCTCGCGCGCACCTTTGATGATGATTTTATCTCTTGGCAATGTTGGTTGCTCCTTTGTTTGTGTAGTTCGTGAGGGCAAGATCAAGGGCACTCCCTCCGGCGCATTCGCGCCACCTCCCTCGAGGAGGGAGGCTATGGGCAAGCCTGTGTAGTCTGCCCTTGCGCAAGCAAGTTTCACAAGTCCCCCTCCCAGAGGGGGAAACGGCGAAGCCCAGGGGGAGCGCCCTTGACCTTTCCCCTATTTCCCGCCCTTAACCGCCTCGATCTTATCCCTAAGATAAGCCGCGTGCTCAAACTCAAGCAGCTTGGCCGCGTTCTTCATCTCCAGCGTCAGCTGCTTTATGAGCTCGCCCCGCTCGCGCGGGTTCATCTGCTTTAGCCGCTTGCCTGAAAGGTCTTTGCTTTCTTTCTTTGAAATCTCCAGCACCCCGCGTACTTCCTTGATGATGGTTGTGGGCGTGATGCCGTGCTCCTGGTTGTACCGCTGCTGAATCTCCCGGCGGCGGTATGTCTCGGTGATTGCCCGCTCCATCGAGGGCGTTACCTGGTCGGCGTACATAATTACCTTGCCGTTTACATTTCGGGCAGCTCGGCCGATTGTCTGTATCAGCGCGGTCTCGCCGCGCAGGAAGCCCTCCTTATCCGCATCGAAGATGGCAACCAGCGAGACCTCAGGGAGGTCGAGCCCCTCGCGGAGCAGATTGATGCCAACCAACACGTCGAACTCGCAGGCGCGCAAATCGCGAACAATCTCCATCCGCTCGATAGTGTCGACGTCGTGGTGCATATAGCGTATGCGCACTCCTAGTTTGTGCAAGTAGTCAGTGAGGTCTTCGGCCATTTTCTTGGTCAGCGTGGTGATAAGCACCCGCTCTTTGGCCTCTACCCGTGCGCCGATTTCCAGCACTATATCATCAATCTGCCCGCTGACCGGGCGCACTTCTATTTCGGGATCAACCAGCCCTGTGGGCCGGATAATCTGCTCTACGATTTGCCCGGCACGCTCCCGCTCAAATGGCCCGGGTGTGGCGCTTACGTAGACCGCCTGGTGCAGCTTGCCGTAAAATTCATCGAAGTTGAGCGGTCGGTTGTCGAAGGCTGAGGGCAGCCTAAAGCCGTAGTCAACCAGGTTTTTCTTGCGGGCGTGGTCGCCGCCGTGCATTCCGCGCACCTGTGGCAGTGTGACGTGACTCTCGTCGCAGACGAACAAAAAGTCATCGGGGAAATAGTCGAACAGGGTAAACGGTGTGCAGCCCGGTGCCCGCCCGGCCAGCACCCGGTTGTAGTTCTCAATCCCAGAGCAAAAGCCGACTTCAACAAGCATTTCCATGTCGTAGTTCACCCGCTCGACAATCCGCTGGGCCTCTATCAGCTTGTTCTCGCTCTTGAACTGCTGGCACCGCGTCTCCATCTCCTGCTTTATGTCCTCAATGCCCTTTACCATCTGCTCCCGTGGGACGATGTAGTGGGAAGCCGGGTAGATTGCCATATGGCTGACCACGCTTCTGACCTCGCCGGTCAGCGGGTTTATCTCGCTTATGCGATCAATCTCGTCCCCAAAGAACTCGACCCGTATCGCCCGGTCACTCCAGTAAGCCGGGTAGATTTCGACAATATCCCCCCGCACCCGAAACTTGTTGCGAATGAAGTTGAGGTCGTTGCGCTCGTATTGAATATCCACCAGCTTGCGCAGCAACTCGTCCCGGCCCTTTTGCATACCGGTGCGCAGGGAGATTACCATGGTGCGGTAATCAATCGGATCGCCCAGGGTGTATATGCAGCTGACGCTGGAAACTATTATAACATCATTGCGCTCGCTCAGTGCAGACGTGGCCGAGTGGCGCAGCTTCTCAATTTCGTCGTTGATGGAAGAATCTTTGGAGATGTATGTGTCAGTCCCAGGGATGTACGCCTCTGGCTGGTAGTAGTCGTAGTAGCTCACAAAATACTCCACCGCGTTGTTTGGGAAAAACTCCTTGAACTCGCTACAGAGCTGGGCGGCCAGAGTCTTGTTGTGGGCCAGCACAAGGGTCGGCTTGTTCACCTGCGCTATGACGTTGGCCATAGTAAACGTTTTACCCGAGCCAGTCACACCCAGCAGCGCCTGCTCGCGCATACCCGTGTTTATACCATCCACCAGCTTTTGTATTGCCGACGGTTGATCTCCAGTGGGTTTGTAAGGCGCCACCAGCTCAAACTTGTCCATTTTTTCGCCCCCGAATAATCTCCACGTTATCGTGACGTATAATTGTAATATGGCGCGCATTTTTTGTCAAGGGTACCGCCTTTGACAGGAGTAGGATTTGTGGTACAATAGCAGTTGATAATCTTGGAGAATTTTGTGGGATAGAAGCTGTATGATCTACGCTTGCAACTTAAGGCGCAAACCGCAGATTGGTCTTAAGAATGATAACTTGATTGCAAGCATGGTAACAGGAGGGCATCACAATGAAAAAAACATTATACGCGCTTGTGTTTCTGACTACTGCGGTCAGGCTTGTCGGCGTTGTCATTTTGTTTGCTCGTGGGTTTAGCGGTCTGCCGCCAATTGTGCTTACGCTCACTTCGCTGGTTGTTTTGCACGGGATGTTTTTGCTGGTGCGCAGGTTTATCTTCACCCTGCACCTGCGGCACTTTGTGCAGTTTTTTGTGGTGCAAACGGCGGTGTTTGCGTTCAACTTAGCACTAACCTCCAACACAGTGCTGCTGGCGATTGATATACCGGAGCAAATCGTGGTAGGCAGCCTGCTTGATATCCTTGTTGGCACCTTGTGTATCTACTACTGCGCTAAGAATATCCGCAAGAATAAATACCTTCAGGCTGGCCAAGCGCGCAAGGCGTGAGGATTTAGAGGCGCATTGTATACACATAATTCTCCTCCCTGGAGGGGTGGCGCATATGCGCCGGGGTGGTTTAATGCAAGCATCGTAAAGAATGCATATAAGGGAGCTGTTGACGGAATGGACCTCTTGATAAAAAACGGGACAGTTGTAAACTCTAATGGCCGCTATAAAGCGGATGTGGCGGTTAAGTCCGGCAAAGTGGTCGCGGTGGGAATAGGCCTTGATCCACAGGGAGCGGAGATTGTCGATGCCACCGACCTGCTGGTGCTGCCCGGCGGGCTGGACGTCCACACTCACCTGGAGCTGCCCGTCGGCGACACACTCTCCGCTGATGACTATATGACCGGCACCCGTGCGGCAGCCTGCGGCGGGGTAACTATGGTCATCGACTTTGTAATGCAGGGCAATGGCCAGGGTCTGCTGGAGGCTGTCAAGGGCAGGGACAAGCTGGCCGCGCCAAAAGCCTGCGTGGACTACGGCTTCCATGTGGCCATAACCGACCTCACCGACGACATTCTTGACGAGATGGAATCCGCTGTCAACATGGGCGTCACCAGTTTTAAGGTGTTTATGACCTACGCTTTCGGCATAACGGACGGCGTTTTTTATAAAGTGCTCAGGCGAAGCAAGGACATAGGCGCGCTGGTAATGGTTCACGCCGAAAACCATGACGTGCTCGAGATCCGCAAGGCCGAGTTTATCGCCCAAGGCAAGACCAGCGCTTGGTACCACTACCTCAGCCGACCGGAGTTCGTCGAGTCCGAGGCCGACATTCGTGCCATTGAGCTGGCAAAAAGCGTTGGCGCACCCCTCTACATCGTTCACCTTGGCTGCGAAGACGGCATGAAAGCTGTCGAGAAGGCACGCACAGAAGGCTACCCTATCTTCGCCGAGACTTGTCCTCACTACCTCAACTTCACTTGCGAGGTCTACAAGCGCCCGGACGGCCGCAACTTTGTCTGCTCCCCGCCCATGAAAGGCCAGGCAAGCCAGGACGCGCTCTGGTTGGGTATCGAAAACGGCAACATCGCCACAGTCGCCACCGACCACTGCCCCTTCCAGACGACCGAAAAGGACTGGGGGAAGGATGACTTTACTAAGATTCCCAACGGCTGCATGGGTATCGAAAACCTCTACCCTTACCTGCTCAGCGAGGCGAACAAAGGCCGGATAAGCTTTGAGCGTGCGGTGGAACTCTGCTGTGCAAACCCGGCAAAGCTGTTCGGCTGCGCACCCCAAAAGGGCTACATCGCGCCCGGCAGCGACGCCGACATCGTGCTCTACGACCCCAGCAAGGACTTCACTATCTCTCAGAAAAATATGCACTCGACTATCGACTACACCATCTGGGAGGGTGTGCAGCTAAAAGGTTACCCGGTACGCACTTACAGCAAGGGCGCGCTGGTATATAAAGACGGCGAGTTCGTCGGCAAGCCCGGTCACGGCGAATTTGTCAAACGCAACCCGGTTAAGCGCAGCGGACCGGCCCTCTAAAGTAATCGTGGATTTTCTACAAATGTTGTGGTACAATTGCGATAGAGGAAGATTTTTACTCTGTGGGCTATATAATATATAGTATGCCAGGGGTGCGCACCTATTTATCTTGGTATTTTTGCAAAACCGGTGTCGTAACAGCGGCACAATAGGTGGCCAAAAAAACCAGCTATATGTCTACCAACCTCAGCCACCACACGAAAGGGCTCCCCTATGAAAAAAGACGTGCTAATCAATATAAAAAGCGTGCAGAGCAGCGAGGATGATTACGATATAATCGAGCTGTTCACCACCGGGCAATACTATAAGCGTGGCGGATGTTTTTACATCAGCTACGAGGAGAGCGAATCCACCGGCTACGAGGGCTCCACTACCACGCTGAAGGTCGAGCCGGAAAAAATGGTGACTCTCGTGCGCACCGGTACCGCCAACTCCCAGCTGATCGTTGAGCGGGGGGTTCGCCACCAATGCCACTACGACGTCGGATACGGCGACTTGCTGGTCGGGGTACAGGGCAGCCGAATAAAGAGCACGCTGGCCGAGGACGGCGGCAACCTTGAGATAAAATATTCTCTGGACATTAACTCAATGTACGCAAGTGAAAACGAAATGTATATCCAAATAAAGGAGAGTGCGCCCAAACAATGATACCAAAAGATTTAGTCCGGGATGCAACCGCCCAGGTTCGCGCCCTTGTGATTGCCGCAATAGAAAAAGCCGCCAAACATGGCAGCCTACCTGAAGTGCAGCCACCGGAATTCGCGGTTGAGATACCCGGCGACACCGCCCACGGTGACTTCGCCGCCAATATCGCGTTGGTTGGGGCTAAGGCTTTTCGCATGCCGCCGCCCAAAATTGCCCAGGCTATCCTGGAGAATTTGGACTTCGATGGCAGTTTTTTCGAGCGTGGGGAAATTGCCGGGCCCGGATTTCTAAACTTTTTCGTTGGGCGGGAGTGGTTCGCCCAGGTACTCCAAAGCGTGACCACCCTTGGCACCGACTACGGCAAAACTGACCACGGTGCCGGCAAAAAGGTTATGGTCGAATTTGTCTCGGCTAACCCCACCGGTCCGATGCATATGGGCAACGCCCGGGGCGGCGCAATCGGCGACTGCCTGGCAGGCGCGCTTGAGGCCAGCGGCCACAGCGTAACCCGCGAGTTCTACGTCAACGATGCGGGCAACCAAATAGAAAAATTCGGTATTTCTTTGCAGGCGCGGTACCTGCAAATCTTTAAGGGCGAGGAGGCCGTTACCTTCCCCGAGGACGGCTACCAGGGCGAGGACATCAAAGAGCTGGCGCAGAGATATGCCGACGAGCACGGCGACAGCTTGCTAGCCCTGTCAGAAGAACAGCAGCGCCAGGCGCTGGTAGACTTTGGCCTGCCCACAAACATCGCCGCCATGGAGCGCGACCTTGACGCCTACCGGATAAACTACGACGTCTGGTTCCGGGAGAGCACGCTTTACAAAAATGGCTTGGTCGAAAAAATTGTGGGCATCCTCACAGAGAAGGGCCTAGCCTACGAAAAAGAGGGCGCGCTCTGGTACAAAGCAAGTGAGTTCGGCGCAGAAAAGGACGAAGTGCTTATCCGCCAGAACGGCAACCCTACCTACTTCGCCGCCGACATCGCATACCACTACGACAAGTTTGCCTTGCGCGGGTTTGACACCGTAATAAACATCTGGGGAGCCGACCACCACGGCCACGTGGCCCGGCTAAAGGGTGCTATGGACGCTGTCGGCCTGAGCGGCGATAAGCTCGAAATCGTCCTTATGCAGCTAGTGCGGCTGATGAAGGACGGCGAGCCCTACCGTATGAGCAAACGCAGCGGCCACAGCACCGCCCTGCGCGACCTTTTAGAGATTGTCCCTGCCGACGCCGCCCGGTTCTTTTTCAACATGCAGCAGCCGGGCTCGGCAATGGATTTCGACCTAACGCTTGCCGCCGAGCAGACCTCGCAGAACCCGGTGTTCTACGTCCAGTACGCCTACGCGCGAATTTGCTCTATCCTCAAGAAGCTGGCCGGAGATGGTATCTCACCCAGGGATGTGACCCAACAAGAATTGCTCCTGCTCAGCGCGCCGGAGGAAATTGCACTTATTCGCAGGCTGGCACAGCTGCCCGGCGAGGTTGCCACAGCAGCCACCCGAATGGATCCCAGCGGCCTGACCCGCTACGCCATTGACCTCGCCACCCTCTTCCACAAGTTCTACACCGCCTGCCGGGTAAGCGTGGACAACGAGCCTCTGATGCAGGCTCGGCTGCGGCTCTGCCTCTGTACCAGAACAGCGCTGTCCAATACCTTGGCGCTCATGAAAATCGACGCGCCGGAGAGTATGTAAAGAGACAGACAACTTGGGGTGATGACAATGAAGACACGGCCTGAAATTAAAGCTTTGGCCAGGGAGGCCATGAGAGCTCAGCGCGGCACCGCTATACTGCTCATTTTTTTGCTTGGGCTGATAACGGCAGCCTCGATGAGGCTGGACACGTTTATCGCGGCTGACACCGGCAGCCAAGGCGTCGTGTACTGGATTGTGTATGCCGCGCGCATGGCGGTAACAGGGCTTGTAATGGTAAACATGACATGTGAATTCATCAAAATTTACAAGGGCGAAAAAGCCTCTACGAGCGGGATATTCACCGGCTTTACGGTGAATTTTTGGCACAAGCTGGGCGGCGCTCTCTTGATAATGCTCTGGGTGTCGTTGCCGCTTATCGTTGATACCATATTTGATTTACCTCCCGGATTGATTCTGCTGTTAATGATGCCGGTCTTAGTTGGGTTGCTTGCCTTCTACTTCACTTATAGCATTTTGGCCGACTGCCCCAGTGTCAAAGCTATCCAGGCGCTCAAAATTTCTATACGGATTACAAAAGGGCACAGGGCTGATGTTTTTGTCTTCTGCCTCAGCTTTATGGGCTGGGTTCTGCTTTTCGGACTTCCAGGCTCCATTCTGGGTGTGGCAGCTGACTCGTTCATGCTCGGTTTTTATCTTACCAGTGTCGTTTGGACGCTCTACCTCTGGCCGTACTTCTACACAGCTTTCGCTGGGCTCTACCTGGAACTGCGCGACAAAGCCCTGTGCGACGGCGTAGTTACCTACGAAGAGCTAGGCTTGCCCGAGCCTTTGCCCACCATATATGAGAATATTATCATCAACTGAGCAATATAATATAGGTTGTATTCTGCGTTAACAAACATTCAAATAATTTAAGGTGGAATCTACCATGAAAACAAGGCCCGAAATCAAGACTCTGGCCAAAGAGGCCATGGGTGCACAGCGCGGCACCGCTATACTCCTCACTTTCACTTTTGCTTTGATGAGCTTTGTCTCGGGGTGGCTGGACAATATGGTTGAACGCGCCACCGGCGGGCAGGGCACGGCGTACTGGATCGTGTTCATCGCCGGTATGTTCATACTATGGGTGATGATGGTAAACATGTTGGGCGAATACATCAAACTCTACAAGCGTGAGTATGCCAGCGCCGGTGAAATATTTACCGGACTTGGGGTAAACTTTTGGCGCAAGCTTGGCGGCATGGCGTGGATGACTCTTTGGCTTACTCTCTGGTCAATACCGATTGTTGTCACTTACACACTGGGCTGGTCTCCCGTGCTTGCCTTACTATTTACCATACCTGTTATAGTAATGTCGATGGCATATTTCTTTACCCCCAACATCCTGGCCGATTGCCCCAGCGTTAAGGCTACACAGGCGCTCAAAATCTGTATGCGCATCACCAAGGGCCACAGAGGCGCAATTTTTATCTTTGTCCTCAGCTTTTTTGGTTGGTTTATACTCACCGGCCTGCCAGCTGCTGTTCTGGCTTTCGGTGGACCGGGTGGGTTTATACTTGGCGCTCTCGCTTCCGCCGCCATTTATCTGCTCTACGTTGGGCCGTACTTCTGGACCGCCGATGCCGGGTTCTATCTGGAGCTGCGTGACAAGGCCCTGCGCGATGGAGTCGTCACCCACGAAGAGCTGGGCATACCCGCACCAGTAGTCCCGCACGAGCCCATGATTATCAACTAACACAATACTCACTGACGTAAAAAGGAGCCTCGCCATGTCCTTCAAGGTTTTCCACATCTCCAGCCTTTCAGAACTCGACACTCTGCCGGTTGCGGTGATAAAAGACTACCCTCTCGAAAAACGCGACTACAAACCCTACGCCCAGTGCAACATCTGCCTGGACAGCCGGAGCCTGTTTGTGCGCATGTGGGCATTCGAGCTCTCGCCGCCCCAGGGCAGCGAGTTGCGCGGGGTGTTCTATCTCTTCCCACAAAAACCGGAGCTGGCTCTTGCACTCTCACTAAAGCCGGATGGCAGCTGCGCCTTCTCTCTTCTGGAAGAAAGCGGGCTGGAGCGCGCGATAAATCCGCCGTCAGGCTTTGCACTGCACCCCCACAACGGGGAGGATTTGCAAGGTATCTACTGGGGCGGGCTAGCCGCACTACCGCTCGACTGGCTGGAAACTCTAGGCGGGACGCTAAACCTAGATGAAGGCCGTGCGCTGGCCGGCAACTTCTACAAACTCTGCCCGGGCCCGGAAATGGCCCACAGCGGTAGCTTTTTCCCAGCCGATTTTGCCGGGGACCCATACTCCGGAGACAGCATGGGCCGGCTCGTGATTGCACCGCAATGATTGCGACAATACTATAACGGGCTGGGGCCGGTCAAGAGCACCCCTATACGCACGTCGATTTGTATTTAGAGAGGTAAACCTATGAGCACATTTATTAGATGCCTGGCAATATCGATCGCAGCCACACTAAGCGTCTTAATCGCCCAGCGGCTTATCCAGCGGGCGTACAAAAGAGCCTGCGAGAAGTACGCGGTTGTGCCGGCGCCAGAACAGCTTGAAAAGAGCGCATAGCAAACTGTTGACTTAATATCGCCATTAAACTTGAAAAATGCACTTTATTTTTCAAGTTTACACACTCCACGAGTGTGTGGCAGCGGAGCTGTTAATTTTGAAGTGAAACAAGTATTAAGAAGCGGCGACTACATGTCGCCGCTTTGCAATTGCAAACAATCTATGAATCCCCTTGACAAAACCAGAAATAAGTGGTAAAGTATGTATTAGCACTCGACAGCACAGAGTGCCAACCAAAGATTCAGCCTGATGGCAGGTGAGGAAACATGAAGCTAAACGAGCGCAAACAGGCTATTTTGGCCGCGATTGTAGAAACTTATATACACACCGGCGAGCCTGTGGGCTCTAAGCTGCTTACTGGCAAGTTGGGGTTTAACGTTTCCTCTGCGACTGTGCGCAGCGACATGGCCTGGCTGTTCGAGATGGGCTATTTGGAGCAGCCGCACACATCGGCTGGGCGAGTGCCCTCGCACCTGGGATACCGGGAATATATAGATGCTCTCATGCGCCCCGCACCTCTCACCGCAGAGGAGCGCACCGAGATAGACTCCCTCTTTAACGTGCGCAACCCCGACCCGGATAAGCTGCTCGAGGACGCGGCAGAGGCGCTCTCCAGCTACACAAACTGCGCCACAGTGACCTCGTCTATCACCCCGAAGACAGTGCGTATCCGCCGGCTGGAGCTGATTGCGGCAGGCTCTAACACAGTGGTTATACTTCTGATTGCTTCCAATGGGATTATACGCAACAAGGTCTGCCGGGTGGACTTTCAGGTCAGTGACAGGCTTATCGACTTCTTTAACAAGTTCGCCAATGGGCGCTTGGGCGGAATGAGCATCGACGAGGTCTCATCGGCTTACCTGGGGGCCATGTCGGTCAATCTGGGGGAGTACTCCCGGGTGTTCAACCCCATCCTGACCGCGATTTTCGAGCTCTGCCGTGAGGTCAGCGACGGCCAGTATTACGTAAGCGGCTCGGCCAAACTGCTCGAATATGGCGAGCTCAACCGCCTGGTGCGCGACCTGCTGCTCATGCTCGAAAACCGAGACAGCCTGCAGGCCCTCTTCGCCACCAAGGGAGATGGCCAGAACTTCAAGATAATTATCGGCAAGGAAAACCAAACCATGGAGCTCAGCGACTCCGCCGTAGTTATGACCGGCTACGAGGTGGACGGCACACCCGCCGGCACAATCGGACTGATTGGCCCGGTGCGGATTGACTACGCGAGACTTATACCACACCTTGAATATTTTGCCCATACGCTGGGGGAGTTGTTGACGGAGACGCTGAGTAGGGATTGAGCGGTATTTATATTGAGATATAGCGGTCGCACACTGGGCGACCCGCCGTATACCGGAAGTATGACATGAATAGGCCGGAGCGCCCGAGTGCGCTTCCCCTACAATAACCACCATACGAAAGGAGCCCGAGCAGACACATGACAAACGAGAACGAGCTGGAAAACCCAACCACCGAAAACCCCGGGGAACAATCCCCGCCCCCTATAGAAGAAACTGAGGTTGCGCCCGAAATCGAGACCGAGCTGCTTGCCAAGACGCTGGCACTTTACGACGAGCTTCAAGATAAGCACCTGCGCCTAATGGCCGAGTACGACAACTTCCGCAAGCGCTCGCAGCGAGAGAAGGACGAAACCTACGCCACCGCAACCGCCGGTGTGCTGCTAAAGCTGCTGGGGGTTCAGGACAACTTTGAGCGGGCCCAGCAGTACGACTGCGGCAGCGCCGATTTCGCCAAAGGCTTTGAGCTGACCATGAAGAGCTTTGCTGACACCCTCGCCTCCTTTGGGGTGGAGCCCTTCGGTGAGGTCGGCGAGAGCTTTGACCCGGAAAAGCACCACGCCGTAATGCACATCGAAGATGATAACCTTGGCGAAAACACAGTGGCACTGGTACTGCAAAAAGGCTACAAGATGGGCGAAAAAGTTTTGCGATGCGCAATGGTGCAGACAGCGAACTAGGCGGAATAGGCACTCCCTCCGACGCTGCGCGTCACCTCCCTGAGGGGGACTTGGGCAACGCCGCAGGGGGAGTGGAGTTTACACAGACCTTACAAAAAAACAATCAACGATATAAACTATGGAGGAAAAATAATATGGGCAAAATTATAGGTATTGACCTTGGCACAACAAACTCTTGCGTAGCGGTAATGGAGGGCGGCGAAGCCGTTGTTATCGCAAATGCTGAGGGGTCGCGCACCACGCCTTCTGTGGTGGCGTTCAATAAAACCGGCGAGCGTATGGTGGGCCAGGTGGCCAAGCGCCAGGCCGTCACCAACCCCGACCGCACAGTCATGAGCATCAAGCGGCATATGGGCAGCAACTTCAGCGTAAAAATTGATGATAAGGACTACACGCCGCAGCAAGTGTCCGCCATGGTGCTGCAAAAACTGAAGGCTGACGCCGAAGCCTATCTTGGCCACCCGGTAACCGAGGCTGTCATCACCACACCGGCGTACTTCACCGACGCGCAGCGCCAAGCCACCAAAGATGCCGGCAAAATCGCCGGGCTTGACGTCAAACGGATAATCAACGAGCCCACGGCGGCAGCCCTTGCTTACGGTATCGACAAAGAACAGGACCAGAAGATAATGGTCTACGACCTGGGCGGCGGTACCTTCGACGTCTCTATCATCGAGATGGGCGACGGCGTTCAGGAAGTTCTGGCCACTGCCGGCAACAACAAACTGGGCGGCGACGACTTCGACGAGCGCGTTATCGACTACCTTGCGGCTGAGTTCAAAAAGGACAGCGGCATTGACCTCAAGGGCGATAAAATGGCCATGCAGCGGCTCAAAGAAGCGGCTGAGAAGGCCAAGATCGAGCTCTCTGGGATGGCAAGCGCCAACGTTAACCTGCCGTTCATCACCGCGGACGCCTCCGGGCCAAAGCACCTTGACCTCAACATTACCCGCGCCAAGTTCAACGAGCTGACTGCAGACCTCGTGGACCAGACAATGATTCCGGTTCGCCAGGCGCTGAGCGACAGCGGGCTTAAGGCCGACGAAGTTCAGCGCGTGCTGCTGGTAGGCGGCTCCACCCGTATACCAGCCGTACAGGACGCAGTCAAGGACTTCATGGGCAAAGAGCCATTTAAGGGTGTAAACCCCGACGAATGTGTGGCCATGGGTGCGGCGATTCAAGGCGGCGTGCTCGGCGGCGACGTCAAAGGCCTGCTCCTGCTGGACGTCACTCCCCTATCCCTGGGCATCGAGACCCTAGGCGGCGTATTCACCAAAATGATCGAGCGCAACACCACCATTCCCTCCAAGAAGAGCCAGGTCTACTCCACTGCCGCCGACGGCCAGACCTCGGTTGAGGTACACGTGCTGCAAGGCGAGCGTGAGATGGCCAGCGGCAACAAAACCCTGGGCCGCTTCCACCTGGACAACATTCCGCCCGCACCCCGCGGCACCCCGCAGATCGAGGTCACCTTCGATATCGACGCTAACGGTATAGTAAACGTCACCGCCAAGGATTTAGGCACAGGCAAGGAACAAAACGTTACTATCACAAGCTCATCCAACATGAGCAAGGATGACATAGACAAGGCCATTCGCGAGGCCGAGCAGTTCGCTGCCGAGGACAAAAAGAACCGCGAAGAGGCCGATGTCCGCAACAGCGCAGACCAAGCCGTCTTCGCAACCGAAAAGCTGCTAAGCGAAAACGCCGACAAAATCTCCGACGAACAAAAAAACCAATTGAGCGAAAAGAAAGACACGCTGGTCGAAGCCCTCAAAGGCACCGACATAGAAGCCGTGAAGGCCGCGCAGGAAGAGCTACAAAAAGTGCTGTATGAAGTCTCTTCAGGGTTGTACAAAGATGCACAGGCCCAAGGAGCACCCGACCCAGAGGCCGGTGACTTCACCGGCGAGGCCCCGCCCACCGATGATGACGGTTTCGTAGACGCCGACTACAAGGAAGTTAAAGAGGACGAATAGCAGAGCTGTGAAGCCAGAGGACAGGAAGGGAGTTCCCTATTCTGTTCTCTGTCCTCTGACTCCTGACACGCGAGGTGTAAACATTGCCTGAAAAAAAAGATTATTACGAGGTCTTGGGGGTTTCCAAGACCTCTGGGGAAGACGAGCTGAAGAAGGCGTACCGTGGTCTGGCCAAAAAATATCACCCGGACGTTAACCCCGACAACAAGCAGGCCGAGGTCAAGTTCAAGGAGGTCAGCGAAGCCTACGAGGTGCTCTCCGACCCTGCTAAGCGTCAAAAATACGACCAGTTCGGTCACGCGGGGGTCGACCCCTCGTATGGCGCCGGGCCGGGCGGCGCAGGCTTTGGCGGCTTTAGCAGCCAGGGCTTTGGCTTCGAGGACCTGGGCGATATCTTCGACAACTTCTTTGGTGGAGGGTTTGGCGGATCTACCCGGGCGCGCAACCCTAACGCGCCTATTAAGGGCAGCGATGTGCAAATAAGCATGGCACTCGACTTCATGGAAGCGGTGAAGGGTGTGGCCAAGACGGTCAGCGTCTCCCGCCTGCAGACCTGTGCCACCTGCGAGGGCTCGGGCGCTGCCAAAGGCACCAAACCCGAAACATGTGGAGAGTGCTCGGGCACAGGGCAAGTCAAAGTAAACCAGCGCACGCCGTTTGGTGTTATACAGTCCTCCCGGGCATGCGCGCGCTGCGGCGGTAAAGGCACCGTAATAAAAGACGCTTGCAAAACATGCGCCGGCAAGGGCCGGGTGCGGGCAACTAAAAACCTGGAGGTAAACGTCCCCGCCGGTATTGATGACGGGCAGAGCTTTGTTCTGCGCGGTGAGGGCGATAACGGCTTAAACTTCGGCCCACCCGGTGACTGCATCGTCCGGGTGAGTGTTCGCCCCGACCTAATCTTTGAGCGGGACGGATTTGATATCTGGTGCGAGATTCCGCTTACCTACGCCCAATCTGCCCTGGGTGACGAGATAACCGTCCCCACAGTGGACGGTAAAGTGAGCTACTCGGTGCCCGAGGGAACACAGCCAGGCACGGTCTTCCGGCTGCGCAACAAAGGTGTCCCCTACCTAAATGGACGCGGACGCGGCGAGCAATATGTCCGCGCGGTCTTAGAGGTGCCCCGTGGCCTCAACGCCAAACAAAAAGAAGCCCTCAAAACCTTTGAGGGCATGATGACCGAGAAAAATTACGAGAAGCGTAAAAACTTCTTTGGCAAGATTAAGGACGCGATGGGGATATAATCCGCGCAAAACTTTGGTCGGGCTTCTGTGCCCGACCGTTTTTGTATGTAACCATTCAACTGCTGCGCTACTATATAGCTGACTAACTTCAAAAATGCCGCAAGGGGTGGTGGCTTTTGAGAGCAAGGGCTAACGTTGTAGGGGCGGGATTATCCCGCCCGCGGTTTTCGCAGTGTTAAGGTCAAAGTCTTTAAATTCAAAGTCTGAATATAAAATCGCTTTTGGGCGAAAATACGGTGCCACCCATGCCCTTGTTGACAAGATCGGGAGCTCGCGAGAATTACTCACGTACAAACACTCCGGCCTTCGCTAACCTGTCCGTATAGAGGGGGCCTGGGGGAGTTGTTTGCGACTGACCTTGGAGCAAACCCGGTCCTCCCCCAGTTGCCTTTCTTTTGCTTACTTTCTCTTTGGCGAGTCAAAGAAAAGTAAGTGCCTCCGCGGCATGAGCGGTACAGTAATCCCAGCCCGCAGGCTGAGTTAATATTAGGCCCTTGACCTTGAGCTCGATCCTGGCGGTCGGGGATGGAACCCCGACCCTACATCGCCAGGCTGGGGCAAACCAGGGGCCCGATGTAAACCGCGGGAGGGAAGGCCCCGCCCCTACAGCGTTAGGTTTGTGTGGATAGGCGGGCCGCACAGGGGTGCGGCCCCTACAACACAAAATCTTGACATTAAAACCACCCGCCCCCCTTGAAATAGTTTCGAAGTCCGCTGACTATACTACTGGCGGTTTTGCTCTCTTTGATGTATACTTGGAAAGTATATATTTCCTCCCACTAACCAACAAAATGGAGCTGACAACCATGCATGGCACCCGTATAGAAGACCTTGGCCGCGGGGTGGTGGCCTATACCGACGCCGACCACCGTGTCGGCACCGACGCCTGCCTACTTGCCGCATTTGCCGCCCCCCGCAAAATCGACACTGCCTGCGACCTGGGCACCGGCTGCGGGGTTATACCGCTGTTATGGTTTGCGGGTGAAAGCCCGCCGCAGGCCGCCTTTGCCCTCGAACTTCAACCCAGTGCGGCGGATCTTGCCCGCCAGGGCGCCGCCCACTCCGGGTTGGAGGAGCGCCTGCATGTTCTTGAGGGGGATATCCGAGAGCTGCCCGACATTCTGCCCTGGGGCGAATTTGACCTTGTCACCTGCAACCCACCCTACAAGGCTGCCGGCGCCGGGGTTCTAAGCGCCAGCGGTAGCGGCAAGATTGCCCGGCACGAGACCACCTGCACCCTGGATGACGTCTGCAGGGCTGGGGCACGGCTTTTGCGCTTTGGGGGACGGCTCTGTGTCTGCCAGCTGCCCGAGCGTCTGCCCGACCTAATCTGCGCTATGCGTGCATATAAAATCGAGCCCAAGCGGCTCAAATTTGTCCAGAAGGACGCCAGCAGCCCGCCTTGGCTGGTGCTCTGCGAGGGCAAGTTGGGTTCAAAACCTTTCCTGCAAGTGGATGCGCCCTTGCTTATGGACGGCAAGAACACTACCGTAGGCTACGGAAGCGAGGCTGGCAACCCATGAACGGAAAGCTTTACTTGGTAGGCACGCCGATCGGAAATCTTGGTGACCTGACCCCACGGGCGGCAGACACTCTCGCGCAGGCCGACTTCATCGCCGCCGAAGACACTCGGGTCACCCTGCGGCTGCTAAGCCATCTTGGGTTGAAAAAACCTATGCTCAGCTACCACGAACACAACAGGGAGAGCATGGGCAACAAAATCGTCTCCAAGCTGCTCTCAGGGGAGAGCTGCGCGCTCTGCACCGATGCGGGTATGCCATGCATCTCCGACCCCGGGCAGGATCTGGTCGCCCTCTGCGCCCAGAGCGGCATTGAGGTTGTCGCCATTCCCGGCCCCACTGCACTGGCGACTGCGCTGGCCCTTTCAGGGATTGCCGGCGGGCGCTTTGTCTTCGAGGGCTTTCTCAGCGTGAAGAAGGGCAGCCGCCAAAAGCATCTGGCCGCTCTCAAATCCGAAGAGCGCACCATGATATTTTACGAGGCCCCACACAAGCTGCCCGCCACGCTTGAAGACATGCTAGCAAACTTTGGCGAGCGCAAAATCTCCCTTTGCCGGGAGCTCACCAAGCTCCACGAGGAATGCGTGCGCACCACCCTTTCCGAGGCGGCGGCGCACTACCGTGAGCACCCGCCACGCGGAGAATACGTATTGGTGATCGAGGGCGCGCCACCTCCATCACCCGAGCAGGCAGTCAGCGAGGAGGAGGCCGTGGCGCTGGTAAAACAACTTCAGGCGGGCGGGCTTTCCCTTTCCCAGGCGGCCAAGGACGTGGCTGGGATGACCGGGCACAAAAAGACGAGATTGTACACACTTGCTGCGAACATCGACAGTTGACGCTGAAAATTAAAACCCGTAGGGGCGGGTATTCATCCCCTCCCACTGCACATAATTTGCGGTCCGTGGACACGACCTGAGCACTGTCCCCGGCCCCTATAGCGCGAGCAATCCGTACAAAAAGGTCGGGCATGGAAGCCCGACCCTACTTTCTAGCCAAATATGAATATTTCCCATTTTGTTCATCTTTTGGCAGAAATATGATAAGATATATTGTAGCGTGTCTTGAGGCGTGTTGCAAACACACCCATGCTGTTTGTCCTCTGCTATCTGACTTTTGACAAGGTTGGTGTCTGCGTATGAATGAAAACCAAAGCCCTTGGGGCAATAACAACCGGCCGACCAACCCCGGCCCTCCCCGCCCCTGGGAGGACGACTCTTACAGGTTTGGGGGCCCACCCCCTGCCCCACCGCCGCCTGGCACAAGACCTACGCGCCGCCTTTTGCGCCAGAACGCGAACTGGGTCTGCCTGGCACTTTTTTTGGTGTTTGCCGCCAGCCTTGTCTTCGGGTTTGTGATGGGTCAGCTCTTCACGCTCTTCCCTGGGTTTATCGACGTCATGGTTGGCCTTTCTCCTATGGGTGTGGGCGTTGTCAACATGAGCATGTTTACCTTGGCCTTGCTGCTGCCCACTCTGCTTATTTTGCACGCTTTGCGCATACCTTTGCATATTGCCTTCCCTATGCGGCGCACACCCGCAAGCACCACGGCAGCCGGGGTTTTTTGCACCCTGGGGATGAGCGTGGTCGGAGTTTACGTCGCCGCCATGCTGACTATGATGCTGGCATCTGCGGGCGTCACCCCCTCGATGCCCGACTTTTCGCCGCCTACTTACGGCGTCGGTGCGACTATTGTATTCCTCGTCTCGCTCAGCCTCTTCCCCGCCGTCTTAGAGGAGCTGCTATTTCGTGGGGTGGTAATGCAATCCCTGCGCCGTTTTGGCGACCCGTTCGCCTTGATCTGCTCTTCGATTCTTTTCGCCATGCTCCATCGCAACCTTATCCAAGGGCCTAATGCTCTGCTGACAGGGCTGGTGCTGGGTTACTTCACTTTACGCACCGGCAGCCTTATTCCCGCTATGGTGGCGCACTTTGTCAACAATCTTCTGGCCGGATCTATAAGCGTGATTATGGTTCATCTACCAGAGCGCTACGCCCAGATACTTAACTTTTCGGTCATACCCACTTATTTGACGCTGGGGGCTATTGGCCTTGTGATGATGTCACTGCAGGGCGGGTATATCCCGCTGCGCCAAAGCCTCACCAGCCTGTCAGAGTGGAAGAAATACCTGCTGTTTTTCACTTCGCCACTGGCGCTGCTGTTTATCTTAGCGACTATTTGGGAAACGCGGCAATTTATTGGATAGTACCCCAATTTTTCACATGCCTATTTGCCCCGCCCCCACAGGCGGGGTCTTCTCATTCTACAGAAAATATGCCACACCACAAAACCATAAACTTAGCCCAGAATCTCTGCTCAATTATAGCGAATTTCCATACAAATTTTGAATATTAACAAAAAGTTAACGAATATTTACAAAAATCTGTTATACTGTTCTCGTGGGCGCTGGCCGTATCTTTGTGGGCGGCGTTTGTCTAATTAGCCAAACACTTGTACAGATGGGAGAATCGGCCCTTTAATGATAATTGAGCAAATGGTCTCCATCGAGCGGATGGAGCACGCCGCCGAGTTGTTTGGCAACTTTGACGAAAACATAGACATTCTGCGCCGCGCCCTGGGTGTCGAGGTGCTCACCCGCGATGGACAGATACGCGTCAGCGGCGAAGATGAGAGCGTGGGCCAGGCCGTCCGGGCCATTGAGGGCCTGTTAAAGATGGTGGAGAAGGGCGAGCAGCTGACCGACCAGTCTATTCGCTATATGCTCACCCTGGTGAGGGAGGGCAACGAGGGCAGAGTAGACGAGATGCGCAAGGACGTCGTCTGTCTGACCGCCAAGGGAAAGCCGATAAAGGCCAAGACTCTAGGGCAAAAACGCTATCTGGACGCAATGCGCGAAAACACCGTCACTGTGGGAATAGGCCCGGCCGGCACCGGCAAGACGTATTTGGGTGTGGCTATGGCCGTGCGAGCATTCCGAGCACAGGAGGTCTCGCGGATTATCTTGACCCGCCCGGCAGTCGAGGCCGGGGAAAAGCTCGGCTTTCTGCCCGGGGACTTGCAAAACAAGGTAGACCCATACCTTCGCCCGCTATACGACGCGCTCTACGAGATGCTCGGAGTAGAGAACTTCCAGAAGTTTTTGGAGCGGGGCAGCATAGAGATAGCGCCGCTTGCTTACATGCGCGGGCGCACCCTGGACGAGAGCTACATCATACTGGACGAAGCGCAAAACACCACCCACGAGCAGATGAAGATGTTCCTCACCCGGATGGGTAACGGCTCCCGGGTAGTAATTACCGGTGACATCACCCAGATTGACTTGCCCGAGCCCAAAAAGAGCGGGCTTATCCAGGCAGCTAAGGTGCTCAAAAACATAGACGACATATCCATTGTCCGCTTTACCGAGCGGGATGTGGTTCGCCACAAGCTGGTGCAGGAGATTATCAAAGCTTATGATAAATTTTATGAAGATGTAAGGAAGGGGCGCTAACCAATGGCCGATAAACTTAAAGTATCAATTACAAACGGGCAGAAGGACTACAAAATACCAACAGGCATCCGCCTGCTTATTCGCAAGTGCTGTCATGCGGTCTTGCAGACCGAGGAGATGAACGGCAACTACGAGGTGAGTGTCAGCTTTGTGGATGAGGGATATATCCAGCAGCTGAACAAACAACACCGGGGAAAAGACGAACCCACCGATGTACTCTCCTTCCCCACCGGTGCGCCTGGCAACTACGACGTCGACCAGGATACCGGCGCCTCGATGCTGGGGGATATCGCGCTCTCCATACCCCATGTCTACCGCCAGGCCGAGCAGTACGGCCACGATATTCGCCGGGAGTTTGCCTACCTTACCGTTCACTCAATGCTCCACCTCATAGGCTATGACCACGAGGACAGCGGCATCGCTAGAGTTCATATGCGCGAGAAGGAAGAAGATGTGCTCTCCCGCCTGGGATTGCAGCGCGGGGCGAGTTATGTTAGGGAGTAGGGTATCCGGCCATGTTTCGATAGATCGCTAAAAGGAGATTATCATGGAACAGCCACGAGAGGAGCGGCGCTACACCTATGCTGATTATTGCACATGGGACGATGATTTTAGGTGTGAATTAATTGACGGAGTGATATATGTTGATGGTCAACCATATGATGGTGACCCTCAAGTAGCTACAATGATGGCTCCTGCCCCTCTATGGGAGCATCAAGAGGCTAGTGTAAAGCTGTCGTGGCAGCTGCAAAGTTTTTTAAAGAATAGTTCTTGCAAGCTATTTACAGCACCGTTTGATGTTCGGATGAGTGCCGCAGATAAAGACGATACCGTTGTGCAACCGGATTTAGTAGTAATCTGCGACCGCTCAAAATTAAAAGGCACTGGTTGCATAGGTGTTCCTGACATGGTTATCGAAATCTCATCCCCATCCACCGCTCGGCGTGACAGGTGGATAAAATATAACCTGTATCAGAGAGCAGGCGTGCGAGAATATTGGATTGTAGACCCGGGCACAAGAACCGTATCAGTACATGTGCTCCTTGAGAGTGGAGACTACAAAACTACAGCCTATGGTGACACCGGCGCTGCCCCAGTTAGCGTACTGCCCGGATGCGAAATCAACCTAGGGGAAGTTTTCGCGGAATAGACTTGGGGCCCGTATGCCGGTACGAGATATGGCAGGGCTATATAGGGCGGGACGCCCCGGTCTGCGTCCCCTGCAAAGAAGGAGACCATCATGCAAAGTACTACCAGCGCATTCATCTCAATAGTCGGGCGGCCCAACGTAGGCAAGTCCACCTTGCTCAACGCACTGGTGGGCGAGCATGTGGCCATAGTCTCCGGGAAACCACAGACCACCCGCAACCGGATAACCGGCATACTCACCCGCGAGGAACGACAGTTTGTCTTTATCGACACCCCGGGGATACACGCCCCGCGCACCCGCCTGGGCGAGTACATGGCCGGCGAAATAAACCAGGGCCTTGCCGACGTGGACGCAGCCTTACTGGTAACCGAACCGCAAGGTCCGGTTCACCCTATGGAGGCCACCCTGCTTGAGCGGCTGAGCGGGCGGAGCACACCGATAGTTCTGGTGGTGAACAAAATCGACTCGCTACCGCAAAAAGGGCTGATGATGGAGAAGATCGAAGCCTTCTCCGCACTGGCACCCTTGGCGGAAGTTGTACCAATTAGCGCCAAAAACGGGGACGGCATTGAGCTGCTGCTAGGCCAGCTTGAGCGCTTCTGCAAACCGGGGCCCCACTACTTTGAGCCGGACGCCTACACCGAGCAGCCTGAGCGAGTAATCGTTGCCGAGCTCTTCCGGGAAGCGCTGCTGCGTTACCTACAAGACGAGATTCCACACGGGACAGCCGTGGTAATTGAGAAAATGCGCGAGCGCGAACAGGGCGATATAATAGACATTGATGCCATTGTTTACTGCGAAAAAGATACCCACAAGGGGATTATCGTGGGCAAGGGCGGGCAGGCAATCAAGAACACGGCTAGCGCTGCCCGGCGCTCAATTGAGCGGTTTTTGGGGGGTAAAGTCAACCTCCAATGCTGGGTAAAGGTGCGCAAGGACTGGCGTAACAGGCCAGGGTCGCTGCGGGAATTGGGATTTAGCTAGTAGGGGACGCGCCCCTGCGCGTCCCGCATTTTATCACAAACCTTTTGTTTGTGGTGACACGTGCGGGCACGACAAGTGGCGCCCCTACTCCAGGTCTTGTATGCTCATTTTTTCCAGAGCACGTTGTCTGCATTGCTTTCCCCTGCAGGACGCATATATTACGAGCAAAATAACTGTGGGTATGTTCATCAGCAGAAAAGTGCTTATAATACCTGCTACCGCGCCGAGAGTTACTTCTCGGCGGACTTCTTCTAAAACTACGACCCACTCGCCGTCTATATACTCCGCTTGAGTAAAGACTCCGGTTTCGACATACACGGCCATGCCAAGAACAGCCATAATCGAAATGATAAATGTAATTAGGGGCAACAGCAGACCCGGCCACTTACTCTCTTTCTTCGACAAGTATACCTGCAAAAATACTATTCCGACAAGAACAGCAAGCAGAATAGCAAGAAAAGACATCCGCATAGCCACCACTTAAACTCCCCCAATCTTTTTGTACTCGGAAATTAAAATTTTTGCGGTATCAAAATCAATCTTGTCGCTGAGAGCCAGGCGCTTTATAAACGAAACATATGGCTCGCTTCCGGTATCCTCGCTGATTTGGATTTTTTGTATCAGCTTGTCAAGCCGCAGCCGCACCGTTGGGTAGGTGACTTCATACTGCCGTGCAATCTCTTTTAGAGAACCGGAAGCCTGCAAAAACTTCTTGATAAATATGATATCCTCGTCCTCTAGGTTTACCATCCATTCCGGCACAACTTCAATTGCCATGCAAGCAACCGCCTTTCCATCCGACGAATTCACTTTAATATTGTTTAGTATAACATTGAACAATGTTAAGGTCAATCATAAGCAATATTTAAGTTAATAGCAAGAGAGGCTTACATGAACACAACCATCGACGGCATTGTACTGCGTGCCCGCGCTCTTGAGGGGGACAGGCTGTTGCATATCCTCACCGCTGAGCTGGGGCTTATCACCGCCTACGCCAACCGGACGGGCACCATGCGCTCAAAAATGGCGGCCTCCACCGAAGCGCTGAGCTACTCGCGGTTTGTGCTGTTTACCCATCGAGGGCGGGTTAGCGTGGACAAGGCCGACTCTAACCAGATATTTTTTGGGGTGCGCGCCGACTTTGCAAAGCTCTGCCTGGCCTCTTACTTCGCCCAGCTTGCGGGTGAGCTGCTAACCGCAGGAGAGTCCGCCGACGAACCGCTGCGCCTGCTGCTTAACTGTCTGCATATCCTAGAGGAAAGCAAGCGTGAACCTGCCCAGCTTAAACCGATTTTTGAGCTGCGGCTGCTCACCCTGGCCGGGTTTATGCCCGACCTTGTCGGTTGTCGCTTTTGTGCAGAGTACAATGGCGAGGATATGATCTTCTTCCCCCGGGAGGGCGAGCTCTCTTGCGGTCCCTGCTTACAAGAAGAGGGTGTACCCAAGTCTGGCGGCGTGTCGGTCAGCGCGGGGGTTTTGGCAGCTATGCGGCATATAATTTATGCGCCTGCCGAGCGGCTCTTTTCGTTTACACTGGGGGATGACGGGCTGCGAGCGCTTAGTTGGATAAGCGAGCAGTATTTGCTAACCCGGGCAGAGCGAAGTTTTCCAGCTCTGGAGATGTATAAGAGTGCGATTGTTAATTGATGGCAATATCTACATAGGAAGTGGCCTATGATGAGTGGATATAAGCTCTCACCACCAGCGCGCTCTTGACAGAATATTGGGTCATGTATCCTATTAATTAGATAGGCCCAAAGTTTGACGCAACCCGCTATTTATCGTATAATACAAATGAAAGGGGCTGAAGTAAATGCTACAGGCATACGAGGGATATCTTGAGGAAAATGGGCAAGTTCATCTGATAGCACCGCCTGTGCATTTGCGAGGTCGCCGCCGGGTGGTTGTCACGGTATTGGATGAGCTGCGCGACGAGAGAGCCTGCACGTGGGATGCCCACGATGAAAAGGCTCATGCATGGAATGAGCTTGACAAAAATGCCGACACTTGGGATGAGCTTGATAGAATAGTTTCGGAGATGAGCGAAAAGCCGCATCTTCAAGATTTTCCCCGCACCAAGCTTGGTCGTGAGCTTATCGATTTTGATGAGGTGTAGCGGTATGAAGTATGCTCTCGACACAAATACCGTTATTTATCTCATGCGCGGCACCCCATCGGTTCAGGAAAATAGAAAAAAGGTGAGAAAGAGCAACTCTCAGCTTGTAATCCCACCCTTTGTACACTATGAAGTTCGGCGCGGACTTAAAATCAAGCCCGTTCCTAGGCATGAAGCGGCTTACAGAGTTATTTGCGATAACTGCTTGTCAGGTGCAATGACCATCCAAGTTTGGGAACGCGCTGCCGAAATTTACGCCGAGCTCTACAGCAAGCGCTTGACAGTAAGCGATTCTGATATAATTATAGCTGCCTTTTGTCTAGAAAACGGCTGCACACTCGTTACAAACAACACCAAAGACTTTGAAAATATAAGCGGCTTGCAAATAACCGACTGGGCAAGTGAATAGTCGATTTGCAGATTGCTGTGCTCTCCCCGGAGGTGACTTCCCCAACATGATATACAAAGTTGGAATAGACGTCGGCAGTACCACTCTTAAGACCGTGGTGCTCGATGAAAATGACCAGATAGTCGAAAAAAGCTATAAGCGGCATATGTCCAAGGTGCGCGAAACCACTCTCGAGCACCTTGAAAGCTTAGGTCATATTTTGCAGGGCCACCAGCTCAAGGTGGCGGTTACCGGTTCAGCCGGGCTGGGCATCTCAAAGGAGTACGGACTGGGCTTTGTGCAGGAAGTATTCGCTACTGCAGGGGCTGTTCGGCGCGACGCCCCTGCGACCGACGTAGTCATTGAACTGGGTGGCGAGGATGCCAAGATAATTTTTTTCGGCGGTGTGCTTGAGGACCGGATGAACGGCACCTGCGCCGGAGGCACCGGCTCCTTCATCGACCAGATGGCCACTTTGTTGGGCGTCAGCATCGACAAGCTGGACGAGCTCAGCGCAAAAGCCGAAAAGATCTACCCCATTGCCTCCAGGTGCGGTGTGTTCGCTAAGAGCGATATTCAACCCCTGCTAAACCAGGGTGCCCGCAAGGAAGACCTGGCAGCGTCTATCTTCCAGGCGGTGGTCGAACAAACTATCGCCGGGCTTGCACAAGGCCGCAAAATAGAGGGCAACGTGCTCTTTTTGGGCGGGCCGCTCTCCTTCATGAAAGGGCTGCAGCGGCAGTTCACTCAGACTCTAAACCTGGATGAAAATAGCGCTACCTTCCCAGAGTTGGCACCAAACTTTGTGGCACTTGGCAGCGCATACCACGCGGCTACCCTACCGGACGAGAGCGCTCTAACCTACGACGAGTTAATCCGGCGGCTGCGCAAGGCTCCGGACAAAACCGCAGTGCTCGAGAGCCAGCCTCCGCTCTTTGAAAGTCAGGCTGCATACGACGCATTCAAGTCCCGTCACGACAAAATGAACGTCGAGCACCGGGAGATTACCGGCTACTCTGGCCGCGCCTATCTTGGTATTGACGCGGGTAGTACTACTACCAAGCTGGTACTGCTAGCCGAGGACGGCGCGATTTTATACAAGCATTACGTCAGCAACGGCGGCAACCCGCTGCCGGTGGTTAAGGCGCAACTGGAGCATATCCACAGGCTATGCGCGGGCAGAATTGAGATTGCCGGAAGTGCTGTGACCGGCTACGGCGAAGAGCTGATGCGTGAAGCCTTCGGCATTGACCACGGCCTTGTCGAAACTCTGGCCCACTTCACAGCCGCCCGGCACTTCGACCCGGATGTCGACTTTATCATCGACATTGGCGGGCAGGATATCAAGTGCTTCACTATCCGGGATGGCGGGGTGGATGACGTTATACTCAACGAGGCCTGCTCTTCCGGGTGCGGCTCGTTTATCCAGACATTCGCGACTTCGCTGGGCTACGAGATAGACGAGTTTGCCCGGTTGGCCCTCTTTGCCGAGAACCCGGTCGACCTGGGTACCCGCTGCACCGTCTTTATGAATTCGTCGGTCAAGCAGGCGCAAAAGGATGGCTGCACGGTGGGGGATATTTCGGCCGGCCTTGCTATTTCAGTCATCAAGAACGCGCTGTACAAAGTCATCCGGGCCCGCAGCGCGGACGAGCTTGGCAGCCATATAGTAGTCCAGGGCGGCACTTTCCTCAACGACGCGGTGCTCCGCTCCTTCGAGCAGGAGCTGGGCCGTGACGTTGTCCGCCTCTCAATCTCCGAACTTATGGGTGC
This sequence comes from Oscillospiraceae bacterium, assembly GCA_009780025.1. Lineage (GTDB taxonomy): Bacteria > Bacillota > Clostridia > Oscillospirales > Ruminococcaceae > WRAV01. Next base: position 3,169 of record WRAV01000008.1, on the reverse strand, counting down.
TTACGGGTCGGCCTTGCACGCTATAGACCGTGCCCAAAATGTAGAGACGCAGAGTAGCCTCATCACTTCCGAAGGGCTGGAGGCCTTTACCCACAGTGCTACCCCGGCCACCTGTAGGCGATGCACCAACAACTGCGCGCTGACTGTGAACACCTTCGGAAGCGGGAAGAAGTTTATCTCCGGCAATAAATGTGAGCTGGGCGCAGGGGCTCCTTCGGCTTCCGAGCTGCCCAACCTTGTGGCATATAAGTATGAAAAACTGCACGCGCTCCCCAAAGTCCGCGGAAACCGGCCTAAGGTAGGCATCCCCTTGGTTATGAATATCTATGACACCCTGCCCTTCTGGGCGCCGTTTTTCGACAGGATTGGCTGCGATGTCGTGCTTAGCGGCCATAGCAACCGGGAACTCTATATGCATGGGCAGGCTACAATCCCATCAGACACTGTCTGCTACCCGGCTAAGATCGCCCACGGCCATATAGAAGCCCTATGCGAGCAAAACCTCGACTTCATCTTTTACCCGTGCATGACCTATAACTTTGACGAGGGTATAGCCGACAACAACTACAATTGTCCGGTAGTGGCCTACTACCCCGAGGCTATCGGGGCCAATGTTGCCAACCTGCGGGAGACTAAATACCTCTGCCCCCACCTAAGTCTGAACGACGAGGCGTTCTTCCTAAGGCGGGTTTACCCAATACTAGAGCCGATAGTGCCCGGGCTCACAAAGGACAAGTTGGCGGCTGCTGCAAGGGCGGGATACACCGGCTACGCGGTCCACCAGCAAGATATCCAGGAGGCAGGCAGCCGGGCTCTTGAGTACGCCACGCAGCACGGAAAACGGATGATTGTGCTCGCTGGCCGGCCCTACCACATCGACCCGGAGATAATACACGGGATCGACAAGCTGCTGACCTCGCTGGGGTTTGTGGTTTTGACCGATGACAGCGTGCCACGGCGGGGCAAGCCACAGCTTAATATCCTCAACCAATGGACTTACCATGCGAGAATGTTCAGTGCCGCTAAATTTGTGGCCGAACATGAAACCTCCCAGCTTATACAGCTGGTCTCATTCGGCTGCGGACTGGACGCTGTAACTAGTGACGAAGTGCGCGACATCCTGCGCAGCTCCGGCAAGTTCTACACTCAGCTAAAAATTGACGAAATAAGCAATCTGGGAGCGGCCAAAATCCGCCTGCGCAGCCTCTTGGCGGCAATCAAGGAAAGGGAAGGAAAGGAGGCGACTGCTCATGTCTAGCAGCCACAAAATCATAGAAAAACCTGTCTTCACCGAAGAAATGAAGCGCGACTATACCATCCTTTTGCCGGACATGCTCTCCTTCCACTTCGACCTTATCGAGGGGGTTCTGCGCCAGCATGGTTTTAAGGCAGTGGTAATAAAAACCAACCACAAGGGGATAATCGAACAGGGGTTAAAGACCGTCCACAACGACACCTGCTACCCTGCCCTCCTGGTAATCGGCCAGCTAATAGACGCCCTCAAAAGCGGGCAGTACGACCTGGACAAAACCGCCCTGCTGATGAGCCAGACTGGAGGCGGTTGTCGGGCGTCAAATTATATTGCGCTTCTGCGCAAAGCCCTCGAGCAACAAGGGCTGGGGCATGTGCCCGTGCTCTCTCTAAACTTTTCCGGGCTGGAAAAGCAAGCCAGCCTACCCATCTCAACCAAGATGCTGGTCAAAATGTTCCACTGTATCCTTTACTCCGACTTTATGATGGGTATCGTAAACCAGTGTATCCCATACGAGATCAACAAGGGCGAGAGCATTGCCCTTGTCAATACCTGGAACCAGCGGCTGCTCAGGCAGATGTCAAGCCCAAGGTTTGTCATGCTTGGGCGCAACTACAAGGCGATTCTCGCCGACTTTGCCAAGATTCCCTTGCGCAGAACACCCAAAGTAAAGGTCGGTATTGTGGGCGAAATCTACCTCAAGTACGCCCCTTTGGGCAATAACGACTTAGAAAAATTTCTGGTAGACGAAGGGGCCGAAGTTGTCAACACCGGCATACTCGACTTTATCATGTACTGGTCGCACGGATACATCTACGACAAAAAGCTGTACGGCAAGGCCGGGTTTGGGTACTACCTCCACCGGCTGGCCCTCTGGTACCTGATGAGCCGCCAGCGCCAGATGATACGTGCTATAAACAAGCAGGGCGTTTTCCGCCCGCCGGCAGACTTTGCCAGCATTATGAAAATGACTGAAGGCTACCTCGACCACGGCGTTAAGATGGGCGAGGGTTGGCTGCTGACCGCCGATATGATCGAGCTTATCCATGGCGGTGTAAGCAACATTGTTTCGGCGCAGCCCTTTGGTTGCCTACCCAACCATATAGTAGCCAAGGGAATGATTCGCAAGATTAAGGATAACCACCCCGAGGCCAACATTGTAGCGGTCGACTACGACCCGGGTGCCTCGCGGATTAACCAAGAGAACCGGATACGGCTGATGCTGGCTAATGCCAAGGAGGCATTGGGGGCTGGTGCGGGCTAAGGGGCTAGGTCAAGGCCTCTGGGCTTCCTGCCACTCCCCGCGAACCTGTCGTTGTAGGGACGGCCATTGGCCGTACGGGTTTCTAAAGTTCAAGTTCTAAGGTCAAGTTCAAGATCATAATTTTGATTCGCCTGTGGGCGAGATATAATGTGCCGCTTGTGCCGCGGGGGCACTTACTTTCTTTGTCTCGCCAAATAAAGTAAGCAAAGAAAGGCGACTGGGGGAGGACCGGTCTTGCTACGCACATAAGGACGTGCTTCGCAGACAACTCCCCCAGACCCCCACTGGTAGGTCAAGGACACGTTGGATGTAGCGGTAGGTTTGCGGACGAGTGATACAGCTCCACAGTCAACAGCGAGTACCTCACCGCAAAGATTCCTTACTCTAACCCCGGGCTCGCATAGCGGCTAGGTAAGTTTGTGATTGGCCAAGAGGGCTGAAATTAGAAGGCGTCTACTGTCACTCCTGCCCCCGTTGACAAGTCGGGAGCTCGCGAGAATTACACACCGACAAACGTTCCAGTTTTCGCTCACCTGTCCGTGGAGAGGGGGCCTGGGGGAGTTGTTTGCGACTGGTCTTGGAGCAAACCCGGTCCTCCCCCAGTCGCCTTTCTTTTGCTTACTTTCTCTTTGGCGAGACAAAGAAAAGTATGT
>WRAV01000007.1 GCA_009780025.1 Oscillospiraceae bacterium | reverse complement strand
GGTAGTACTATTGTTGCGTATCTCGCCACCGTTCATAATAAACTTAGTATCTTCAACCGCAAAGGTAACGGCGGAATTTATGGTCACACCGCCACCCAGGCGCCCTGTGTTGTTATATATAACGCCACCGTTCATGGTGAATATAGCTCCGTTTTGTACAAATACTCCGCCAACCACACCTTGGTTGACAGTGGCGGTGAATGCGCTGTTGCCACTGATTTCGCCGCCGTTCATAATGAATGTTGCACCTACACCTGTCACAGTTACGCCGCCGCCTTGGCTACCTGTGGTGTTGCGATTATATCGAATTGCGCTGCCCTCTTCCATGTACAAGCTCCCACCAGCACGCACCTCAACCCCACCGTGATTAGCGGTGAGAGTCGGATAGCTGCCACTTAGCTCAACGTCCTCCAGTCGCAAAGTGCCATCCACCAAAAAGTGCCGCTGACCACCAATCACTCGCGTCAGTGCATATACCTGGCCGGGCGCACTTGTAAGCAAAACGTCGCGATTAGATGGGACGATAACGGCATTCCCAGGCGCTCCCACGGGGAGAACTATGTCATTTTCAAGGATAATTTCCGTCACAGCCGGATCATTCACCGCATCGCGCAGAGCATTCCAGCTATTTACTGCAGCGACACTCAATGACGCGATACCCTCATACATAAATGCATTCGGATCCGCATCAACAGCCAGTCCCACTTCATCAGACAGCTTTATCGGCTCTAACACCGCAGATAAATCTATATACACATCTTCAGCTGACACGTAGGACATGTGGCCATCTTCATAAGCAAATGCCAGTATTAGCACAAAGGAGAGCGATACGACAAGAACAAGCAATAAGCGAACGCTTCGCTTTGCATATTTGTATAAACCTTTCGCGCTCATCTTTATATGCACCTTTCTGTTGCAGATGTGTTTTTGCAATTCCGCGCTGAATTTTCTTTGGACCGCCATGTTCGTGTTATTTTGTCCTGTTATTCCGGAATTACACTATTTTCCCTTAACGAAAAAAAGCGCAGTTTTCACTGCGCTTCGAAATATAAATGATTAATCGGTAAATATGCTAAGCTCACTATTAAGCCTCACAAGCAGCACCTTTATGTGCTTGCTTTTTTCGCTATTCGTTCACCGTCAAGACCATTTGTTACATTCATAAATACAAAGGCAAATAATATTACAGCCATGTTGATTAATATGATTTGCAGAGGCTCTGTAAGGCTGACAGTCAAACCTTCTTCTCCGCGCAAAATATTGCTAACTTGCTGTGTGTACGTAAAGTGGAAGATGTTTGACAAGACTTCGTTGGCCTCGGAAAACATCGGCCCGATACCAAGAAGCATACCAAAAAGTGGGGTGAATGGCCCTAGTTTAGACAAGCTGAGTGTTATGCCAAATAGCATAGAGCAAAAAGCACCAAGTATGGAAATAAGCAAAAAACTCATAAATGATGCACCCCAGTGCTGCCCTATCAAACCAAATAAAATAAGCGCAATAAGAGAAATGAACAGCAGCGCGGCACATGTGCTTATTAGGTACTGATAAGGCTTAACACCGGCCATACCCATAAAACGCAAGTTCATAGTTGCGCGGTCTTCGGCTATAAATCCATGTGATGTTCCTATCATCGATATACCAACAAACATAACAACAAATTGCGCTACGATTAAATCCATTTCCGCATCTGCCAATAAAAGCATCATAACAAACGGAAACAATAAAAAAGCTACCGGGGTACCAAACATACCAGGGTTCCTGAAAAAGCTCAGTATTTGCTTTGTAAAAACTGCTTTTATATTTCTCATAGTTCCACCCCCGTCAGCTGCAAAAACACCGTCTCTAGATCCGGCACAGTGCGTACCGCGTTATATCGCTCACATATCTCATTAGGATTGCCCTGCTCAACTATTTTGCCATTGTACAAAAGCGCTATCCTGTCGCAAAGTTTAAGAGCCTCGTCCATATTATGCGTAGTCAAAAAAATTGTGGTGCCCTGCTCTCTAAGTCTCTGCAAAAGCCTACATACGCCTTTAGATGTGCCGGGGTCTAAAGCGCTTGTGGGTTCGTCTAAAAACAGCAGTCTGGGCTTATACAAAATTGCGCGAGCAAGAGCTAACCTCTGGCTCATCCCCCTGGATAGGGCTGCCACTGTTTTCTTTGCCGCATCTTCAAGTCCAACGACTTCCAGCACTTCCATCGGCGCTTCTTTGGGCAGACCATAAATCTGCGCATACAAATTTAGGTTTTCCAGGCAATTTAGATGTGGGTACAAACCGCCGACATCTAGCATAATGCCTATTTCGCTCGGCGCCGCCTTTACTTCTTTGCTGCCGCCGTATTCCTTCAGCTGATTAGTGAGGATATTGATAATAGTAGTTTTACCAGCTCCAGATGGGCCTAAAAGACCGAAAATCTCTTTTTCTTTAACGTCAAGGCTAATGTCGGACAGCACCGGCTGTTTGCCGAAGCTTTTTTCAACGTGGCTCATTTTAATCAATGGGTATGCTCCTATTCTTCGCAAGTTTTCCAAAATAGATGTGCCAATCTGATCCATGAATATTGTGTGGCTTACTAGGGGTTTTAGGTTTTTGCCTTTTTCTTTGTACGCTTTATTAATCAGCTATAAAGTATTAGCCCCCTTCAGTTTTCCTCATTTCTTCCGGCGGCGCGCAGATGATTGAAATATCTCGCGACTTGCATCCTTCGGACGCCCCTTTAGAGCTATACTTATCAAACACCGCAGTTATCTCGGTCAAAAAGCCCTCGAATTCTTGATCGTTTAGCATAAGTATCGCACTGGTAAAAAACATCGTGTCTTTCTCTGCTATTCGCTCGTGGGTACGGAAGTATTTTTCAAACTTTGCATAAATAACCATTAAATAGCGCAACGCCAACTGCGGAACATTCTCTACATTATTGCCCCTTAACTTTTCAAATTCCGACATATTAAGCGCAAGTGTGCGCTCGACGCTGCCGCGCACTTTTCGCTCAGATACGATGTCCAAGACATCGGCATCAATCAAGACACCTATATGTCTATATAGAGTTGTACGCGGAATGTCGCTTAGCTGCTCGCATATCTCGTTTGCAGTCATTTGGCCTCCCGCGCCGGATTCACCGGGCCTAAATAACTGCAAAACCCGCATACGCACAGGATTTAAAAGCACTTCAAGAATGTCTTTTGGCATGGCGCACCCCCCATTGATTCCATAAGTGATTATAATTCCATATTCGGTATTTGTCAATAGGGGTTTTAAAATAATTCCTAAATATCTTCGGCCTTGAGGTAAACTTCAAAGCCGTTGCTTGGCTTAACAACTTCTTAACAACTTGATGGTAAGCTGTTATTGAGGTGAGAATGGTGGCACTAATACTTATAGTGGAAGATGAAAAGGCGATAAATACGCTCATCAAGAAAAATCTTGAGCTCGTGGGACATACCTGCGTTTCCGTTTTTGATGGCGAGTCTGTCTTCAATGAAATTGAGAGGTACGACTTCGATCTTATTTTGCTCGACATCATGCTGCCAAAACTGGATGGCTTCCAAGTGATTGAGGAGATTGCAGTGGATATTCCCATAATATTTTTAACAGCTCGCGGTAGGGTGCAAGACAAAATTAGAGGTTTGAAATTGGGAGCGGACGATTATATAGTAAAGCCCTTTGACATGCTGGAGTTGCAAGCAAGGATAGAATCTGTTCTAAGGCGCACTAACAAAGCGGACAAATTGTTTTGCCTGCGTGACGTAAAGGTAGATTTATCAAGCAGGCAGGTGCTTTACAAAAATGAGGCCGTAGACTTTGCACCACAGGAATTTATTCTTATTGAGGCGCTGATAAAAAACCGCAATATAGCCATGTCTCGAGATAAGCTGCTTGAAATTGCATGGGGATACGACTATGGCGGCGATACAAGAACGGTAGACGTACATATCCACAATATCCGCAAAAAGCTGGGCTGGGAAGATGTAATAAAAACCGTATACAAGTTAGGGTATCGGCTGGAGGTGAAACTATGAGACTGAAAACATTTTTCGCTACTTATCTGCTTTTTCTCTGTATCCTGTTTTCTAGCGTAGGGATTGTCTCTGTCTACATGACTAGCAGCCAAGTGAGTATGCTTAAAGAAAAAAGCGCCGGCCAGTATCAAGCCATCGCCCACTCGCTATCTAGAGATATTGCGGTTCTATACGGCAGAGGCATGGACCTCGTGGATTTTTCTTTGGCTGTAGATAATCTTGTTAGCGGCTACGCGAGATATTATATTAGGCAAAACGTTCATATTTCTATAGCTGACTTAACATTATCCGGGCAAGGCAACTTACTTTCGGAAGGTGAGGTTTCCTTTGTCATTCAGGGAGCTGAGTATTTTATTTACATTGCAGGATTCTTACCGGGGCGTTTGGGATACTTCCAGCTGAATTACAGCCTGAATGTAACCGAAAACATTGCGGATATGCAAAACATTCAACGCATCCTCTTGTTTTCGGCCATTGTGTTTTCCATTGTCGCTGCGTTTGCCCTGTATTTTATATTGTCATCTATCTTTAAACCGCTAAGTATCGTCGCCAAGGCTTCTAGGAAAATTGCAAACGGGCAGTTTGGCGAAAGGATTAATGTGAAGGGTAATAACGAGCTGGCACAGGTCGCTCTTGACTTTAATAAAATGGCAGGAAAAGTAGAGCGCCAGATAATATTTTTAGAAGAAGAAGCCGTAAGCAAACAACAGTTCGTGGATAACTTTGCCCACGAAATCCGAACGCCGCTAACATCTATCTACGGCTATGCGGAGTATTTGCAAAAGGCATCGTTAGATGAAAAAGAAACCATAGAATCAGCAGGGTATATTATGGATGAGGCTAATCACATGAGAAAAATAGCCAATTCCTTGCTGGAGCTCGCAACGCTACGCAATTATCAGCCCGTAAAAAGTCCGATTTCGATTCCCGCGTTGTTTGAAGATATCGGTCAAACAATGGAGGCATCTTTGCGTAAGCATAATGTGCGCATGGTTTGCCAAAGCGATATAGATACTATAGATGGGCAAGAGGATTTGATTAGAAGCCTGCTCTTAAACCTATGTTGCAACGCCCTAAAAGCCTGCCCACCAGCTGGTGGCAATATCCGCTTGGAAGCCAAAGTACTGCCTAATGGCACACTGATATCTGTTATTGACGATGGCTGTGGCATCCCCAAAGAAAGCTTACCAGAAATCGCGGAGCCGTTTTACCGTGTAGATAAATCCCGAAGCCGGGAAGACGGCGGCATAGGCCTTGGCCTGACCCTCTGCAATAAAATTGCGGAAGTACATAATGCCGAGATGGCAGTGGAATCCACTGTGGGCGAAGGAACTTCGGTGCATGTAACATTTACAACTTCATAATAACTCAAAAATAAGTCGATAACAGCTCTGGTTTATCATAATTCTTGTGAGGCCCACAAAACAATTCAAATCTGGAAGGAAACGACAAATCATGAAAAAGACAAGAGGCAAAGATATTATAAAAATGGCGGCGGTATCCGCTTTAGCCATCGGAGCATTTAGCGCAGCCCTTATCGGAGCCAACAGCCTGGCTTTTGCAGCGGCTGCAAGCGGAACACAGGCCATACCTATTGCCACAGAAACAATCATCATCACCCCAAACCTGCCGTCAGAAAGCTTTCAAGCGCCCAACTTGACGATTCTTGAAAGCCCTTCGCTGAACGAGCACACCAACAACACCGTATCCGCACATGCCATGCCAATGGAAGAAGCCGCTCAAATTGGCGCGCAGTATATTTGGGATGTGTTTGGTGAGAGCATTGATGGGATGTATGTTGAAATGCTTTTCGCTGCGTGGCCCAGCCAGTCAAGGACATATTGGATTGGCAGGGTAGCGGGTTCCTCAGAAGCTCTTGATGCTGTAAATCATGCCCGTGCAGTAAATCATGACCGTAGTGAAATGGATGCCGCGCAAGGCACCTACGACACCTTGGTGAAATCAGATATACTCATTACTATGGAGAGCGAGCAATACAGGTTTATAATTGACGCAGTAACAGGAATTAGGATCGACATATCGACAGGATTTTCGGCTGTGATATCATCTCCAAGAGATATTGAGGCGATGATGGAATGGCGCATGTTACTGCTGGAGCTTGGGTGGAATGATATAACTGACGTACACGAACGTATTGAACATGTGGGAGGGGTTTCGCCCGAAGCGCTTGAAGCCTATACGCAAACGGCAAAAGGGTTTGCCGAGCGCCATTTCAGCAGTTCGGCAGTAGTAGATGTCAGCTTGATTGACATTTTCATTATGCCAGGTTCCGGAAATACGATCTCTGTCCTTGAAGCTTTCATATTCACGGCCACCGACGATACTGGGCGGGAAGCTACCATCAGAATCCCCGTACAGTCAGCAGAACAACGCGCCGTTAGCATAACAACACAGCATAACGATCTCATCCCCGGCTTTAGCTACGACCGCCCCGGAATTGGGTAAGCAAATCCTCTCACGCCAAGGCTTCCGACATGCCAGGTTATTGTTTCTTCAGCAGGTTTTGGCTTGGATTATCAATGGGTCAAACAGAGAAAATTCTGTTTGACCCATTGGCAATAGTTAATCCATGCAATAACTGGCACATACCGTGGCCCTAAAGCTTTTATTTGCGCATCGTCTTAACCTTAAAACCAAAGTATAAAACGTGCAAGGCCCAAATTATCGCAAGTATCGCCTGGGATACAAGTGGCGCGGACATGGCACGCATTACAAAAAAACTGAATCCCATAAAGACCGTTATTGTCGCTAATAGGGTCAACTTTGCCCTAACAGACAATGCTCTCCTTTTTACGAATCCTTCAAGGTTATTTCGATATAAGCGGGTAGAAATAAACCACTTATAAAGTCTGTTGGAACTTCTGCCAAAACATATAGCAGCCAACAACACAAAAGGAGTTGTGGGAACGAAAGGTAACACCGTTCCTGCAGCCCCTAATCCAAGAAAAAGTAACCCCCCAATTATATAGACGTACTTGGCAGGTCCTACCGCTTTCGCATTAGATGGTACACTGCTTTCTTTGTTTTTAACAGCTGTGTTACATTCTATCAAACCTCTACCACCTAGCTGCAGATACTTTCCGCAAGTTGCAATCCATTTAAAAGTAGATCATGTCACATAATTTCAAATTGATTCCTATTAAATTTAAGCAATCCATCATCGCGCATTTTACATAGTTCGTTAGACATGGCACTGCGGTCAACACAAAGATAACTCGCCATTTCTTCACGGTTAAATGGAACTGTAAATTCTTTTGCTGCACCCCGCTGAAAGTCAAAAAAGCAAAGCAGCTTATCTCTAGTTGTCCGCTTTGAGAGAATTTCAAGTTTTTGATTGAGCATTATATTTTTACGAGCTACCAGCTTCAGCATATTTTTTATAAGCTGTGTATGAAAATTACAGGCGCTGGTGCACGACATAATTATTCTGCTGTAGTCAATAAACAAAACTTCTGTATCTTCCACCGCTTGTACAGTTACGGTACTGTGGAGTATTTCGGCGCAAGCAAAGACCTCACCGAAAATTTCCGAGACGGTAAGCTTGGCTAAAATAGTAGCATTGCCACTAACATCTTCTCTTATTATTTTTACGCTTCCGGATAAAATTAACCCGACAAAGTTTACACAACCGCCGGACAGCAGTATCATATCACCTTTTCTATACATAGCTGTCCTCGTAGACAAGCAGTTCAACATATGCTCAAAGTCGACGAGGGCGATTCCTTGAAATAAGGGGTTGATTTTAGCTATTTCAAAAATCTTTTTCACATAAGCCTCCACCGTTGCATATACAACAGACGCATTATGTTTATTTTAGTATACTGGCTCCAACAAGTCAAGATGAGAGGTTGAGGTCATTATGAAAAGAAACATTATTACAATTGATGAAAACAAGTGTATCGGTTGTGGGTTGTGCGCGTCGGCTTGCCATCAAGGCGCAATCGGCCTTGTAGATGGAAAGGCAAAACTACTGCGTGAAGACTATTGCGACGGCCTTGGTCGTTGTTTGCCTGTTTGCCCCACCCAAGCAATTAGCTTTGAAGAGCGAGAAGTCGAAACAGTGGTAATAAAATCTGATATGGAAAATAAACAGCCGGATACATTGGCCTGTGGGTGCCCCGGCACGCACTCAAAGACGCTCGAGCGAGAGTATACTTCCGAAAAGTCTCAAACAAAAACCCCTATAGCTCAAACCCGTCTCAACCAATGGCCGGTACAAATAAAGCTAGTACCGCCAAATGCACCTTATTTTAACAGCGCCAGCCTGCTAATTGCAGCTGACTGTGCCGCCTATGCCTATGGTGACTTTCATGAGGATTACATGAAAAATAGAATAACTATCATTGGCTGCCCAAAGCTGGACGATGGGGATTACGCTGAAAAACTGACTGCTATCCTGCAGCAGAACGATATAAAATCCGTAACTGTTGCCAGAATGGAAGTACCCTGCTGCAGCGGAATTGAACACGCTACTAAAACGGCGCTTCAAAATTGTGGAAAGATGATTCCGTGGCAAGTAGCGACCATCTCAACTGACGGCAAAATTATAGGAAACTAAAAAATTACTCTGCCCATGTTTTGTTTCTAAGGATTTCCCTCTGGCAATGATCACTTCATTACCAGAGGGAAATCCTTGTTGTGCGCAGGAAAGTGTGGCGAGGCGGTGCTATCTATTGCCATGCTCAACCAGTCGCTGTATAATAAATGCAATATTCCAAGCTATCGTGTATTGACTGCAAGCGTTAACTTGTCGCGAGTCTGTCCTCTGTATGCGGCATGTTTACATCCCACTACAGGAAGCGAGTGATTCTCATTAGGCAAGCACAAAAATTTGAGGCTCTTGGGCATTATTTCGGTTATGACAGCTTCCGCGAAGGGCAGGAAGCGCTTGTCGACACCATTCTCTCCGGCGGAGACTGCCTGGGAATAATGCCCACCGGTGCGGGTAAGTCTATCTGCTACCAACTCCCGGCGCTGCTTATGAAGGGCATCACGCTGGTAATCTCCCCGCTGATTTCGCTGATGAAAGATCAAGTCGGGGCCCTCACTCAGGCAGGCATACGCGCCGCCTACCTAAACAGCTCGCTTACAGAGCGCCAAAGCCGCCTAGTGCTGGACAACGCAAGAGCGGGTGTCTATCGCATAATTTATGTGGCCCCGGAGCGCCTCGAAACCGATACCTTCCGGGAGTTTGCACAAGGTGCGCAGATTGCCATGGTAAGCGTGGACGAAGCTCACTGTATCAGCCAGTGGGGGCAGGACTTCCGCCCAAGCTATCTTGGGATACGCGGTTTTGTCGACGCCCTGCCAAGCCGTCCGGTTCTCTCCGCCTTCACCGCAACGGCAACCGCCGAAGTCCGGAAGGACATCGCTCTGCGGCTTGGGCTCGACAACCCGTACATACTCGTCACCGGCTTTGACCGTCAAAACCTGCATTTCAGCGTGCAAAAACCAGGCAATAAAGACGGCACGCTCCTTGATTTTCTATATCACAGAAAAAATGAAGCCGGCATAGTATACTGCTCCACAAGAAACGCCGTTGAGGAAGTTTGCGAGATGCTATGCGCCCAGGGCTACTCCGCGCTGCGCTATCACGCCGGGCTGCCCGACGACGAGCGCCGGCAAAACCAGGACAACTTCATATACGACCGCGCCAAAATTATTGTCGCGACCAACGCATTTGGCATGGGTATTGATAAGTCCAATGTGCGGTACGTTGTGCATTACAACATGCCAAAGAACATCGAGAGCTACTACCAGGAGGCCGGGCGGGCGGGGCGTGACGGCGACCCAGCCACCTGCCTGCTGCTTTATTCTGGGCAGGACGTGCGCACCGCCCAGTTCCTCATAGAAAACAATCGCGAGGCCAGGTACGAGGATGCCGAGAGCGAAGAATTGCTAAAAGAGCGTGACCGCCGGCGCCTCAAGGTGATGACCTTTTATTGCCACACCGATGAGTGCCTGCGCGGATACATATTGCGGTATTTCGGTGAACACCCACAGCCTTATTGCGGGAACTGCACCAGTTGCCTGACTAACTTCGAGACCGAGGACGTCACAATTTTGGCCCAAAAGATTCTCTCCTGTGTCAGCCGTATGCGAGAGCGGTACGGTATCAAGCTTGTAATTGACGTGCTTCGTGGCAGCAAAAATGAGAAAGTAACGCGCTGGGGGCTGGACAAACTCTCTACCTATAACATTTGTGATGAGCCGGAAAAGCGGCTACGCGATGTTATCCAGGGCCTTGTGCTACGGGAATATTTGCGCACAACGGATGACCAGTACCCTGTACTCGCGCTGGGCAACCTCGCCGGTGAAGTGCTGCGCGGCAATGCGCATGTAGAGATGAAGCTGGCAAAGGAAACGTCGTCTTCCCGCCGCGAACCTAAACACTCGAAACGGTCACTCCCTCGGGAAGTAGACGAGCAGCTCTTCGCCAAGCTTGTGTCCCTGCGTGGCGAGCTCGCCAAAAATCAAAACGTGCCCGCTTATATCGTATTCGCTGACAGCTCACTTGCCGACATGTGTGTCCAAATGCCGTCCACCGACGAAGAGTTTCTGAAAGTCTCTGGCGTGGGGCAGGTCAAACTGGAGCGGTACGGTGAAGCTTTCTTGAAGACTATATCTGAGTTTGTGCAGAAACACGGACATGCCGCAATATCCGAGCAGTCTGCATCATCGCCGGGACCAGAACCTATGCGGGGGAATGAGATTGAGGTCTCGGATGAAATGGTTTCCGTAAGTGTGGTCGCGGAGCGAATAAACTGTGCGCTAATACGGCGTGGAATGAAGAAATTGACCGGCGCAAAAATCAACGCCTGGCTGATTGAACAGGGATATCTGCGTATAGAGGATGGATTTAAGGTTGCGACAAAAATGGGCAATGAGCTCGGCATCACAACATCGGAAAAGGAAATACGTGGAAGCTTGTGCAAAGTCAATACCTTTAATGTGCAGGCTCAGCGGTTTGTAGTAGATAAGGTCATTCTGGAGCTGTACTGATGTAGCTATATAACCAAAGCGTAACATCATTACAGAATCCTAATATTTATGATGTAAAATTAGTTAAAATATCTCGGTTTATTGGAGATATTTTTAGTTGACATGCCAAATGTAAGTTGCTAAAATACATGATAGGTTGAGAGATTAATTGTTTTTGTGTCTATATGTAAAGGTCAAGCCTTAAGATACGCAACACTTTCTACTTTGCGCCGCACTTAATTACTAATGAGTGACGGCGATAAGGTTGTGTGCGTATCTTGCACGCCTTAACTATACTTTGTGCCTTAAAACCTGCATAATCTATATCACATGTGCGATATTATTGTTTGAAACGGTACTTATGCGAAACCGTTCAAAATATTCCTTTTCATTACCAGACCAGCACATTCTCAAGAAAAAGCTCACAAGGAGGTTAAACGCATGCATTTTCGCAAAGCAGCAGCCATTCTCTTGGCAGTGGTTGTTGTCGCAAGCCTTTCCGCTCCAGCGTTCGCAGCTGTCGGTTACGGTGACGGCGCCAGACCTACAGCTCCTCCATTTGTTCCAATTCCTCCGCCTTGGGCACCACCAATTATAATCGGTGGAGGCGGCAGTGGCGGTGGTGGCAGTAGTGGCGGTGGCGGTGGTGGTGGCAGTACTAACGTTAGAACCACAACACCAGTACTTCCCACATTTGTAGCCCCTGCCCCCGCTACACCAACACAGGTAAGCACGGCAACAACCGCAGCGATTCAGCAAGCGCTTTCCGCAGGTGAGCGCGCAAGCATCGTGCTTACCAACGTATCCACAGCTCCCGCATCTGTTATACAGGGAGTCTTTACCCAGGCAGCCCAAGCGGGCGTAGCTAGTGCCATTGTACACCTAGATACCAGGGAGGGTGGCCGCGTTCTTAGCCGCATGTTCGTGGACTCCACAACGGCGGCGACACTTTCCGGTACCGTCGACTTCTCACTGCGTGTCAGCGGCGTTGAGGTGCAAAGAGCAGTCCGCATATTCGAGCGGTCTTTTAACAACAACGTTGTCGCTGTTAGCCTCGGGCAAACAGGTGCCTTTGGCGCAAATATCAGAATGGCTGTCCTTGTTGACTTGTCCAGACTAAACGTAGACAGCTTGGTGTTTTACGCCTATGATCGGGAAGCAAACACTTTTGCAAGAATTGATACCCAGTTTAGGGTTGACGCAAATGGCTACCTCCATTTTTCCACACCCGTAGGCGGCGACATCATCATAACCGACAGGCCGCTTACCCGCAGGTAGCGAATTATACCAACTTAGAATGTATGACGTCCATGTCTTCTTGTGAACGTGGACGTCATACATTGTATTCTTTTCTCCGGAGAGAAGAATCGATGGCTCTATGTAATGCAAAGGGAATATTTTGAACTGTTTCGCGACTAAGGTTTGAGGGGATTTTGAGTTGACCGTTTACTACATAATGCTAATTGGCTTGAGCTTGTGCGGTGCTTGCTTGTGTACAGTAAAACGCAGCCGCCTAAAAGATGCCATCTTCCTGCTGGTTTCCTTCGCTGTTTTATTCGCGTTGTCCGCTATCCGCTACGACGTCGGTTATGATTACAGCTTTGTGTACGCCCCGATATATGACCGCATACTGAACGACCCGACCAGTGAATTTATGGCGCAGCATCGCTGGGAACCCGGGTTCACGCTGTTGCTGAGAGGGCTAATGCTTGTAACGCCAAACTTTCAGGCCCTCTTTGTGTTAACAAGTTTCTTGATTATATTTTTGGTCATGCTCTTCTACTGGCGATATTCGCTCAACCCCTTTATCAGCGTGTTTTTGTTTGTTGCATTGAGCCATTACTACTGCTCGATGAACTTTGTTAGGCAAACGCTGGCGGCAGCTATAGCGATGTTCACGCTCCCGCTCTTGAAAAAATTTATTGAATATTTCATGGAAAAGCGTTGGTCTCCGGCTATGGCCGGATACGCTGTCGGGTATTTTGCGGTCGTGCTGCTCGCCGCCTCTATGCATATGTCCGCGCTTCTGCTAATCCCGTTCTTCTTTATCAACCTAGTGCCTATCAATAAATACGTGCTTGCAGCCTATGTAGCCATAACAGCGGCAATTTACTTCAATACTCATAGAATTCTTGAGTTTGTGACCCAGCATTGGTATCAATACTACTCACTTAACAATATTCACATGCAAGCTGTATTTGCTCCGCAATTTACAATCGCTGTAGCTATCGTATTTCTTATCCTATTTCTTGGTTCGGGTGCGCTCAAAAGGCTTGACAAAGGGAATTACTTGTATGTAAACTACGCCTTCTTCGCGTTCTTCTTCGCACTTATGGGAACGCGCCACTCAATATTGGACAGACTCGGATTAAACTTTGCCCTCCTTGCCCCTGTGGGTATTTCCATTTTGGTAGGCGAGCTTGCCAAGAAGCTGAAGGAAGAAGATCCGTCCGCGCTGATTAGAAAATATACAGTAAAGTACACAGCGGTTTTTATTGCCTTGTTGATAACAATATTTGGCGGCGGGCTAGGCATCCACCATTTTGCGCTTACAAGAGACCATCATGGTGTAGTGCCTTATCAAATCATCTTCCACCAGCCGTTTTATAGGGAGTATGTGTATTGGCTACGTACCGGTAACCCAGACATATATGACTGGGGAGAGCCTTACATGGAGCCGGAAGATATTGAGATGCCTTTGAGCCTACCACCACCTGCAGCACCCCCATATTCTCATGTTGACTTACAGGAAGTAGAGCAATATGAACCCGTTGGAGACGCGCCTGTGCAGGTAAGCATTGAGGAATTGATTGGCTGACCGACCAGCTGACATTCCGCGCGTGCGAGGGTGCAAAAATCCTCGATAATCAACTGCACAAAGAGGAGATAACTATGCCGGAGCATTTTGAGCTGGACCTAAAAGAAATATTCGAAGCGTTGCTTAAAAAAGCTTGGATAATCATACTTATAGCTATTGTGGTGTCTTCCGCTACTTATATGGTTTCCAGGTTTGTTGTTTCGCCGCAGTACACATCGTCTATATCCCTTCACGTGAACAACTCGCCCGAAACACTGGCTATGGGAACCATTGGTTTGGCCGATATCAACGCAGCGCAAAGACTAGTCAACACCTACATTGTCATATTGCAGGACGACTATGTGCTGGATCAGCTTGGGAACCAGCTTCTGGCGGAATTCGGCGAAGAATGGCTTGCATATTTTGTACCCCTAAACCGGTCGAGCGGGCATACACGGGTTGACACGGACGCGCTGCGCAGAATGATCAGTATGAGTTCGGTCAACAACACCGAGGTCTTGAGAATACAGGCACAAACCAGGTCCGCGCTATTGTCCGCAAGGATATGCACTATTATGACAGAAATTGCCCCCGATGTCCTGATTCGGGTGGTGGGGGCTGGTTCTGTCGAGGTTATTGGCACCGCTAGAGTTCCAGACGATCAGTCCTCGCCAAGGGTTTTATTTAACAGTATAATCGGACTTATCGTCGGCATAGCTTTGGCGGTGGTTATCGTGCTGCTGAGACACCTTTTCGACAATACTATAAAGGATGAAGAGGGGTTAAAGAGACGTTTCAACATACCGGTTTTAGGGGAAATTCCCGACTTTACTACGGCGCGAAAAGGGGGAGCCCGTTATGCGAAATAAAAGAGACGTTTCTCAGCTCATGGATGGCAGTGCAAGCCTTCTAGGCGCCATGCCGTTTCAAGTGGCTGAAGCATACAAAACATTGCGCACCAACTTACTGTTTACTTTGGCTGCAGGTGAAAACAAAACTGTCGTAGTATCAAGCGCATCCCCGTCTGAGGGCAAGTCCTCTACCTGCGCGAACCTTGCAATTGCAATGGCCCAGACAGACGCGAAAGTTGTTCTAATTGATGCGGACCTGCGCAAGCCCACCCAATTTAAGGTGTTTGCAATCAACAACAACAAGGGACTCTCTACAATTCTCGCAGGCTTCAGCGATCTTGATGAGGTAATTAATCACGATGTAATGCCAAACCTTGACCTCATAACATCCGGCCCTACCCCTCCAAACCCCTCCGAGCTTTTAGGGGCCGAACGCATGTCTCTTCTGATAAATCAGCTACGTGCGCGCTACGAGTATATTTTTATTGATACCCCACCAATTAACGTGGTCACCGACGCGTTGGTTGTCTCGAATATGGCAGCCGGGGTTGTCGTGGTGGCACGGCATGGGCAAAGCACCTACAACGACTTGACAAAAGCGGTTTCCAGTCTTGAATTTTCCGGCGCGAATATCTTGGGTTTGGTTGTCAACGGTATAAAGGAAAAGGCAGGCAGGTTCGGCAAGTATAAATACAGCAAATATTCTTAAAGCAAGAAGTGATGGATTTGTTAACAACTGATTATCACACTCATATTCTTCCTGATATTGATGACGGGCCTAAGTACCCACATGACTGCCTGCAAATGCTGGAAATGTGCAAGTCGCAGGGCATCGAGCGCGTGGTCGCTACCCCCCACTTCATAGCCCACCAGGAGTCGGTAGAGACCTTCTTGACTAACAGGCAGAAAGCCTTTGATGCTTTACCCAACTCCCCAGGCATATCCGTCTCGCTTGGTGCGGAAGTATCTATTGAAATGGGGCTATCGGAAAACGATAAAGTACGTGAACTTGCACTCGCGGGGAGCAAATACATATTGCTGGAGCTGCCCTACTCGCCGCTCAAAGAGTGGATGATATCCGAAATTTACAACATCATGTATGGCTATCGTCTGGTTCCGGTCTTTGCGCATGTAGACCGTTATTTGCAGTTGTATTCAAAAGATGAAATACACCGCCTGCTGTCTGTCCGAGAAGCAGTGCTGCAAATAAATAGTGGGGCGCTAAATAAGAGACGCACATCTAAATTTGTAATTTCTCTAATACACGATGGATACCCTATTATATTTGGCAGCGACACTCACGACACTCTGCACCGGACCCCCAATATGGATACAGCGTATAAGGCGCTTCGCTCAAAGCTTAAAAAAAATGAACTCGAAGGTCTTGTTGAATTTAATAACAACCTGATTTGAGGAGTATAGTTAAAAATGAATAGAATAGAGGAACGCGTGATACTCTCGCAAAGCAGCGCAGAGTGCGATTCAATAGAACCCATAACCACCACAGCATTGGTATATGATTTTCCGGCAACTGCGACTAAACAAAGCAACAGGTTCGCATATCATTTTGCTAAGCGAGTGATGGACATATTGTGCTCCGCGATAGCGCTGGTGTTGCTTTCACCTCTCTTTTTGCTTGTCGCTATCATGATTAAGCTCGATTCTAAGGGGCCTGTGTTCTTTAAACAAGTTAGAGTTGGGAAAGATGAAAAGCGCTTCACCATGTATAAGTTCAGGAGCATGTTTATAGACGCGGAAGCTAGGCTTAAAGATTTGCAAGACTTAAATGAGCGCGATGGACCGGTCTTCAAAATTCATAATGATCCCCGTGTAACCAAAGTTGGGAATTTTATTCGCAAAACATGTATAGATGAATTACCTCAGCTAATTAATATCCTTAAAGGCGATATGTGCATCGTTGGACCTCGCCCGCCTCTTCCCAACGAAGTTGAGCAATACGCGCCGTACCACATGGGGCGGCTAAGCGTAACACAGGGATTGACTTGCTATTGGCAAATTTCCGATAGAGATATGACATTCGATGAGTGGGTAGAGTCTGATATAAGATACATAAACGAGCGCAGCTTGCCGCTGGATATAAAGATTATTTTCAAAACTATGCTTGTTGTATTCAGGCAGCTAGGCGCGAAGTAGGGGTGGGATGAATTGTCTAAAGTTTCCGAACCGATCCGCGTTGCTCATATAATGGGGAAAATGATGTCCGGTGGTGTGGAGTCAGTAGTTATGAACTACTACCGCCACATTGATAAAACAAGAGTGCAGTTTGATTTTATCATAGATGAAGACTCTACTATAGTCCCGCACGAGGAGATAAAGCGCTTAGGGGGCAGAATTCATAAAGTACCACCTTATCAAAAGCCGGTCTCGTACCACAAAGCGTTAGTCAAGCTCTTTCGCGAGAATAACTACCGCATAGTGCATTCTCACATCAACACCTTGAGTATCTTTCCATTGTTCGCCGCAAAGCGAGCCGGCGTGCCGGTCAGGATTGCTCATAGCCACAGCACTGCAGGGAAAGGCGAAACCGCAAGAAATGTGCTAAAGTACACGCTGCGGCCATTCTCTCGAATTTTCCCTACACATTTCTGTGCTTGTTCTGAACACGCAGGGCGTTGGCTATTTGGGAATAAGTTGTATAGTCGCGGCAATGTCACGCTCGTAAAGAACGCTATTGATCTGTCCAAGTTCATGTTTGACTCGCAAATTCGTGAAGATGTCAAAACAGAGCTCAGCGTAAAGGATAAACTTGTAATCGGACATGTCGGACGATTCATGAAACAGAAAAACCACTCGTTTTTGATTGACATATTTGAACAGGTTCACCTTCGCAATCCAGATTCGGTTTTGCTGTTGGTCGGCGAGGGCGAGTTGGAGCAAGAAATAACAGAAAAGGTTAAACGGTTAGGGCTAGATAACTGCGTAAAGTTTTTGGGAGTGCGCAACGATGTCCATAGATTGTTACAGGCAATGGACATTTTTTTGCTGCCAAGCTTGTATGAGGGACTTGGAATGGTTGCGATCGAAGCACAGGCTGTTGGACTAAAAGTTGTCGCGTCTAATATGGTACCTAAAGAAGCAAAAATAACCGAAAACTTCTCATATATATCGTTGAGTCAACCCGCAGAAAAGTGGTCAAAGAATATATTATCTCCAGCATCAAACGATAGAAAATCTGGCATCAAGCAAGTCACTGATGCGGGGTTTGAGATTGGGGTGGAAGCAAAGATATTGCTTCTATTTTATGAGAGGGAAACAGTCTCGTGATATGAATCAAGGAAAATATTTAAAGGTTCGCACATCGTATTCTAATTTCAATTTTCACATTATTTCGCTGGTTATAATTATTATCGCAATATTATCAAAAATAGTACGTTATGCTGTATTGCCGGATAGATTTTTCATCGATCAATATAGAATATTAGATCTGATGCATAATCCCATGCCATTCACTCTGCAAAATTCCAATTCAAACCTGATCTCAGCATTTTTTTCTAATACAATTAACATCTTTGGACTTACATCACTTTTGCAGTGGAGTGTCGTATTTGCTCTTATGTTCAATGTTATTTTTATTATCATTTTATCCAAATTCAAAATCACTCGAATCTTTGATTATTTTTGGGTGTTTGCTTCAGTAGTTTTACTAAATACTTTTGTATTTGTTTTAGGCAAGGATGTTTATCAGTTTACTTTGTTTTTATTTATATACTCTATTATCAAATCAAACTTATCATATAATAAAAAAATACTCCTATGCCTCTGCATATTATTATGTTGGGGGCTGATATTTCGTGTCTATTTTATATTAATTACAGCTTATATGTTAGCGGCTTGCTTAGTAGTTGCATATCTAAAAAAAACTAAAGTCAAAAACGCCGCTATATATTTGTTTTTCCTTGCTTTTGTAGTATTCATATCACTTTTGTTTATAATGTTATATGCGCCGGATGAATACAATGTAATTGTTGGTATGCGCAATCGCCTTAATTATCGCCGCGAGGATACTTTGGATGCCGCTACCATGATTAATGACCTGGTTTCAAATAATAGCAATAATATTTTTCTGTATATGATAAATTATATTATTAATCTTATTCGTATGATGATTCCTATTGAATTATTAACCATAAGTGGAAGAATATATTTTAGAGGATTTTATTTGATTTTTTTTATTTATCAAATTATGATAACAACAGCCTTTATTAAAACTGTAAAGCGTGTTTTTCAAAATAAGTCTTCTGAATTTCAATCGATAGCACTAGTCATATATACAGGATTTTTATTAGGTTCAGGATTGTTTGAGCCAGACTTTGGTTCTTGGGTAAGGCATCAAGCAACCATATGGCCTATACTAATGTTTTTATTCTTTGACTACAAAAAGGCAGAAAATGCTTCGATTGAGCAAAGTACATGCACCTCGAAATATTTGCATACACGCACGTAAAGTGTGTAAAAAAGATGATGTGAATGGGGCAGTCATATTATGGAACGCATAAAGAAGTTATTAGGCGATGGAACAAAAAAATTCATAATAAAGCTTTTATTTCCCCTGCGAAATCGATTCGTGTTATTGGAAGCAAAATGTGCGAAAAATAAACATGTAAATTTAAATTATTGTAACATCCCTAACCTCGGAGACCAAATTTCGCCGATTGTTGTAAACCACATGCTTTCTGGGCAGGCAATTTCTCCTGATGCCCCAACATCGAAAACACAGCATTTCTGTGCTATTGGAAGCGTGCTTACAGCCGGTATTCAAGACTGCACTGTATGGGGAAGTGGCGTTCTTAGCTCAACATTAACTTACAGGTTGAAGAGGCGCAAGCTTGATATAAGAGCTGTAAGAGGTCCGATTACCAGAGCAGTTTTAATGGATTACGGATACAATGTTCCTGAAATATATGGTGACCCTGCAATATTAATGCCAGACATCTATACCCCCTCAAATATAAAAAAAACTAACCGTTTTGGGCTTGTCTTTCACTTTGCTGAAGTTGATGAAAAGGACAACTACATAACTAAAATCAAGAGTAAATCAGATGCATATGCAGATATCAAGCACATAGATATTTCAACGTCAGATTACAAATCTTTTGTTGATAGCATTTTAAGTGTTGATGTTGTTATTTCTCAAAGTTTGCACGGGATTATACTTGCAGAGGCTTATGGTATTCCATCTGTATTATTGCGCCCACGCAATAGCCATCTTAAATACTCGGACTGGTATTTCAGCACCGGTAGGTTAGAGTTTCCCATTGCAAATTCTGTGCGCGAAGCAATGAACATCACTCCTCCCGATATTCCTGATTTATCTCTATTGAAAAAGAAATTAGTGGCATCTTTCCCTTACGACATATACAGTTAATCCGCTTCTTATAGCATAAGTCGCAGGGTATATAGCTTGGATAGAAACCAGTAAAACTGCTGGAATTTAATCCGAAGATATTTGAAAATTTTAAGATATGTAAGGGACACCTCACTTATGCCAATTGAAAAAAACACCCTACTAAAATCCGTCATAATCCTCAGCACCGGCACAATGCTTTCCCGCCTTACAGGCTTTGTCCGCGAGATGGTGCTGGCTGCCAACTATGGCGCCGATATCGTTTCCGATGCCTTTATTTTGGCATTTACCATACCAGACTCACTATTGGTTTTTATTAGCGGCGCAGTGGCTGCAAGCTTTATTCCCATGTATCACCGAGTAGAAGACACAGCCAAGTTCACCCGAAACATAATGACTTGCCTATTATTTATCAGTCTCGCTTTTTCTGTTGTTTTCACTATTTTCCCTGGCGCACTAGTTCGCCTTTTCGCATTCCAATTGGACCCTGAAACATTCGAGATTGCCGTATTTTTTGTCCGATATATGGTCTGGTCGGCTGTGTTTATTCTCTTAATGGATGTTTACAACGCCCACCTTGAGATTAAAGGCGCCTTCTTTGTCTCGGGTATACGTCCGGTTTGGAGAAATATAACCGTAATTCTCGGCTTGATATTGGGCTCGATATATGACCGCAATTTAATAATCGCGCTTGCCCCCGTCGCCGGGAGCGCACTGAGTATGCTTGTGCTGTCAATAGCCAACCGAAAGCATCAATACACGTATCGGCCATACCTCGACCTGCAATCACCCGATTTAAGGCAAGTGTTTATCCTCACTGCACCAATATTTCTCGCAACCGCGTCCGGGCAAATTAACATGATTATAAGCAGGAACTTCGCTGCGACGCTGCCGGTTGGGACTATTTCGTACCTCAATTATTCAAACCGGGTTGCGGCGTTGTTTGTCGCGCTCTTTGGGCACGCGCTTTTTACTGTACTCTACCCCCACATGTCCAAACTCGCAGCCAGTGATGATATTGCAAAACTTAAAGGCATACTCACTCGCAGCATTATATATATAACGGCTATTATGCTGCCACTTTGCATAGGACTTATAGTCTTAGCGGAACCAGGCGTGCGCATCATGTTCGAGCGCGGGCACTTCACCGCTGAGGACACCGCACGAACTGCCGCAATCCTTAGAATGCACGCAATGCTTTTGCTGTCAGGCGGCATAAATCCGTTGATCGTACGCGGGTTCTTTGCGGTTCAGAGCACAAAGGCCCCCGCCTACATCTCTATTGCCGCAGTGCTTGCCAGTATAGCGCTGCACTTTTGGCTAATTGGACCTCTGGGTGCTGAGGGCCTGGCGCTTGCAGCTTCACTTTCGGCCTTTTTGGCTACACTGCTGCTTATTGTGTTCTTACGCAAAAAGCTGGGCAGCCTAGGCTTGCGCAAAGACCTGCCCGAGCTCGCAAAGATTTCTCTGGCGTCGCTGGCAATGGGTGTATGTGTTTGGCTCTTATCGCATACGTTACCGCTTTTGAGTGTCCCTACACTGCAAAGCACCGTACTTTGTATCGCAGTTGTGGCGGCAGGCGCGTTAGTTTATGGCGCGCTGCTGCTTTTGATGAAGAGCAGAGTTGGCTTTGACGCAGCCGCGGCCGCACTAAAACTTTTACGTAGAAGTAAGACTACATAGAAACAGTACTCATATACAGCTAAACTAAATGGGGGTAATCTTTTAATGAAAGTTACAAAAGCGGTAATCACCGCGGCGGGACTTGGCACGCGCGTACTTCCCATATCTAAGTCCATGCCAAAGGAAATGCTTCCGATTGTGGACAAGCCCGCCATTCAGTATATTGTCGATGAGGTCATTCGCTCAGGGATTAAGGATATTTTAATTATCACAAGCCGTGGCAAAACCACTATTGAGGATCACTTTGATCGTTCACCCGACCTTGAGGTGAATCTGCTGCAATCCGGAAATAAAGAAAAATATGAAAGCATTGTTAAGGTCGCGAGCATGGCCAATATCCATTACCTCCGCCAAAAAGAAATGCTCGGTCTTGGGCACGCGGTATTGCAGGCCAAAACATTTGCGGCCGGGCAGCCCATTGCCGTGCTTTATGGCGATGATGTGGTCGTGGGAGATAACCCCGCCACAGGCCAGCTCTGCGCAGCTTATGAAAAATACGGCAAGGGCATTGCCGGCATAAAGCCGGTGCCGACAGAAATGCTTACAAAAGTCAGTTCGGTAAAGGTTGAACCAATTGCCGCGTCCCATTACAGCGTTACCGATATGATTGAAAAGCCCGCTGCCGGGCAAGAGTTCTCAAACTACTCTATACTTGGGCGCTGTGTTTTGCCGCCATCAATCTTTGAGATACTGGAAAAAACGCCAAAGGGTGCCGGCGGTGAGATTCAGCTTACAGACGCAATGCGGATTCTCGCCACCACAGAGGGTATGGTTGGCGTTGAGTACGAGGGCGTGCGCTACGACATGGGGAATAAGCTCGGATATATGAAGGCGAATGTTGAAATGGCGCTGCAACATCCGGAAATCGGCGTGGAATTTAAGAAATACATAGAGAACCTAATGGGCAGTCTTTGATTCCCGGCAGAACATATGAGGAGAAAAAATGCCAAACAACATAATTGCCATTGACTTTGGCGGGACAAACATAAAAATTGCACTGGTAGAAGATGGCGTCATCACAACCAGCGATAGCATTCCCGCCTATTCGGATAAGGGACTTGCGCCGCGCTTGCCCGATACCAAAGACGCCGTCTATCGGTTACTGGGCAGCAGACCGATTGATACCTTCGGCAGCATCGGTATCGCTATGCCGGGCGTTGTGGACTCTGTACGCGGCAAAGTGCTGGCTTTGTACGAGAAGTACGAGGACAGCAAGTCGATGGACTTGGGCGCGTGGTGCCGTGAGGCATTCGGGTTGCCCATGGTTCTGGCTATGGACAGCAAAGCCGCCCTTATGGGAGAGATGCACCACGGCTGCGGTCAGGGCTTTTCCGATGTTGTGCTGGTGATTTTTGGCACCGGAATCGGCACGGCTGTGGCGCTGGACGGCAAGCTGCTGGGTGGCGCTAATTTTCAGGCCGGGGTTGTTGGCGGACATTTTTGCGTCGAAATCAACGGCGGGCGCAAGTGCACCTGCCCGAATAGCGGTTGCATAGAGGCCAACACCGGGGGCTGGGCCTTGCCAGACATAGTTCGGGAGCACCCGGGCTACTCGCAAAGTTCCCTTGCAAAGGAGCCGGATATAAACTACGAAGCGCTCTTCCGCTTGTCCCGCTGCGGGGACGCTGTGGCGTCAGAGATAGCCAAGCGTTGTATTGATGTTTGGCGGGCCGCTATTGTCAGCTATATACACGCTTACGACCCGGCGCTGGTCATTTTAAGCGGCGGCGTTATGAATAGCGGCGAGCTTTTCGCAACTGTGACTGATGGCGTAGCCGAGCGCCTTTGGGATTCCTGCGGACATGTGGAAATCCGGCGGGCGGCAAACCCCGACAGCTCAGTTATTTTGGGGTTGTACCACTTGGCCTCTGCCCAGCGCGGCAACACAACGACCTAAGACATAAACATTAAATGGCGGTGGTCACCCGTGCAGGTGGCCACCGCCATTTGCTTATGCTTGCGCTATTTGAAAAACTCAAGGATAACCAGACTGACTGCCATTACACCCATTCCAGCAAACAGCCACCTCATAACCAAATGGTGCTTGCCGTATTTTTGGGCCGTAGGCAGCAACTGATGAATGGCAACGTACACCATTACCCCGGCGACTGCTGCAAAGACCATTCCCAACGCGCCCTCAATGTCAGCAAGAACGTTCCGGAGCAGAAGCCAAGCCACAAGCGCACCCAGCGGCTCTGTTAGTCCCGCACCCGCGCAAGCTAAAAACGCTTTCCGCTTACTTCCCGTCGCGTGGTAAATAGGAGCCGACACCGCAATACCTTCCGGGATGTTGTGAATTACAATAGCAATTGCAATACCTATGCCCATGATTGGATCGTGCATCGCTGCCAAAAAGGTAATCAGGCCCTCGGGAAAGTTGTGTATGGCAATAGCTATAGTAGACGAAACTCCTGTGCGCTTAAGCTCCCTCTTCTCATTGCGGGCAGCCAGTTCCTCTTGTGGAATATCCTCCAAAAGCTCCTCTATCTCGTCGTCGTGGGGCAGGAACCTATCTACAAGTGCCATTAGCCCAATCCCGACAAAAAAGGCTACTGTCAATATTAAGTACCCCACCCCGTCACCGTACGCGTATTCCAGCGCTTCATGTGCCTCTAAGAATATCTCCGCGAAGGCTATGTAAATCATTACGCCCGCCGAAAAGCTCAAGCAAACTGATAAAAACCTTTTGTTTGTGGCTTTAGAAAACAGCGCCACAAGGCCACCAATCCCCGTGGCCAGTCCCGCGATTAGAGTAAGTGAAAATGCAAATAATACGTCGTTCATGTTAAACCTCCCAATATATGCCATTAGATACTGTACCCACTGAGGCTCCAAATACTCAGGCGGTACCTATGCGAACAATTAATATGTTAGCATAAACTAACACGTATGTCAATACACCACTCAAATCAAATTGTTATCTAAAGAAACCTGCGCCTATAACGCGAGAAACGCCAACACAGCATGGAAATGCTGTGTTGGCGTTTTGGGCTTATAAATGCAAGTATCTACGTAAAGTGTCACACAAACCTGGGCTTCACTGCTAACCTATTCCCAGGAAGACACTTACAAACATGAAGTAGATTAGGAGACCCGCAATATCCTTGATAGATGTGATTATCGGCGCGGAGCCCGCCGCCTGGTCAACGTTAAGCTTAATTAGGACAAATGGCACTAAAAAACCTAGCAGAGCAGCCAGTGTCATCGCGACAATAAGGGCAAGACCAACGGCTAATCCAAGCATGGGCATGCCCTGCCAGATAGCGGCTATAAAACCGGTTGCAACACCTAGTACAAGTCCTATGCTGAATCCCACTCCTATTTCCTTGAAAAAGTGTTTGAAAAAGCTGTTGATTTGAATGTGCCCAAGCACAACCCCACGTGCAAAAACAGTTGAAGACTGTGTACCCACATTCCCGCTCATACCCATGAGCAGTGGAATAAATATCGCGACTGCGGGGATAGATTCTAGAGTATCCTCAAATTCGTTGATGACAACTCCTGAAAATAGCGCAAATAAAAGGGTGATGAGCAAGATTGGAAGCCGCACCATCCATATTCTCCACAAATTCCCATTTACCAAAACCTCGCTACGGTCGGCTTCATTGCCGGTTATGTCGGCAAGGCCGGCCGCGTCGTAAATATCCTCGGTAGCTTCTTCTTCCAGAATGTCGACGGCGTCGTCTATGGTTACGATGCCAACCATCCGGCCTTCCTTGTCTACAACGGGAAGCGCGAGTAGGTCAAGTTCCTGCAAAATGTGGGCAACTTTCTCTTGGTCTGCGTCGGTAGTCACGCTTATGGCGTTTTGGGACATAATACTCCCCACAAGAGTGTTGCCGTCTGTTTTGCCAATCGTAGTGCCGGACGCCCCCCTCGCGATGAGCAGGCCCTTCAGGGTAAGTATGCCTTCAAGTTTTTGGGCGTCGTCCGTAACGAACAGTGTATATACGGTCTCCTTGTCCTCGGCCTGCGCACTCACTTTTTCCAGGGCTTGTTCCACTGTCATATCTCTTTTGAGCGAGATATACTCGGTGGTCATAACCCGTCCGGCGGTCTCCGGCTTGTAGCCCATTAGCACATTGGTTACTTCCCTTTCATCCGGCGAAAGGGAGTTTATCAACTTTTTGGCCACACTTGCGGGCAATTCGTCGAGCAGCCTTACGCGGTCGTCCGGGGCCATTTCGTTCACGAGCTCGATGGCTCTCTCGTCAGTGAACGAGCGCAGCAGATTCTGCTGCTCGTCGGTGTCCAGTTCTTCAAATATGCGCAGAGCGTGGTCTTTGGCAAGCAGCCTGAACACAATTACCTGCTCTTCGGAAGTCAAATCGTAAAAGGCGTCCAAAATTTCCAACTCTTCCGCAGTCGCAAGCAAGGTCTTTAAGTTCTCCATATCCTTGTCCTTGATATGGGTCATCATAGCTTCTTTAAGCATATTGCACCTCCGAATTTTTCTGTAGTCACTTTTTCTCGGCGGCAATCTTTATAACAAAATCAAATTGGTTAGAATAGCAAAACAACAAACACAGCAAGCGCAAAAACATAGTAGAATGCAAAGTACTTCAGCTTAGCCCTTTTGACAATGGCGAGCATAAAGTTTATCGCAAAATACCCTGTTATAGCTGCGGTCGCAAACCCCGCGGCCAAATTTAGGAAGTTCAGCCCTTCTATCAATGCCGGGTCCGCCAGAATACGGCTTGCCCGAAACACCATAGCTCCAATAGCTGCGGGCACCGACATCAGAAAGGAAAACTTTGCAGCGCTCTCCCGGTTTACGCCTCTTGCCATTGTCGCAGTAATTGTGCTACCAGAGCGCGATATGCCGGGGAAAACAGCGGCGGCTTGGGCCAAGCCAATCAAAACGGCGTCAATAAAGCGCAGCTCACCCATGTCTTTGTCGTTCTTCTTTAGTCTGTCCGAAAGCAGTAAAACTACGCCTGTAATAACAAATCCAACCGGTAAATAATACACCATGTGAAACATTGACTCGATAAACCCCTCAAAGAGCAAGGTAACAATAACCAGTGGTACAGTCGCAACCACGAGCAGACCTGTGGTTTTCTGTAAGGGATTCTTTACAAGCGCCCAGAGATCTTTGCGGAACACATATAGCAAAGGTATCAGGCTGCCCATGTTGAGCACTATTATGAAAGTTAGGTTGTCCTCCGCAGTTATGCCGAAGATATGATGAAACACCAACAAGTGCCCCGAGCTGGACACAGGCAAAAACTCCGACACGCCCTGTATCAGCCCTAGAATTATTGCTTCCAGCAAACTCATTTGTTCTCTCCGTACGATTTGATTTTGTTATGCTTTGATTGCCAATAACATCGTTCCGTCTCGTTTTACCGTCAGGATCCACCATATCACCCCTTTCATTGTTTGGCAAAGCGCTCGTTCGACCAATAAAAAAACGACCTTCGAGAGGTCGCGTTTTAGCAGCCGGCAAGCTTAGAAGCCACTCTTGCGATAACTGCTTAACTAGCTTACGGATTATCGCAAAATACACGAAATCCACATGCCCGACCCCTCGTATGAGCTTTAGCACTAAAAGACGTAGATTTGGAAGAGCCAAACCAGCTACATTAAGCAAGCCTTAATCCGACTATGCCTGTTCTACCCCGTGGCGTCTCTCGACATTTAAGGGCAGTAGCCTGTGTTCTTTTAGGAGCCTCACCTAACAAGTGTATTCTTTTCCATTATTATACTCCCGATAATCGGGCATGTCAACACTTTTGTTCGTAAACCGTCGATTCCCCGCCGTTTGGGGCTTGTTGAATTGTGATAATTTTGACACTTCCCGAACCATTTCGGTTGAAATGCCTTTAAAAGTTTGTTATAATGTCTACAAAGGGTATGGATGTTATACTTATGCAAAGCGCCTCGCCTATCGAGCCGGGCGAAAATGTGCAGATGAAAGGAAATGTATGATGATAAACAAAGTTGGGCGGAGCCTCCCCGAGCAGATTGAGCACTACGGAAAAGTCACACCCTACGCAGGCGCGTTTGCTACCCAGAAGGACGGCGTCAAAACCGGCGCTCGACTAAAAAGCTTTAAGCGCGGTGAGAAAAAGCTTCTCTCGGGAATCCGCGAGGCTATCGAGAAGTCCGGGCTGCGCGATGGGATGACAGTCTCCTTCCACCACCATATGCGCAACGGCGACAAGGTCGTAAACCTGGTCATGCAAGAGATTGCTGCAATGGGCATCAAAGACATTCGCCTGGCGGCATCCGGTATATTCGAGTGCCACGCCCCCTTGGTCGAGCTGATTGAGAACGGCGTCATTACCCAGACAGTGACCAACACCTTTAATCCCGGCCCCGTTGCAAAGGCAATAACCGCCGGAAAGCTTGCAAAGCCCGCCATATTCATGACTCACGGCGGCAGGCCGCGAGCGATCGAATCCGGTGATCTGCACATTGACGTAGCCTTTGTAAGCGCCCCCACTTGCGACGAGCAGGGGAATATGAACGGCACCAAGGGCAAGTCCGCTTGCGGGTACCTGTCTTACTCCTACCTCGATGCCCAGTACGCGGATTCAGTGGTCGCCGTAACAGATACACTTGTCCCCTACCCCAACTGCCCCATCGAAATTACCTCCGAGTTCGTCGATTATGTCGTTGTGGTCGACTCTATTGGCGACCCAGGCGGCATCGTTTCCAAGACTTTGAAAGTAAAGACCGACCCGGTCAGCCTACAGATAGCCTCGAACGCGGCCAACCTCGCGGACGCGGCGGGCTATATCAAGGACGGCATGTCCTTCCAGACCGGTGCGTCTGGTGCTTCGCTCGCGGCAGCCGCCCTGGTGCGGGATATGATGAAAGAGCGCGGAATCAAGGGCTCCTTCGGGCTTGGCGGCATCCACTCGTACTTTGTGCAGATGCTGGAAGAAGGGCTGTTTAAGGCGCTCTTCGACACCCAGTGCTTCGATCTCGTGGCCGTTGAGTCCGCCGGAAAAAACGAAAACCATATGGCGATTTCGGCCTCGCTCTACGCAAACCCACACAACCGCGGGGCTATCGTCAATTACCTCGACACCGTTCTCCTGGGCGCTACCGAGATTGACGTCGACTTCAACGTCAACGTAATCACCGGCTCGAACGGCGTTATCATGGGCGCATCGGGCGGACACAGCGACACAGCGGCCGGCTCCAAGCTCACTATCGTAGTGGCCAACCTCACTCGCAAAGCTATCTGCGTGGTGCGCGAAAAAGTGACTACTGTCACCACCCCCGGTGAAACCATAGATGCCTTCGTCACCGAGCACGGAATTGCCATAAACCCGCTGCGCAAAGACCTGCTGGAAGCAGTTAAGGACAGCGGATTACCCATCGTGGACATCAGGGAACTGAAAGCCAAGGGCGAGGAGATTGCCGGGCCGCAAGTGGCCCAAGAGTTCACCGACAAGTTGATCGGCGTGGTCGAGTACCGCGATGGAACTGTTATCGACCTTGTATACCAGCCGAAGGGATACGAATTTCAACAACAATAAGGACCTGTGTTCATAAGTGAGCAGTGCTGACACGGTGCGGGATTTTGCTGCCAGGCATTGACGCAGTATGGCAGAAAAAGGCCGTGCCGGGGCAGTGCTGTGAGCTATAAGCACAGGTTCTAGAGTGTAGCTAAAGGAGGAGAACATTGTGGCACTGATGCGTTCTGTGTTCTATGTACCCGCGAACAACCCCAAGTTCATCGAAAAAGCGACAACCCTTCCCTGCGATATCGTGACTTTAGACATCGAGGATTCTGTGGCCCCTGCCGAAAAGGCAGCCGCGCGCAAACTCGCGGCAGAGAGCTTTTCCAAGTTCGCCGATCTAAAGGCTGAGCTGTACGTGCGCTTAAACAGCTGGGCGACCGAGCTGACCAACGAAGACCTGGAGGCCCTGATCTGGCCGGGACTGGACGGCGTGACCGCGACCAAAGTCCGAGACGCCGACGACATCAAGCGCCTTGACTGGAAGCTCCATGAGCTCGAAGCCCGCCGCGGCATCCCCGAGGGCACCGTAAAAGTCTGCTGCCTAATCGAAACCGCCATGGGTGTTATGAACGCCTACCCTATTTGTTCAGCCAGCCCCCGCATCGTCTCCGCTATCTTTGGCGCGGTAGACTTCTGCGCAGATATGCGCGTGACTCTCACCAATAAGGGCGCCGAGCAGCTCTACGGGCGCGCTACCGTTGGTGTGGCGGCCCGTGCGGCAGGCATAGTTGCTCTGGACGCGCCCTTCGCAGACTTCTCCAACATAGATGCCTTCACCGCCAACACCCAGGAGAGCATCCAGTTGGGCTTTGAGGGCAGAATGCTCATCCACCCGTCTCAGATTGAGATTGCCAACAAGCTCTACGCTCCCAGCGAAAAGGAAGTCGAGCACGCAAAAAAAGTCGTTAAGGTGTTCGAGGAAGAGGGTCTTGCCAAAGGTCTCGCCGCAGTCGCCCTCGACGGCAAGATGGTCGACATTCCAGTTTACGCCAGCGCCCAGGGAGTCCTCGCCCGCTGGAGCGAAATCTGCGAAAAAGGGAGCCCAGACAATGCAAGCTAGCAATTTTACCGGGAAGGTCGTTGTCATAGGCGCGGGACATGTGGGCGCTACCGTTATGTACTCCCTTCTGCTTCAAAAGCTATGCAACGAGATTGTTGTGGTCGATATCGATGAGGATAAGGCTTCCGGCGCGGTGCTGGATATGCAGCACTCGACCTCGTTTTTCACCCCGATAGACATCCGCGTCGGCAAGTATTCCGACTGCGCTGACGCCGACGTGATTGTTGTTACCGCAGGTATGGGCAGAAAGCCCGGGCAGACCCGGATTGACCTTGCAAGGACCAATGTTTCCATTGCGAAGGATATTGCCAAAAACATAGCGCAATACAGCAAGGACCCACTGGTGTTGGTTATCTCTAACCCCGTGGACATTATCACTTATGTTATGCAGCAGGAGCTGGGCGCGCCCCCCAATCGCTGTTTTGGCTCGGGCACCGTCCTTGACACTGCGCGGCTACGCTATGCCTGCGCTATGCAGCTCAACATAGACGTGCGCGATATGAAGGTCTACATGTGCGGCGAACACGGAGACAGCATGTTCCCGGTCTGGAGCAGCGCGTATGTGGGCGGCGCTCCCCTGAAGGATATGCTTGAGGCCTCCGGTGCCAACTGCGAGGAGATTTTGGAGCGTACTATTGGTACCGCCGCCGAGATAATCCGCAAGGCAGGCGCTACCTATTACGGAGTCGCCAATGCCGCCGCAAGGGTCCTTTCGATTATACTCAAGGATGAAAACGCCGTGCTGCCACTTTCCAAAGTGCAGGAGGGCGAATTCATGGGCGTTTCCGACGTGGCGCTCAGCCTACCCTATGTCGTAAACAAAACCGGCATCGTAAAGGCCATACCCGTACCGATGAGCGACGCTGAGAAGGAGAGCTTTAAGGCCTCCGCCGAAAAGCTCAAAGACGTAATTCGCGAAGTTTCGGTTTAGAGTCGCCACAATGTGAGAACCCGTGCCATGCAGGTGCGGGTTCTTTGATTGGCGAACAAGCTCAGCAGACGATCGGGTGTTGTAGGGGCGCGCATTGCGCGTCCGTGGCTTGACAAATGTGTGTGGTTAATCGCGGACGGCCAATGGCCGCCCCTACACATAACCGCTCGTTTGACTGTCTGCGCAAAAAGGAGTATAATGTCCACAGGCTTCGCCATATCACCTCAGAAGGGTTCTGTATACCATGCAAAAACCAGCCACTCAAAAGCGTCTGCCTGCATTTTTTCCGCTGGAGGCTTGTGTGTTGCGCCTGCGCGCACTCTACGAGAGCCGAGGCTTCAAGCAAATTTCCCCGCCAATGTTCGAGGACTACTCACTTTACCTCGACAACAAAAACTTCCTGGGCGCGGACTGGATACTCACCTTTACCGACCCTGTCGGGAGGTTGCGGGCCATCAAGCCGGACGTCACCCTCTCCATTGCCAAAAGCACCGTATCCGGGCAGCTTGACTGCACTGAAAAGCTCTACTACACCGACGACGTAGTGCGCTTTTCGCCCGGTGAAGGCTGTCGGGCATTGCCCCAAATCGGGCTGGAGTGGATCGGCCGCGACGACCCTTTCTCCAACCTGGAGGTGCTTGACCTTGCCCTGCGCTCCCTTGCTCTTATCGGGGAGGAAAGCGCAGTTGACGTCTCTCACCTAGGGTTCTCTTCCGGGCTGCTTGAGGACGCCAACATCCCCCCCGGCTTGGAACGGGAACTTCTAGCTGCCATCCACGACAAGAGCATTCACGGTGTAGCCGCCCTGCTGGACACCAATGGCATCCCCTCCGAGGACAAAGAGCGGATACTTACGCTGGCCGGACTGTGCGGCCCCTTCCCCAGCGAGCTTGGCCGGGCCAAAACCTTGGTGCGCGGCCCCAAGATGGAGCGTGCTTTTGAAGAGCTCTTGACCCTTGCCGACATCGTCCGCCCAACTGCCGGGCAGGCCGTCAACCTGGACTTTTCTGTGGTCAGCGACCTTGACTACTACAACGGCCTCATCTTCACCGGCTACATTAACGGGATTCCCGGTGTGGTATGTGGCGGCGGCCGGTACGACAATTTAATGAAAAAGCTGGGCAAGCGCAGCGGTGCCATAGGCTTTGCCATACAACTCCACCGGCTGGAAAGTTACTTTGCCAAGTATTCTCGCCAACTGGACGTTCTCATCACCTACAAAAACCCCTGCAATTGGAAGACTCTGCTTGAGCTAGTGAGCGACTTTAATGAGCAGGGGCTGACCGTCCGCTGCGAGTCCGAAGGCGCAGACATCTCGGGCATCTCCTACGCTAAGCTGATAAATTTCCCAGAAGGAGGCAGCGCGCAATGATAAACGTAGCCCTGCCAAAAGGCCGGCTCTCGGACGAGGTCTTTGCCCTGCTGGAAAAGTCAGGATACAAAGGCGCGTCCCTTGCTAAAAATTCTCGCAGCCTGATACTTGAGGATGAGGAAAACGGTATCCGATATTTCCTGGTAAAGCCCTCGGATGTTCACGTGTATGTGCTGCACGGGGCCGCGGATATAGGCGTTGTTGGCAAAGATACCCTGCTGGAGGCCACTCCGGATGTCTACGAGCTTTTGGATTTGCGCCTGGGTGTCTGCGATATGATTGTCGCCGGGCCCCAGGGGTTTGTCGACCCCGGGGATTCGCCCCTGCGGGTCGCAACTAAGTTTCCCAACATTGCACGCAAATACTACGGGGAGAAGGGCCGGGAGATTCAGCTAATCGCGCTGAATGGCTCTATTGAGCTGGCCCCCTTGGTCGGCCTTTCGGACGTTGTCGTGGATATTGTGCAAACCGGCGGCACCCTAAAGGCCAACAACCTTGCTATCCTTGAAACAATACTGCCAATCAGTGCCCGACTGATTGCCAACATAGCCAGCTATAAATTCAAGGCCAAAGAGATCGAGCGGATGAAGCTGGCCCTGGCTGGGGAGGTACCCGGATGATACGTATAATCGAGTGCCCAGACCCAACCCAGGCCCCCAAGCTTTTGGGCCGCAAAGAGGAATCCCAACAGCAGATAGACAGTGTTGTCGCCGGGATTTTAGCCGATGTTAAAGCCCGAGGTGACGACGCCGTAAAGGAATACACCCAGCGCTTTGACGGCGCGGCACTTACCGCGCTTGAGCTGCCCCCATCCGAGATGGAGGCGGCCAGAGCTCGAATAGACAAGAAGTTCCTTGCCGTGCTTGAGCGGGCGGCCGAAAATATACGGACCTACCACAGCCCGCAGTTGCGCTCGGGGTATATGCTCACTCCCCGGCCGGGCGTCGTGATGGGCCAGCGAGTGCTTCCCCTTGAGCGGGTGGGTGTTTACGTCCCCGGAGGTACGGCCCGCTACCCCTCCACCGCACTGATGAATATAATCCCCGCAAAGCTTGCCAGGGTGGACGAAGTACTGCTGGTCTCACCTCCCGGCCCGGACGGCAAAATACCCGACGACATTCTCGCGGCAGCTGCTATATCCGGCGCCGACCGCGTCTTCCTTATGGGCGGAGCCCAGGCGGTAGCGGCTCTTAGCTACGGCACGGCTAGCATCCCACGGGTG
This sequence comes from Oscillospiraceae bacterium, assembly GCA_009780025.1. Lineage (GTDB taxonomy): Bacteria > Bacillota > Clostridia > Oscillospirales > Ruminococcaceae > WRAV01. The sequence continues at coordinate 32,747 of WRAV01000007.1, read as the reverse complement.
GACAAGATTGTCGGCCCCGGTAATATTTACGTGGCCACCGCCAAGCGGATGGTCTATGGTCTGGTGGACATCGATATGATAGCCGGGCCGAGTGAAGTGTTGGTAATCGCCGAAGGTGACTGCGACCCCGCCCACATCGCCGCCGACCTGCTCTCTCAGGCCGAGCACGATACCCTGGCCGCCTCGATCCTAGTGACAACCGACCGTGAGCTGGCCGGCAAAGTTTCTCAGGAAATAGAGACACAGCTGGCCACCCTGCCCCGGGCCGAGATCGCCCGTAAATCAATTGACGACAACGGGGCCATTTTTATAGTGGCCTCGATAGACCGCGCCCTGGACGTCTCCAACGCCATTGCCCCCGAGCATCTGGAGCTCTGTGTTGACCAGCCGTTTGACCTGTTGCCCCGGGTACGTCACGCGGGGTCGGTATTTTTGGGCCGTCACACCACAGAGGCACTGGGCGACTACTTTGCCGGGCCAAACCACACGCTGCCCACAAACGGCACAGCGCGGTTCTCTTCCCCCTTGGGGGTGAGCGACTTTGTCAAGGCGTCGTCCTTCCTCAGCTATGACAGACAGGCAATGGAGGCGGTAGCCGATGACGTAGCCCTCTTCGCCGAACACGAGGGACTTAGCGCCCACGCAAGGGCTGCGAAAAGCAGGAAGGGCAGTTGATAATAGAAGTGACGCTTCGTCTGTGCATATATACGCTGTCATCTTCGTCATCTTCGTCATCTTCGTCACCCAGGGTGACACAAAACAACTAGAATATCTTAATGCTATATATTATAGTTGAAAACTGCGGAAGGGGCCAACAAAGGTGGCGCTGGCGACGCTGGCTATACGCGACAAGCATAATATCTTAAATAGCCATATATTATAGCTGCAAATTGCAGAAGAGGGTGACGAAGATGACGAAAGTGACAGCCTTTATAAGCAGAGAGAAGGCGTCACCCGTTCCCTCGACTGCAACTACCAATCCGCGATTGCGCTAGACGAAAGGGTGCAAAGTATGAGCAAATTTCTCGGCAAGCAGGCTGCCTCGCTAACGCCATACACACCGGGCGAGCAGCCCCAGGACAGGCGATACATCAAGCTGAACACTAACGAGTGTCCGTATCCGCCCTCACCGTTGGTGGCAAAGGCCCTAGCCGAAGATGACGCCGGTAATTACCGCCTTTACCCCGACCCAACAGCCGGTGCCCTGCGGCAAAAGCTTGCCGAACATTACGGCGTCGCTCCCAACCAAGTATTTGTAGGCAATGGCTCGGACGAAGTGCTGGCCTTTGCGTTTTTCGCCTTTTTCGACCGGGGAGACAAGATCAGCTTTCCGGACCCAAGCTACGGGTTCTACCCGGTTTACGCCGACCTGTGCGGACTAAACGCAAACCCAATCCCTCTAAAGGACGACTTCACAATTGACCCGAACGACTTTGCGAAGTGTGATGGTAACATAATTATCGCAAACCCCAACGCCCCTACCGGTCTCTGGCTGGAGCGAAACCAGATCGAACAGATACTGGCCGCAAACCCAGACAGGCTGGTGATGATCGACGAGGCCTACGCCGACTTCGCAAATGAGGGCGTGGACAGCTTACCACTTCTCCCCCGCCACGAGAACCTGCTCATCATCGGCACTTTCTCAAAGTCCCGTGCTTTTGCCGGGCTGCGGCTTGGCTACGCCATCTCCACCCCTGAAATCATCGCGGAGCTGGAGCGGATACGCTACTCCTTCAATCCTTATAATGTCAGCAGGCCGACCCAATTGGCCGGCGTCGCCTCTTTGGAAGACGAAACACACTTCCAGTGGACTCTGGAGAAGGTTAAAGCCACCAGAGAGCGGGTAACCGCCCGCCTGCGGGAACTCGGCCTCGATGTGCTGCCAAGCGCCACCAACTTCTTATTCGTGACCCACCCAAGACTGGACGGGCGCGAGCTATACTTAGCTCTGCGAGAAAACGGGATATTGGTGCGCTGCTTCGACCATCCAAGAACGCTGCGCCATGCGCGCATCTCAGTCGGCAGCGACGAGGAGATGGACGCCCTGCTAAGTGTGATCGAAAAGCTTTAACACCGGGAATACATGGAGGTTTTATGGTTGCCATCGTAGATTACGGGGTCGGGAATTTGTTCTCCCTGCGCTGCTCGCTCGAATATATTGGACAAGAGTGCGTTGTGACCGGTGGCGCACATCTGCTATCTGAGGCGGACAACATTATCCTTCCGGGGGTAGGGGCCTTCGGTGACGCCGCGGACAAACTGCGAGCTAAGGGGCTGGATGCCCTGCTAAGAGAGCTGGCCGGGGCGGGCAAACCTCTGCTCGGCATCTGCCTTGGGATGCAGCTGCTCTTCGAGCGCAGCCTGGAATATGGATCCCATCAGGGATTGGGGCTGCTGCCAGGGGAGATTGTCCCTCTCGCCCAAGACGTCGGCGACCCTTCCTGCCGTGTGCCTCAAATCGGCTGGAACACCCTGGAACCGACCGACATCGGCGCTGCGTGCCCCTTGCTGGAGCGTGTTCAGCCGGGTGACTGTGTTTACTATGTCCACTCGTACTATCTGCCTAAAAGCGAAGTGACCGCCGCTTGGTCGGGCTATGGCAAGGCCAAAGTGAGCGGCATAGTCCAGAGAAAAAACGTTATGGGAACCCAGTTCCACCCCGAAAAGAGCGGCAAAGTCGGGCTCGAAATCCTTCGGGCATTCTGCGGCCAGTAAGTTGGCTCTTAATATTTTAGAAGGAGAGTGCGGCATGGAAGTTTTTCCGGCAATCGATCTTAGAAACAAACAAGTGGTTCGCCTGACACAAGGCGACTACAACAAGATGAAGGTTTACGGCGGGCAGCCCGCCGACACCGCCCGCGAGTTTGTTGGGGCGGGCGCGACCAACCTGCACATCATAGACCTGGACGGTGCCAAGGACGGTGCGCTGGTAAATCTCGAGACCATCAGAGATATTTTGGCCACCGGGCAAATGTTCGTCCAAGTAGGCGGCGGCATCCGGGACGAAGCGAGCATAGACGCCTACCTGGGTCTGGGTGTCAGCCGCGTGATTCTGGGCACAGTAGCGGTGGAGGACTTCGCGTTTACCCAGCGCATGGCTGCTAAACACGGTGGGAAAATCTCCGTCTCGGTTGACGCTCGCGACGGGAAGGTCGCCACCCGTGGCTGGCTGAAGGACGCCGGCCTTGACGCGACCGAGTTCTGCCACAAGCTGGAAGACGCTGGGGTGCAGACAATTATCTTCACCGACATTTCCCGGGACGGGCTGTTGGAGGGTGTAAACGCCGAACTTTACGCCAACTTGAATAGCGCACTAGGCTGCAACATCATCGCCGCCGGCGGGGTGAGCAGTCTTAAAGATATAGAAGCACTGAGCAAAATTGGGCTGCACGGAGCAATCATAGGTAAGGCCCTTTACGAGGGCAAGCTAAAACTAACCGATGCATTGGAGGGCGCAAAATGCTGACAAAAAGAATCATTCCTTGTCTGGATATCCGGGATGGGCGCGTGGTCAAGGGCGTAAAGTTCGAGGGGATACAGGATGTTACCGACCCCGTCGACGCCGCCGCTTTTTACAACGCTCAGGGCGCGGACGAGCTGGTATTTTACGACATAACCGCCACCCACGAGAACCGCGGCCTGTTCGTCGACTTGCTGCGCAAAGTGGCGTCCCAGGTGTTTATTCCCCTGACAGTTGGCGGCGGGATAAACAGCCTCGACGACTTTGAGCGGGTGCTCAGCTGCGGCGCGGACAAGGTTTCCGTCAACTCGGGGGCTATCAAAGACCCTGGGCTGATTGAAGCTGCCGCCAAAAAATACGGCGACCAGTGCGTAGTGCTGAGCATGGACGTTAAGCGGGTCGATGGCGAGTTTAGGCTGTTTTCAGCCGGGGGACGAATCGACACCGGCATAGACGCCCTGGAGTGGGCCTACAAAGGCCAGGAGAGCGGCGCTGGGGAGCTGGTGGTAAACAGCATCGACACCGACGGTGTGCGCGGTGGCTTCGACATTGAGCTGCTCTGCGCCATGCGGGCAGTTTCCACTTTGCCCATTATTGCGTCGGGCGGGGCCGGCACAAAAGAGCACTTCCTTGAACTGTTCGAGCAGGTGGATGTAGACGCAGGGCTTGCCGCCTCGATCTTCCATTTCAAGGAGCTGCTTATTCCCGACCTCAAAGAATACCTGAACGAGAACGGTATTGAAGTGCGGATGTTGAAATAGTATCGGGGGGTGTTGGAGCTATGATAAACATTGACGACCTTAAGTTCGACGAGCGCGGGCTGATTCCGGCTATCGTACAGGACAAAGCCACCGGAGAAGTCTTAACCCTCGCCTACATGAACCGAGAGAGCCTGGGTATTACAATCCAGGAAGGCTTTACCTGCTTTTACTCCCGCAGCCGGGGGCAGCTCTGGCGCAAAGGGGAAAGCTCGGGCAATGTCCAGAAGGTGGTTTCTATTACCACCGACTGCGATAGCGACGCCTTGCTGGTGAAGGTCATCCCGGCAGGCCCGGCCTGCCACACCGGTGCGAACACCTGCTTCTACCAGCCCCTGCATGGAGAGGCGCAGGAGCGCTTCTCAGTTGATGGGCTGCACTCGCTGCTGGTGGGCCGCAAGCAAAACCCACAGGAAGGCTCTTACACCACCTACCTGTTCACCAAAGGCGTCGACAAAATCCTCAAAAAGGTTGGGGAAGAGACTGCAGAGGTCATTATCGCCGCTAAAAACAACGACAACCACGAACTCACTTGCGAGCTGGCCGACCTCACCTACCATGCCTTGGTGCTGATGGCTGAGCAGGGGCTAAGCCCCGAAGATATTCGCGGCGAGCTTGCCCGGCGATATGCACAGAAGAAGGGAGGGGACGAGAGTTGAACACTTTCCCCTCCTCTATGCACGTACATACCCTATTTGGCGACGGCAAAAACACCCCAGAAGAGATGATTCTGGCGGCTATTGATCTTGGTTTCACCAGTGTCGGGATTGCCGAACACGCCTACGCACCGTACGACTTAGACGTCTGCATCCCCAAAAGCAGAATGGAAGCTTACCGCACCGAGGTAGAGCACCTAAAAGACAAGTACGCTTCCCAAATCGAGGTCAGCTGCGGGCTGGAAACCGACTTCTACTACATGCGCGACTACATGAGCGCCGGCTGGGACCACATTGTCGGCTCGGTGCACTACGTGCTCAGCAAAAATACCGGCGACTACTACACCATCGACTTCAACCCCGAAATTTTCGAGGAGGGTATTGCCGACGCCGGCGGTGGCAATGTGCAAAATTTTATTGAACAATACGGGGCGAGCGTCCTTGCCTTAACCAAACTCAAGCCGGATATCATCGGGCACATTGACGTCATAGCTAAGCTCAACCGCGAACACCGTTTTTACGACCCGAACGCAAGCTGGCACAAAGCCATGTGGGAGAAAATCACCACCGCCATTGCAAACAGCGGTATCGTCACAGAGGTCAACACCGGCGGCATGTCTCGCGGATACATCACCCGACCTTACCCCAGTCCCGATCTTTTGCAGATGCTTTTTGCCAAAGGCGCTCCGCTTACCCTCTGTTCGGACGCGCACAGCAAAGAGACTATTGACCACGGCTTCGAAGAGAGCCTTGCACTGCTGCGGGAAGTGGGCTACAAACAAATAAAAATCTGGCGCGGCGGCAAGTTCGAGGACTTTGCGATTTAGACATAAGCGGGGATGTGCCTAAACTCAGGCAACATCCCCGCTTTTCACATATTTTTTTAGTTTTGCTTTGCAGACAGGGCAGATATGCCCCTTCTCAAACCTTTCCATAAATGCGGATTCCACCAAGCAGAGCGAACAGCGTGACGAGATTTTCATCAAGACAATCACATCCTCATTGTGTTCGCTTATCGCCATCCTCAGCCTGGTGTAGGTGTCCCACCCCAACGCTTCGGACATCTCCTTGGGGATAGCGACACAGCCAAACTCGTCCATGTACCGCACACGTGATCTGTGTTTTGCCATTGTTGTCACACCTTTGTTTTTGATCCGACCTGATGAGGGGATCGCGCAGACCCCCTATACAAGCCAGTCAAAACCCCAACGGCCAACAAAAAAGCGCGCGCAAGGTGAAATACCCTCACGCGCGCTACAAATACAAACTAGCGCCTGCTGCCACCCACTTGAGAAAATTATACAGATGGTGTATAATGTGTATGTCGTGTGGCAGTTCGAGGGTGGGTTGTCTTAACGGGGTTTCACCTTCGTTCGCTGCCGAGTGCTTGCCGGCACTCTGGTGGCAGCCACGCGACCCCTTTGTCTAAAGGGGCTTCTAACTGAGCTAAGTTTAGCATAATCTATGAAGCCTGTCAACATATGCACGGAAAATCATTCAGGGTGAACGCGTTGGTTTGTTTGTAGGGGCGAGGTTTTGTTGCCCAGGCTATATTCCACGCACCTGTTGCTGTAGGGGCGGCCATTGGCCGTCCGGGTTTCTAAGGTCAAGGTCCAGCTCAAGGTCTTGAGGCCCAGTTCCAGTTCAAGGGCTTAAACCTGAGCTTGGATATAAATCCACGGGCCGCCCAGAGATGCGAGCTCTACAATGACGGGTTCGTGGGGAGAGGCGGCCCGCAAGTTCAATATCAAGCTCACACGTCTGTTGTAAGAGAATCACTTCGCCTCACGGCGGGGTGATTTTTAAATGTCGTAAAGCCAGGTGTAGCGCTCATCATCAATTCGCGGGCCCCATGGGTTGCCCTTAAAGTGACGGATCATCCAGCAAGTGTACATCTCAAACCCAGGCGCGCAAACCTGTGGATGAGTCAACCCACCCAGTATCGCAGAAAAACTGCCATCCACGCTCTTGTAGACATCCTCGCCCACAAAGCTGGCTCCAAAACCCTCCGGCCGGTCGAACAGGAAGTAGTAGACCTCCGGCTGCGGGTGGTGGTGAGGGATGTACCCCGACCAGTTTCCCTTGTCGTTAAGCACCTCGCCCAACACCATGTTTGAGTATGGTGCGCTCTTGTAATCGAAGATTGTGTTCACTCGGCGGTTGGCGGTATCACCAAACTTGCCACGGCAAACGTCGCCAAATGGAGCATCCTCCGGGCAATAGATCCTACTGTCAAATTCGTTGTCATTGTATGTGTACTGCACAAGCACCTTTGATGTACTGGTGGCCTCCACTTCCGCCGTGCGCCCCCCGCAAAGATGTAATGCCCAAGGCCCTTCAGTGAAGACACTTTGGCGGGTCGCGGCCTGCTCTTTGCCGCCCCACTTGAAAGCGACCTCGCCCTCGAGAAGCAGCAGGGCCACCTCTTCGCCGGAGCGGCCAAAACTGCGGCGTTCCCCCGCTTTCAGGCGGTAGACGCGAATATCCATCAGCATATCCCGGTACGGGCCTTCGTACGTGGTGAGAATCTTCTCGCCGCTCTCGTCAAATTGCGGGTAGCCGAACACTTTCTTCTCCATTTTGCTCACCCTTTCCTATTTGCAGCAAACAAGCTCCCCGGTCTCAAAGGAGGCCTTGCACTGTGTCGCGATTTCCAAGACTCGGGTGCCGTCGGACACGCTCACTTCCGGCCTGCGCCCCTGGCGAATACAAGAGATAAACTCGCGCATTTCGCCTAAGAACGCCTCCCCAAACCGCTCATGAAAGGTCTGCGAGCACTCCTTGCGCACTCCGTGCTCGTCCAGTATCTCCACAAGATTCTTCTGCGGCACGCTGGCAATGCGCAGGGTGCCCTTGGTGCCCATTATCTCGGTCTCCACATTGTACCCGTGGGGGGAGGTACGCCCGGCCAGCAAAAAACACATGGCGTCGTCCTCGAACTTCATCAGGCAGCTGACGTTGTCGCCATCACCATGCTGTGCAAACTCGGGATGCGCATAACAACCGCCGATAGCCCAAACCTTCTCCGGCTCCCGCCCTATAAACCAGCGGGCAAGGTCAATGTCGTGGACAGCCATATCCAAAAACTGTCCGCCCGAGTGGGGCGCAAAAGCCAGCGCACCTTTAATCTGGTGGTCTGGGTCTTGACTGTAAGAGCGCAGCAGAACAACCCTGCCAATTTCTCCGGCGTCCAACTTCTGCTTGGCGTAAATATAGGATGGGTCGTACCGTCGCATAAATCCAAGCATAAAAATAAGCTCAGGGTGCGCACCCACCACCTGCTCGGCATCCTTGCACTGCTCTAGCGTCACTCCCAGCGGCTTCTCGCAAAAGACGTGTTTGCCATGTTCCATGGCTATGCGTATATGCTTGGTATGCAACGCCGAGGGCGAAACTATGCAAACCGCGTCGATTCCGTCCCACGCGGCCATTTCGGCAAAGTCTGTAAAAGTTCTCTCAGCGCCGAGGGCCGCTGCTGTATGTTCAAGGCGCGTCCTGTCGAGATCGCAGAGCGCGCTTAAAATCGCGCCGGGTATGCGCATTGCGATATTTTCCGCGTGGAGCACGCCCAGCCGCCCAAGGCCAACTGAACCCACCCGCACAGGCCGCCCGGTGATAGTGCCTGGCAAAATTTGCATAGCTGCTCAGCTCCCCACGTTATTTCTTCACCTGGTTTTTGCGCATGTCGATAACCACGGCCACAACAATTATCGCGCCCTCGATCACCCCTTGCCAGTGAGCATGTATCCCAATTAGTGTAAGACCGTTGCGCAAAACCGCCAGCACCAAGGCACCTACAACAGCGCCCCACATAGTACCAATCCCGCCGGAGTGGCTAGTGCCGCCTATAGTGGTCGCCGCGATTGCGGTCAGCTCGTAACCGGTTCCCGCGCCTGGGTGTGCGCTCAGCGTCCTCGCCGAGAATACAATTGCCGCAAGCCCTGCCAAAAAGCCCGCAAGCATGTAGACTTTTATCAGAGTGGCCTTTACGTTTATCCCCGAAATTTCGGCGGCCGCCCGATTGGAGCCCAGGGCGTAAACGCTCTTGCCGAACTTTGTATTGTTCAGCAAAATCCAGGCCAGTGCGATAACCACAAGGTAAATGATTACCGGCACCGGGATGGTGTTGTTCATTATCCGACTACCGATTGCGCTAAACCCAGGGTCCAGCTGGCTAACCGGACGACCTCCGGTCACTATCAGCGCAAGACCCCGGGCCACCGTCATCATGCCCAGTGTGGCGATAAATGGGGGTATTCGCGTCTGCGCTATCAGCGAACCACTGACCGCTCCACAAGAAGAACCCACCGCAAGACAGGCCGCAAGGGCAATGATGAACGGGAAGGGCCCAATGGCCTCCCAGATAGGTGTCGAGGCCATGGCCGTCTGGCTCATCGCGCCCATAATAACCCCAGAAAAGGCCAACACCGACCCTACCGAAAGGTCAATGCCGCCTGAAATAATTACAAAGGTAAGCCCCACCGCCATAATACCGAATATCGCGGTATGGTTGAGGATGTTTATGATATTTGCCGTGCTGCGAAATGCCGGCTGAAAAATAGACAGCCCGATAACCATCAACAGCAACACCAGAATTATCCCGTATTTTTTTACAATGGCAGCCGCTTGGTGCCGCGTCCCTTCCATATTAGTTGCCATCGTCTGCACTCTCCTTTACGTTTGGGGTATCTTTGCCGGGCTGAGCCCCGGCCGCTTTTGTGGCATAGGCCATAATCTGCTCTTCGCTCATATCGGGTGTGTTTTCCAAAATGCCGGTTACCCGCCCCTCATGCATGACCACTATTCGGTCGCTCATCCCCAAAATCTCGGGCAGCTCGGAGGAAACCATCAGGATGCACTTGCCCTCCCGCGCCAGGTTTTCCATCAGCTTGTAGATTTCGGCCTTGGCTCCAACATCGATGCCTCGGGTCGGCTCGTCCAATATCAGAATATCCGGCTGGATCAGCAGCCACTTAGCCACGAGCACTTTTTGCTGGTTTCCCCCAGAGAGAAACTGTATCTGCTGCCGCAGGCTTGGGGTGCGCACGTCAACACGCTCTTTGTAGTGGGCACAGTCTTTATCCATCTGCCCCAGCCTCAGCAGACCAAGCTTGTTTAGGTAGTGTGGTAACCTGGCGTAAATCATGTTGTCCTTGACCGAGAGCACAGGGAAGATACCCGTCCGCCGCCTGTCCTCGGTCAGCATTGCGATGCCTCGCTTTATGGCGTCCCGGGTGTGTTTTATCTGTACACTCTCGCCATTTATTCGGATTTTGCCTTGAGTCTTGCGCCGGCTGCCGAAGATCGTCTCCATAACTTCTGTCCGCCCGGCGCCCATAAGGCCGGCAAAACCCAAAATTTCGCCTCTGCGCGCGGTGAACGAGACCCCGCTGAAGACTTTGCCACTGCTAAGGTCGCTTACCTCAAGCAGGGGTTCGCCCTTCTGGTGGTCGGATTTAGAATACATTTCCTTCAGGTCGCGTCCCACCATCATGTTGATTATGTCCTCGAGCTTGGATTCATTTGTGTTGCGCGTACCAATATACGCACCATCCCGCAGTACAGTGAATCGATCAGAAATCTTAAAAATCTCCGCCATTTTGTGGGAAACGTATATGATACCGATCCCCTTAGCGGTCAGCTCGCGAATAATTCGGAAAAGCTGTTCAACTTCCCTATCCATCAAAGATGAGGTCGGCTCGTCCATAATAATCAGCTTAGAGTCGTAAGAGACCGCTTTGGCAATCTCTATCATCTGGATTTTGGCGACAGTTAGCTCGCTCATAAGAGTCTTTGGGTTATCTTGCATGTCGATGGTTGCCAGCAACTTTTGGGTGTCCTCGTACATCTTCTTGTGGTCGACAAGGCCCAGCTTGTTCAGCGGCTCCCGGCCCAGCCATATGTTTTCCATAATCGGCCTTGAGAGCACCGGACTGAGCTCCTGGTGAATCATCGAGATACCCGCGCTTAGGGCCGCGCGGGTGCCGACAAACTCCATCGCCTTGCCCTCAAGCAAAATTTCCCCGGACGTGGGCTGGTGTATCCCAATAAAGCATTTGGCCAGCGTAGACTTACCCGCGCCGTTTTCGCCTAGCAATGCGTGGACTTCCCCCGCGCGGACACTAAAATTCACTCCATCAAGAGCCTTTACTCCTGGGAAGAGCTTGGTTATATTACGGGCCTCTAACAAACAGGCGGCTTCAGCCATTTCCCTGGCCCTCCTCTTAGATATGTTGTGAGTGAAAAATATAGTCAACGAACTTCAAAACTGTTCCAAGGGTTGCAGGTTCCTAGGGTCAAGTTCAAGGTCAAGACCAAATATTAACTCAGCCTGCGGGCTGGGAATATTGTACCACTCCTGCCGCGGAGGCACTTACTTTTCTTTGTCTCGCCCGCAGGCGATTTAACATTTGGTCTTGACCTTAAATATCTTGAACTTGAACTCGAACTTAAAGCTCTTGACCTTAAAACCGGCACTCTTTGGAGCAGTTTCGAAGCTCGCCAGCTATAAGGAGCGGCGGCGAGCAAGCCCGCCGCCGCTCCTTAAACGGTGCTGTAGTGATTCTTATTTAAAGTCCGCTACGTTCTCAGCGGTGATGAGTTGGAAGGGAATCCAGAGTACGCTGTCCTGTTGCACGCCAGTCAACGCATTGAGTGCCAGGCGCATCGAGCCTTGGCCCTGGCCAACAGCATCCTGGAATACACTGCCTACAAGCCCGCCTTCCTCGATTGCTTCGAGAGCGTTGGGGTTGCCGTCAATGCCCATTACCAGAACATCTTCGCGGCCGGCCATTTGTAGCGCGCGGATTGCGCCGATAGCCATATCGTCGTTGTTGGCGAGCACTGCGTTCAGGCCATCGCCGAATGCGGTGATCCAGTTTTCAACCACAGTTACAGCTTCGCCGGTCTGCCAGTTGGCGGTCTCCATTGCAAGAACGTCAATACCGGGGAACTCTTCCGCGATTATCTGCTGGTTGCCTTCGGTACGCATGATAGCGCCCTCGTTGGAAAGGATACCCTGCAGGATGGCAACACCGCCCTCACCGCCGAGCATGGGGCCGATATGACGCATCTGCATAAAGCCAGCTTCGATTTCTTGAGAGCCCACGTAGTAGACGCCTGCAGGCATTTGGTCTTCCATGCCGGCAAAGGGGTTGCGGTTTACGTAGATCAGCGGGATGCCGGCTTCTTGAGCAGCGCGGGTGATGGGCTCCATAGCGCTTGTGTCAACCGGAACCACTATCAGCGCGTCGACACCGAGAACTATCATGTTCTCGACTTCGTTGAGCTGGGTAGCGGTGGACTCATTCGCGTCGGCGTTGATTACTGTAACGCCGTGAGCAGCAGCATAGTCTGCCATAGCTTCGTAGATAAAGTTCTGGAAGGTGTCGCCAAAATTGTTGATTACATAACCAATTGTGAAGTCACCTTGCTCAACGGCAGGCTCTTCCGGAGCGTCTTCCGTGGCGGGAGCGTCTGCCGGAGGTGCCGGGGGAGCCGGCGGAGGGGTCTGCGCACAAGCGGCAACTCCCACTGCGAGAATTAAGACTAGTAGTACTGCAAGTAGCTTTTTCATTTTTGTAACAACCTTTCTCGATTTCATTTTGTCGTGGTGCTCGTACTTGTTGTAATGATTATTCTCAAAAGCTGTAGTTAAAACCTGTCTTCATAAGTGAAGAATGCCCCACCACAGCGAAAGATTTTTTCGTCGGACAAGGAAATTTTTTTGCAGGAATTTGTGTATTCCAAGGGAAATTGACGCAGGCCGGCGGAAAAATCATCGCTGTGGGGGCGTTTTGAGCTATGAAGACAGGTTCCATTAGATACCAGCTTTATCGCGAATGTAGTTGCGCGCTTTAAGAGCGTACTCAAACGGGTTGGCCACAGCCGGATCCTGCTCGGCTTCAACCAATAGCCAGCCGGTGTAGCCGCTTTGGGCAAGAGCCGCAAAGATGGGCGCGAAGTCAATGTCTCCGTCCCCCGGCACAGTGAATGTGCCAAGGCGCACCCCCTGCAAGAAGCTGAGCTTCTCGTCCTTAACCCGCTCTACAACTTGGGCGCGGACGTCCTTGAGGTGTACGTGCTTTACCCGCCCTATATGTCGCTTTAGCACCGCCAGCGGGTCCTCCCCACAGTAGGCGAAGTGCCCTGTGTCGTAGAGCAAAAATATAAGTTCCGGGTCGGTGCTTTGCAACAGACTGTCGGTCTCGGCCGCTGTCTGCACCACAGTACCCATGTGGTGGTGTATGGTAAGGTACATATCTTTTTCCCGGGCAAGTGAGCCCAGTTTGTTAAGCCCTTCGGTCAAGCGGGCCCATTCTTGATCGTTTAACGTATACTTCCCCTCAAAGATTGGGGTATCTTGCTGACCCTGTATGCTGTGACCCTGCTCGCTCAGGCCGATTATCTTTGCGCCCATGGCGTGCAAGAAGTCCCGGTGAGCGATAAACTCGCGCTCGACTTCTTCGTACGGCTTAGTGGTTAAGAACGAGCTGAACCATGCATTTGCGATACTCAACCCTCGCGGCTCAAGGTAAGACTTTAGCACCTGCGGGTCTTTGGGGTATTTATTGCCCACCTCGGTGCCGGCGAACCCCGCCAGTGCCATCTCTGAGATGCACTGCTCAAAAGTGTTCTCGCTGCCAAGGTCAGGCAGGTCGTCGTTAGTCCATCCGATGGGCGCTATGCCCAATTTAACTTTTTGGGGGTCAAACATCTGGAAAGCCCTCCTGCGATTTAAGGGAGTGGATATATAGCGTTGTTTACACGTGTAGGGGCAAACTGTATTCGCCCGCAGTTGCCGCTATACTCCGGCAGGCAACGCGGTTTTTGCGACTTTAGTTACACAGTTCGCCTCTACAGCAATCAACGTTTGCCCACTGCCCGATTTAGTACAACCTAGCCTTTTTACGCCCGTCCATAGTGGCCTGCGCCGCTTTTCGTACGTCCTCGCTGCCACCCTGCTCAACCACGCAGATATTCCACCAACTCTCGTAGCCGTCGGTCATAGTCTTGGGGATTATCTTGAGATCGATAAGAACAGGGCCTGGCTGTCTTTTGGCATCGGCTATAACGGATTTTAGCTCATCCAGCGTACGTGCGGTGTAACTTTTGAGGCCATAACCCTCGGCAATTTTAGCGTAGTCTACCGGGATAAGGTCTCCCAGCAGCTTGCCGTTTTTATCTCTGCGCCTGAACTCGGTTGCAAGGCTGCTCACGCCGTTGTTCATCTGCAGGTTGTTGATGCAACCAAATCCGCAGTTATCAAATACCAGAATGTTGACCTTAAGGCCCTCTTGGACTATAGTCATAATCTCGCTGTGCAGCATCTGGAAGGAACCGTCCCCCACAAACGCCCAGACGTCACTCTCGGGCTGGGCTAACTTGACACCCAGAGTCGCCGCGACCTCGTATCCCATGCAGGAGTAGCCGTATTCGGCGTGGTAACCGCCCCGCTTGTCAGTAGTCCAAATTCGCTGCAAGTCACTGGGCAAGCTACCACCCGCGGTTATGATATTGTCGTTTTTGCCTATACTCTCACGCGCCGCGCATATAGCCGCCGCCTGTGTAAGGCTGCTGCCAGTCAGCTCCACAAACTGAGGAACCGTACGCGGATCGCGGTTTTTGACCGTCGGCTCAAAGTTTTCACCGTATACATAGCCGGCCAGGCGCTTCATCTCGGTGTCCCAGGCAGCCTTTGCGTCTTTGACTTCATTTGTGTACGCTGACTTGTAGCCCTTACCACGCAGCTTGGCCCCAAGGGCCTCTATGGTGACCTTTGCGTCTCCCACAGCGGTAACGGCGTCCATCTTTTCGGCGTGGTAGCGGCTGTTGTTTATGGTCACGATCTTCACGTCAGGGTTTTGGAACTGCCACTTTGAACTGGTGGCAAAGTCGCCCAGACGTGTGCCCACAGCGACGACTACATCGGCCTTTAGCGCAATTTTGTTGGCCGCCAGTGTGCCGGTTACACCAATGCCGCCCAAACACATTGAATGACTGGAAATGCAGGCGCTCTTGCCCGCCTGGGTCTCGCTAAAGGGAATGCTAAACTCAGCACAGAAGTCCTCCATGACCTGCCCGGCCTCGGAATATTTGACCCCGCCGCCAACGATGACGAGCGGATGTTTCGCCCCTGCGATAACTTCGGCTACGGCTTCCAGCTCTTCCTCCACAGCCACCGGTCGGGTAATGCGGTGAGTGCGCTTCGCGAAGAAGTAGTCCGGAAAGTCAAAGCTCTCCCCCTGAACATCCTGCGGCAGAGAGACGCAGACAGCACCAGTCTGGGTTGGGTCAGTCAGCACACGCATGGCATTTATCACAGCGCTCATAAGCTGTTCCGGACGGGTTACACGATCCCAATACCTGCAAACAGGCTTGAACGCGTCGTTGGTAGTAATGCTCAAATCTCCAGGGTTCTCCAGCTGCTGGAGAACAGGGTCTGGCTGCCGGGAAGCAAATGTATCTGAAGGAAACAGCAGCAGTGGGATATTGTTGACTGTGGCGGTGGCTGCAGCCGTCACCATGTTGGCAGCGCCCGGCCCCACCGAGGAAGTGCAGGCAATTATTCCGCGCCGGTTAAGTTGTTTTGCGTAGGCAATGGCAGCATGGCACATGCCCTGCTCGTTGCGGCCTTGGAATACTTTCAGGCTGCCTGGGTTCTCATCCAGTGCTTGCCCGAGCCCCACCGCAATACCGTGGCCAAAAATAGTGAAGATGCCCTCCACAAACTTCGATTCCACACCATCAAAGGAGACATACTGGTTATCCAGAAACTTCACCAGCGCTTGGGCCACTGTCATGGGTTTCGCCGCCATATTCTATCGTCCCCTTAATATTTTTGATTTGGAAGCGGGGGCCATATAGCCGTATCGCAAGCTCCCATCTCTGAGCCAGTCAAGTATAGCATACCGAACTTTTCAAGTAAATAAAGATAGGTAAGTTTTAACTATTCTTAACTTTTTGTCTTCACGCAGAGTACACAACCCTTGATAATCCGCGATGAGAGCAGTATACTAGGAGTCAGAAAACTGAGAATTGGGGGCCGTTTAAGAATGACAAACCTAGGTATTATTGGAGCCGGACGGATTGGAAAACTGCACGCCGAGAGCATTTCCCAGCGACTGCCGGGAGCCTGTGTAAAGCTAATCGCCGACCCATTTATGAACGACGACACCAGAGATTGGGCCAAAAAATTGGGAATCGGGGGTTGCGCGGAGGACTACCGTGAACTGTTGCACGACCCCAGTATAGATGCCGTGCTAATCTGCTCTTCCACCGACACTCACGCACCTATCTCCCTGGAGGTCATCGCCGCCGGCAAGCATGTCTTTTGCGAGAAGCCGGTTTCTCAAGACCTGGGCGAGATTCTCAAGGTCAAGGATGCGCTTAAGAACAGTTCGGTTAAGTATCAGGTTGGATTCAATCGCCGCTTTGACCACAACTTTAAAGCGGTGCGCACCGCAATAGAACAGGGCCAAATCGGCACACAACGGACCATTAAGATAACATCTAGAGACCCCGGGCCCCCGCCAATATCTTATATCGAAACCTCGGGCGGAATGTTCATGGATATGACTATCCATGACTTCGACATGCTGCGCTATCTTGCCGGCTGCGAGGCCGACACTGTCTTCGTCCAAGCAGCGAACCTGGTAGACCCCGCTATTGGCACAGCCGGGGATATTGACACAGCCCTTATCACTATCACCATGAAAAACGGGGCCATCGCGCTCATCGACAACTGCCGCGAGGCGTCATACGGCTACGACCAGCGGGTGGAGGTGCTGGGCAGCCTGGGCCAAATCGCCACAGGTAACGACACCCTGTCCACCGCTGTACTAAGCACTGCCGGAGGGGTCTGCGCCGAAAAGCCGCTTCACTTCTTCCTGGAGCGGTATATGGACTCCTTTGTACAGGAGATGAAGGAATTTATCTCCGCAATCGAGGATGACCTGCCGGTGCCTGTGGGCATTGAGGACGGGCTACAGTCAGTGCTTATGGCCATGGCTGCGCAGCGCTCACTTAAAGAGGGCCGCCCGGTTTCGGTTGAAAAATAAAAAACTTAAGGATAAAAAGCAGAGGTCAGAATTGTCTTTCTGACCTCTGCTTTTTCGTTTTTGTGTTCAGCCTTTGCTGTTATAGTATAATACAAACCAACCCGCTGCACCCCTCATTGATTATCCGCTCAATGGTTTCTTGAAGCTTAATCCGGGCATCGGATGGCATGCGGTAGAGCTTATTGCGCAGCCCCTCGTTTACCAACTGGTGCAGCGAGGTTCCGAAGATGTTCGAGTTCCAAATCTTCTCCGGATTCTCGGTAAAGTCGTTTAGCAGGAACATAACAAGCTCTTCGCTCTGTTTTTCGCTGCCGACAATGGGGGAGATTTCGGTGGTTATGTCGGCGCGCATCATATGTATCGACGGCGCACTCGCCCTCAGCTTAACCCCGTACTTCCCACCCTGACTGACAATCTGCGGCTCTTCCAGCGTAAGCTCTTCAAGACCGGGCATAACAATGCCGTAGCCGGTGGCCGTGACTTCGTCAAGCGCGCTGCGGATTTTATCATAGGCTTTCTTAATCCGCGCAAGCTCAATCATGGTGGGCATAAGGCCTGACTCGCCGTCAATCTCGATCCCGGTGGCCTCACCCAGAATAGTGTAGAAGAGGCTTGTATGCACCGAGATATTCATCCGCACACTACCTCTGCCAAGGTCGATATCCTCAACCTTGTGAGCGTCGATATGCTCACATTCAGCCAGGGCGGAAAAGGCGCCTTCCACATCCCGCACCCGCTGGATAGCCTTGGCGGCGGACTGTATCTGCCCGTACACGCTGGCCTTGAGCCAGTGGTTCTTCTCCAGCGCCGAAATCCATCCGGGGATGTCGACGCAAACCTCCTTAACCGGGAACTGGAAGAGCACACTGCGCAGCACTTCCCTTATGTCCTCTTCACGCAGATCGAGGCAGCTGGTGGCCACTACCGGCACCCCATACTTTTCTTCCAGGGCCATGCGCAGCTCGGCGGTCGCCGCGGAGTTTGGGGAGGTGGTGTTTAGTAACACGGCAAAAGGCTTGCGTATATCCTTGAGCTCGTTTATTACACGCTCTTCTGCCTCTTCGTACTCAGCGCGTGGTATATCTGTAATTGAGCCGTCGGTGGTGATGACCAGGCCGATTGAGCTGTGGTCGGTTATAACCTTCCGAGTGCCTACCTCAGCCGCCATGTTGAAGGGAATCGCCTCTTCAAACCAAGGGGTGCTCACCATTCTGGGGTTCTCGTTCTCAATGTATCCAAGGGCGCTGGGTACAATATAGCCAACGCAGTCGATTAGCCGGACGTTCATTCCCGCGTTTTCGGCCAGCTGGACATTCACGGCCTCTTCCGGAATAAACTTGGGCTCGGTGGTCATAATTGTCTTGCCGCCCGAGGACTGGGGCAGCTCATCCACCGCACGGTCGCGCACAAACTCGTTTTCAATCCTGGGGATGACCAGGGTCTCCATAAATTTCTTTATAAACGTCGACTTGCCGGAGCGCACCGGCCCCACCACGCCTACGTAGATATTCCCCTCGGTCCGGCGGGAAATATCGGCGTATATATTGCGCTTTTCCATGAGCGACAACTCCTTCTTAATACGATTATGTTGTAGGGGCCGCCCTTGGTCGGCCCGGCCTAACGCGGCGTTTGTGGAAATCCCGGGCGCAGAAAGCGGCGCCCCTACAATCCTATACGATCGGTATCAGCAGCATCCGCCCTTCGCCCAGCATATCGTCTTCGATGTTGTTCTCTTCCCAGATAGCGCTGGCGGCGGTATTGTAGTGTTTGGCAATATTCCACACGCTCTCACCCATGTCGGCGTAGTAGATATAGAGCTTGTTTTGCTCTTTGGTCTTCGCCTGCTCCTCGTCCACAGTGATGTCGGAAATCGCCTCGCTTCTGACATTGCAGTAGACACTGCCGCGCACCACGACCTCAAAGCGCATGTCGATTTTCTCTTTGCCAACCAGTGAGTAGCTGGATGAGATAAGGTCGCATGTCGGTTCAAACTGTATGTCAAGGCAATCCTGGCTAAGAGTGATAGTGTGGGTCAGCTCGGTGGGGTGCTCAAAGTAAAAGCACTCCTTGTTAGCCATGCGGGCAAACAGGCAGACATTCAGCTTGAGCTCGAGCGTCAGCTCGTCGGCTTCTTGCCTGTAGGTGACCGCCTCTATATCTCCCCAAGCGTCCAGCATTCGCTCCACGCCTTCGGGCAGCTCAAGGGTCACTTTGTGGGAGATTGCCTCGTTTATTATATCAATCAGCCGGATAAAGCTGACCGGCGAGCGGGCAGCTACTGCCTCGAATTTGGTTGAATAGCAATCGCTGACCACCGGAACCTCGCTGCGCCGGTGCACGGTCAAGTTAGCGCCTATCTTAGCTTCAAGGCCAAACATGCGCATCTCGCCATCGTCTCCGGTTTTGGGGGTGAGCTCGCAGCCCGCGATGAACACCTCAAGGTCACACTCGCAGTCTTCGCTGGCGTGCTCGCTGTCTATTATTTGGGAGATCGGCAAGGTGTACTCCATCGACTCCAGACCCTCGTCGTCTTCCAATGGCTGGTAGAGGACGTGTAGCAGCAGATCCCCTTTAATCACCACTTTACCGGAGATAACTTTGTGCTCATGCACCCGCACCTTCTGGGAAGTGCGCACAATCGAGCCTATCTGGCTTTTGCCGTAGCCCAGTTCCAGGTCTTCGCTGACCGAGAATGTGGTTCTCGCGTGACCTACAATATCGGTGGCTCTCACAACTTCCCGCTTGAGCTGTAACCCGGCTCCGTTTGCGTCTACCAGAATCTGTTGTTCTTTTTGGTCGATTATCTTAAGCGCCAGCGAGATCGCTCCGCGTACGTCTATCCGGCGCTGATTGACAGCCCGGCAGTTTACGTAGTCCACGCTGGGGATAATACTGACCACCGGCCGCTCGGGAGAAGAACGCAGTTCCACCTGCTTTGCAAATGGAACCTTATACTCGGCGTGGCGAATTTGGTTCTGCTCGGAGGAGTAGTAGACATGTATCTGCACGATCCCCTCGACAGTCAGCCGTGAGGCGCTGACCGAGCTTGTTTCCACGTGGGCCACCGCCGCGCATTTAAGCACTTTTACTATGTCGGGCAGGTAGTCGGGTAGCAGCGCGTCGCACTCAATCGGCTGCTCCACGCTGGCTTGCAAAACGGTCTCGTTTATGGTAATTGTTTGCTGGCGTAGATTTAACTCCATAGGGACACCCTCTCCTCTATCGTAATCTACAACAACTATATGTCTGCCAGCGCCAAGTTAGTCCTATGCATTTGATTTTTTGCAAAGAAAAAGGCGCAACGTGTGCGCCTTTTTTAGTCTCTAAATTCAAACAATTTATTTACGGGAACGTCCAGCAAGTCCGATATCCTAAATATAATATCCAGCGACACGCCAGACCTGGCCAGCTCTATATTGCCCATATGCGTTCTGTCAATGTTAAGCATCTCAGAAAGTTGTAGTTGGGTATATCCACTGGCCTTTCTATAGTAGGCTATGTTCAGCCCCAACTTCTTGTATTTTTCAGCGTGAGCTAAATCCACCACAACACCCCTACATAATTATAGAGAAGGTAGGCCATTATATAAACCTAATGTAACTCATATAATGATGCTTGTGATTTATCATTGTATGCATTATACTTATATAGAGGTGATAGCATGAATCTATACAAAGAAGTTCTGACTCATACCATAATGCAGGAACAGACCGAATCTTTGTTAGCCGAGATAGTTAACTCGCAAAGCCCAGATAAAGGGGAAGAAATTGAGTTTCTGCTGACCAGCCTGATGAAGGCCAGATGCTATCGCGCGTTAACAAAAATAAAGGCCATCATCGAAGATGACAGCCTCAGCTCTGACGATTGTTTTGCTAAAGTACAAGAAATCGTATACACCCTCAAGGAACTTGGCATCCGCGCAAACTCTCTCGGGTAGCCTACCCCGCCTGCAGAATCTTGCTCTGCCAAAGCAGCCAAAGCATGGGGTCGAGCACACGGTGCGGGCTTATCCTATCCACCTCGTTTTTGCTGCCCGGCTCGCAGCCCAAAGAGCTCAGCCCAAAAAAGCAGTAGTTGGAAAACTGGCCGCGCACATGCCGGACAAACTCTCCGCCGCCCCAGCTTTCCAGCAGAGCCATAACCTCAAGGTTGCAACTGGAAATATCAGCCTTGTTTAACATAGGTTTGCGCAAATTGCGCGAGGGCGCGCCCACAAAGCTAGCCGGGTCGAGATGCGGGTAAAGGGTATCCAGCTTGGTGAGGCAGACAGCTATCGGAATATCGATTTTCTTTTCAACTTCCCCACTCGCCAGCCCCGCTCGGATAATGTGTATGGTGCGCAACAACAGCGCCTGGGCATCCGAGGGCAGCACCGGCAATTTTTTTGCCTTGCGCGCTTCCCTTATGGCGGGCAGCTGACTGGGGTCCAGTAGGAGCAGTATCCCCCCTGAACCGAGTAGCCGACGGCTCATTGCCGCCATCTCTTGTTGGGTTTCCAGCTTTTCGCCACAGCTGTCATAAAAAGCAAGGCCTACTCCCCTACCCGGCCGGCCACCCTGTCCCTCAAACAACAAAGTATAAGTAAGCGGGTTTAGGTCTTCCTGCTGGGTAGCAGTTACACAGACCCCCTGCTCGTAGAGCGGACGGCGGTACTCGCGCTCGTAGTAGTTCATGGTGCGGTCGCCGCCGGTTGGGTAAAGGGTGCAGTCGTACACTTTGCACATCTCCCCCCGCAGCTGGTCGACAAGCACGGCCAGGTAATTGCTCTTCCCGCTGCCAGCGTTGCCTATAAGAGACACACTCATAAAACCGCGACGCATCTCTTCGGCCTCTACTTCAAAACCGCAATCAGGGCAGATATGCAAGGTCATAACTTCGCCACATTCTGGGCAACCGGGGTCGGGCCGTGGCCCTTTTTGTTCCGCGGCGTCGGTTTCTGCCAAGCTCTCTTCCACCGGGATTCCGGCTCTCGAGCAGGCGAGGCTCTGGCAGGCGTACCGGTAGTTTTCCATCAGGCTGGGGCATTTAGGGCAATTCTTCATCATGGCTGCAACCACCCGTATTCTATGTTATCTTCAGCTCGGTCCCGGGCATCAATCTGAATTTCTTGTACTCCTTCTCGCTTGTCAGGAAAATCCGCAAATGAGAATCCTGTGGCAGGCTATCTATCTGGTACTTAAACTCGATCTCACCTTTGACCTTCGGGGACTGGTCGAGCACAGTCAGCGATTGGCCATCCTTTCGATTTAAAGGCAGGCTGCCGATCTTGCATACGAGTTCTATAGAAGGTAGGGTAAAGTGCCCTTGCCCGCTCAAAATCAGGGAGAGGTCTGCCTGCTTCCTAAACAGCTTTTTCTTGTAGACAATGCGGTAGAACACATCTTGGCAGGGTTGGTGGTCGTAGAATATCCGCGCACCCTCAGAGGCACTTTGGTCGTCCTCGCCGGTGGGGTAGAGGGCAAACACCGTTATATAGTACGCACCCGGCGCAATCCCGCGCAGGTCAACGCCCCCGTCGTAGTCGTACTGCTGCCGGGTCACCTTAATTGTAGTTGCGCCTAAATCATCGGGGCTTGCGGGGTAGGCGTCGTTTTTATAGGCAACAGCAATTTCTTCGAGCCCTGCTGGCCAGTTCATGTGCAGATGCAAGCCGCTTTCGACCAACTCGGCGCTCAGGTTTCCAACATCTTTGAGGTTGGCTATATACTGGGGAGGCCCCACAACCGCGTACTTGCCAAAAACCACCGCGGCAAAGATATAGAGCCCGCCGGTAAAGCTCTGCCTAAAGCGTCCACCCTCGGCTCCCCGGGCATGGAGCGCAATATTGCGGTATTCCGCCAGCAAGTCTTGCAGCGCGACTATCTCGCCGACTTTTACGCCGGGCTCGCTCTTGCTGCCTAACAGAATTAGATCGGTGGAGTCCATCCCGCTCCAGTTGACCACGTACTCGCTCTCGTACTCGCTTCTGGCTATTGTCAGATGGTCAACCGGCGCAATAATCTTGCGCGGGGTGATCGCTTCCGACACGCCCTTTGAGACGACCCGCTTCCCTTCGACCATATAGACAGCGCAAATATAGTACCAGTACTCAACGTCGTTTTTGATTTTCGAGTCCACAAATCCGTCGATACGTTCGGTCTCGAGCAGGATGCCGTCCTCTGGAGCAGTTGGGCGCTCCCCGCCCAGCTTGCGCCAAATAAGCACCTTGCGGACATCCGGGTTAAACTCCCATGTGAGCTGTGCCCCACCGTCCGCGGGGAAGATGCGCAGCTGCTCAACCTCTGGCACCGCCATAATCAGGCCCACGATCTGACCCTTAGCAGAGTATGTCCCGCCCCTATGTGTGTAAACTTTGTAGTAGTACTCCGCCAGTGGATGCGCGGTCTTATCAATAAAGAAACAAGCGGGGCCGTTATAGACTACGTCACCGTCAAACGCGGTGAAGGGCTCTTCACCCTGTTTACGCACCAGCAGGTATTTTATGCTGCCGGGGCTGCCGCTGGCCTGCCAGTTTAGGTGCATCTGCCGCCCCACGTTTTCGCATTTTAGCGGGCCGGGAGCCTCCGGCGGGTGCGCTGAGAGTATCCGGGTGAGCTCTATACTGTCGGACACCGTCTCCGCCAACGAAATGAGTAAGTAAATATCCGGCTTGTCCTCTTTGGCGATTTTGTCCAGCTGGCTTTCCAGATCGTCTATTGTCCGCTCCACCTGCCGTACGGTTGCCTGGGGTAGGGCTATGTTTTTTCGATGCGCCTCGGCAATCAGTTCAAGAGCAGCGTAGTGTTGGTTTTTGGCCATGCAGTCGCTCAGCTGCTGCACGTACTCGTTGTAGCGGTTTTCTAGGCCTTTAACGCGCTCTTCGAGCTGCGAGATTTCCGGGTGGCCCGGCCAGTATTTTTCGGCGAAGCTAAGGTTGCGCCTGCACAGCGACCAGTTGCCGTCTATAGCCGAAGCGTGTGCGCCCTCAAGGTAAGGCAGCGCCTTCACCATATCCCCGAGCATAAATTTGCAGTCGTGGCATACAGCCGGGCCCCCATCAAATGGGGCAGCGCAGCTGGGGCAGGCGCCTTGGATAGGCGCGGCACAGTGCCCGCAGACCACGCTTTCGCAGGGAATAAGTTCTTTGCAGGCGGGACAGTTAAGCGTAGCCTTCTCTTCACCCATAGGGATGCGATAAGCCGCACAGTACCGGCGGATATAATCTTCGGCTTCCAGCACAGTGCAGCCGCAGCTCTCCACTCCGTAGTTGACAAGTCTGAGAAGCGCCGGTTCGCCGATGTACTTTTGCCGGACAAACTCCTCGTCCACCATCTCTCCCAAGGCCGGATAAACGCTGATTTTTAAGTAACGGTCATATCGCTGCTTAGCGTCGGAGCTTTCAAACAACCTCAGGCAGATTCCCGCGAGCTCCCCCGTTGCCACCGATTTTGCTGTCTTTTGCCCGGCGGCTAACCTGCGGCGCTCCTGCGCTGCGTCACGCAACTTTTTAATAGTAGAGTGCCTGGGCTCCCCCAGAAAGAGGTAGAGATCGTCTTGCTCAACAATAGCCAGGGCCCGCCGAATAGTTTTAGCGGTCAGGCGGTCAAGCACTTCCCCGCCCTGCTCGGCATCTTCCCGCTCGGGGGGGCATTCGGACACCGGGACTTTAGCCAGCCCGTACACCTTTTGTTGATCTACACCGTAAGCCTTGTATTTTGCGGCAATTGCCGTCACCTCTCGAGGTAGCAGGTGCCCCTTACCCTCCAAGATGCGCAGCTCGGCTTCGAATCGGCGGAGCATATCCTCAAGCACTTCGCTTGCCAGTCTGGCCTCGTTCTTCCGGGCGACCGGGTCAAAAAGAACCTGCTCCATATCCGGCAACAGGGCAATGTAAGCAAGCGCCTGAGTTCGCTTGCGTGGGTTGTCCTGCATTCGTGTCCATTCCTGTTTTTTCCTGCTAAGCGCCGCGCGTATATGCGCCGGGTCGCCAGCCGGCGGGTCTACAGGCAGCTCCAGCAGTATATAGTAATTTTCTCTTTCCATTCCGTCAGTAAACCTCCGTATCCTCCATCCGCTGCCTTATCGCACCCGGCTCACTCCGGAGGTTGTGCTGCGCGGCTTGAAGGATAATATCCAACAACGCTCTTCTTATTTTTACCCGTCACCAGTATACCCCATCTCCTCCCAAAAAACAAGCATTTGCACACCTCGCGCATTTGGCGCTATACTCATTCCACTTCAAAAATGCCGCAAAGGTTGAGTGAGTTTTAAGGTCAAGGTTTTGCGTGCAGGGGACACGCACCCGGGCATCCTGGCCAATTCCCACAAACCTAACCGTGCTGTAGGGACAGGGTTTTCCCGCCTGCGGGCTTTGTGCGGTGTGTAGGGCGCGGCGACCTCGACGCGCCGCTTGATCAAGGTACAGTTCTGGGTCTTAAGGTCAAGTTCCAGTTCAAGGTCTTAATTTAAATTCGCCTGCGGGCGAGACTAATGTGCCGCTCCTGCCGCGGAGGCACTTACTTTTCTTTGTCTCGCCAAAGATAAAGTAAGCAAAAGAAAAGCGACTGGGGGAGAACCGGGAGAGCTCCAAGCACTGTCGCTCTCAACTCCCCCAGACCCCCTCTATACGGACAGGTAAGCGAAAACCAGAACGTCTGTTGGCGTGTAATTATTACGAGCTCCCGACTTGTCAACAGCAGCATATCTGACATCAAGCGTTTCGCCGCGAAGTTAAACCCCTGCCGGCATAGCCGCTGGATAAGTCGTGCAATTCCATCGTAAGGATTACCAGCAAACCTACCCAGCCGCTATGCGAGCCCGGGTTTAGAATAAGGAATCTTCGCGGTGAGGTGTTCGCTGCAAACTGTGCCGTTGTTGACAATACTGTCCGCTGCGGAGCAGAATCACCAGTCCGCATACCTACCGCCCCCACCAACGTGCCCTTGACCCACCAGTGGGGGTCTGGGGGAGTTGTTTGCGAGCGACCTTTGCGAGACAGACCCGGTCCTCCCCCAGTCGCCTTTCTTTTGCTTACTTTCTCTTTGGCGAGACAAAGAAAGTAAGTGCCCCCGCGGCATGAGCGGCACATTATCCTCGCCCGAAGGCTGATTAAGATTATGACCTTGAACTTGACCTTAATATCTTGACCTGGGACTTACACAAGCAGCGCGTCAGGGTCGCTGCGGCCTACACAGGAGGTGCGCCCATGGAACTCGTGAGAGAAAACCCCACACCCTACGACATTTGCAAAAAACAAAACACACGCAACCCTTGTGGCATTTTTGAAGCCTGCTGACTATATATTCAGTGTTGCAGCCATATTTCAGACGAACTATAGCAAAAACCCGGCCCGCTTGTGCAGACCGGATTTTATAATCAATGTATTTTAAGGTAAATTTTAGTTATCATCTCTATCAGTTTCAGGCTTTGCGGGAGCCTTGCCTTTTCTTATCCGTCCAATTGGCAGCCACTCGAAGGTGCTCTCACCGGGCAACCGACCCTTCTTTTTGCGGATAAACATGCGGACAATCAAGAACACCGCAACCCAGAACACAAATTGCAGCAGGTTCACGATGAAGAACGGGAACCGCCCGATAGCACGGATAAACGTGTTCTGCGAATGCCAAACAAAGTTATCCCAAGAACTGGAAACAGCTTGGCTGATCCGCTCGCCGAAGGTTGTAGGCAGGTCGTAGACAGGCCTGTACTGTATTACTTCCCGCAAGCGTATATTCACTGTTGAGTAGCTGACACTGTGCTCCTGCCTCTGGATTGTCGTGTTTAGGTATTCAATTTGGTGGCGAACAAAGGCGAGCTCCCGGTGGACTTGCAGAATATACTCAAGTCCCGCATCCTCGGCATCCAACAGGCCGACCAGCAAGCTTTCCTGGTTTACCAGGGAGGCCAAGCGGGCCGTGTTGTCGAAAAAGCTGGCGGTGATGTCCTCGGTGTGCACACTGGTGTCGACTACATTGGTGTTCTCCCCCATCAGCGCAACAAACTCGTGAACCCGCCCGGTAGGGATGCGCAAAGTGAAGGAGGCTTCCCGTTCGCGGTGAACATCGCGGTAGCCTCTACCACCCTCCCACGAACCGGAAATATACCCACCAAAGTCGTGGATAATGTCTCTTATAAAGTTTCTGCTGACCTCGAACTCCATAGTCTCGGCTGTGAGGCTGTAAGTCGTGACTATCATACGTCGGGTTGTGGGCACCTGGCCCATAGCGTTCCCTCCAGCCACAAGCATGTCGCCAGCAGGGTGTTCTGCAGGCATTTCCATGCCCGGACCCCCGGTAACCGGAACTATTTCAAAATCCATGGCGAAGTCAGCCTCTTCCACCAGCATGGCTTCGGCCCACCCCACATCTGCTGCCGCGTACACATTTCTCTGGAAGGCAATTGCTCCGCCGCCCGTCACCGGCATCGCAGGGTCCTCCAACCGGGGCGCCGCTGGCGATGGGGCAGCCGTAGTCGGTGCCGGAGCGGCGCCAGCACACGCGGTAAAGGCAAGGCTGACAGCCAGTAAAATCGCACCTACCAGTAAAATTATTCGCTTTTTCATGTGGCATCTCCTTTGTGTTTCCCTCTCTCAAACGGATGGGATATTGCGGCAAAACCGGCCATCTCTCGGGGTCCGACCTGCCTCGCAGGCTCTTATACACTAGAACCTGTGGGATACACAAAATATTACGGTGAGCTTACAAGCTATGTAAAAAATTCTCAAACTTTTTAAGAGCTCACTACCCGGCCTATGGGTTCACATGCCCCTAGGCGTCTTCCCAGTTGTGCCAGATTTCCTGCACATCGTCGTGCGATTCCAGCATCTCAAGGAGCTTTTCCATTCGCACTGTGTCCTCTTCGCCCAGCTTTACATAGGTCGCGGGCACGTACTCGGCCTGGGCCATCTCGAATCGATAACCCTTTTTCTCCATGGCTTCGCGTACTGCCAGGGTGTCGTCCGGCGGCGAGGTTATCTCCAAAGCCTCACCCTCAAAACTAAAATCCAGCGCACCCGCTTCCAGGCAATCGTCCATGACTTTGCCTTCATCCAGGCCGGCACTCTCCAGCAGGAGTATACCCTTACGCTCAAACAAAAAGCCCACGCTGCCGCTCTGGCCCAGGTTGCCGCCGTACTTGTCAAAGTAGTGGCGCAAATCACCCGCGGTGCGGTTGCGATTTTCGGTCAGGCAATCGACCATTACCGCCACCCCTTGCGGGCCGTAGCCCTCGTAGAGAATTTGCTCGTACTGGGCCTTGTCGCTCCCCGCCTTCTTGATTGCCCGCTCTATGTTGTCGTTTGGCAGGTTAAGAGACTTCGCTTTGGCGATTACCTCCCGCAGCTTGCCGTTTGACGCTGGATCGGGACCGCCTTCTCTCACCGCTACCGAAATCTCCCGGCCCATCTTGGTAAAGATTTTTGCCCGCTGAGAATCGGTCTTTTCCTTCTTGCGCTTGATGTTATTCCATTTAGAATGCCCAGCCATGGGAACCTCCCTGTTATTGGTTAATGGTTATCCGCCCCGTTGAGCGGCCAATACCGCGGCTTGTTGTTCCGGGCTTAACTGCGCAAACTCCGCGGGGCTCAAGTGCTGCCAGCCAGGCGGGAGAAGTGTCCCGCCGCCACCACCGGGCGATGGGTCATGGGCACCCTGGGTTATCTCGGGCTGTACGGACACAATCAACACAACGGTGTCCCGGGCAGGGCTAAGCATCGCCCCCTCTTCGGGAACAGTTTGCAGCACGGTTCCTTCAGGTTCAGTGCTTATTCGCGTCAATGTTTGCGGCTCTAATATTTCCAGCTCGGCCAGCAGCGCGGTGGCCTCTTCAAGCGGTAAGCCCACAAGTTCGGGCATTTCCACATCCTCCAGGTTAATCCAGAGGACAATGCGTATCGGCTCAGCTGAGGGCATAGGCGACCCCGGGTCCGGGCTCTGGTCGTAAACTTCCCCGCCCTGCCTCTCCGGCCTGCGCTCAAACCGGGCATCGAATGTAAACCTTTCCAGGTAATCGGGGTCGTTCTCAAAATCAGAGAACTGCCTGCCTACAAAATTGGGGACACTCGCCACAGGCACGTTTTCCACAGGCGGATCTACATAATACCCGTACTCGTAGTCCGGATCCGGCGCAGGCCCAGCCCCACCGCCCAGAATATCCCATATGGTGGTAGTCATGAAGTAGTAGAGCACACCTAGCAAAACCACCAGCATAATCAGGGTTCCAAGCACCACATACTTGAAGGTGCTCCCTCCCCTTTCCCGCTGTTTTTGGGGGCGTACAGAGGGCTCCTCGCGCGTCTCCTGCTTGACAGGCGCCGGGCGTCGGGGGGGAGGCTTTTTGTGCGGTTCACTGTTTGCATTTGCCCGGCGCGAATTGCCCAAGTCGTAGACAGATGTGCTGGCCGGGCGCTGTTCGACCATCCGGGAAAGGAAAGTCTGCACAGTTTGCAACCTGTCTTCCGCAGTTGGGAACATCGCCGCCATTATTGTCCTGGAAATATCCTCGCTCAGTCCGTTTTGCAGCTCGCTTGGGCGGGCCAGCTGATTTTGCTCTTTGTCTATGCGTATGGACTTTGGCGGCACAACGCCTGTCAGGGTTCGGTAGAAGAGCGCGCCCATAGCATAGACATCGGTCCAGCTACCCTGCCACCCATTGGGGGAGTACTGCTCGGGGGCGCTGTAGCCCGAGAAAAGCTCACTGTCGAGCTCGCTGCCGGCTGTACGTGTAGCACCCAAAGCAAAATCCCAGAGATAGAGTTTGCCATCCGGCCCCATGTAAATGCTGTAGGGCGAAATTCCCCGGTGCACCTGCCCGTGCGAGTGCAGCAGCTCCAGGGTGTTGCAGATAGGTTGCAGCAAAGCATAGGCCTGCCTAAAACCCAACATGCCTCCCTGTTCTTCTAAGTAATCCTCAAAGCTCACAAGGTCGAGCCCTTTGTAGACGGCATAGACGGTGTTATTCTCGGAAATAGCGTTCTCAAGCGGGACAACCTGCTCGGTGACGCTGAGGCGGCGCACTTCGTTGCAGCTGTCCACAAAATCGGACATGAGGGCCTTGTACTGGGCCCCACAACCGGAAAGCGGATTTATCCGCCCGGTGGCAATGTCTCGCTGCGCTATAGTCTGGGGGAAATACTCCCTAACCCAAACCTTTTGCTGCAGCATTTTGTCAAGGCCCGCATATAGCGCGCCCTCTCCGTTTTTTCGCACGCAGGCACCCAGGAGGTAGCGCCCGCCAACAACTGTCCCCGCCCTGGCGTACTGGACGTCGCAAATGTCATCCGGGCTTTTGCCGCAGGACGTGCAAAAAGACCCGCTGACCGGTTCTATGCAGTGTGGGCAGCGACCCTCGGCTCCAATTAACATAGGCTTCACCTTCCAAAATAAAACAAGTTGCTCAGTGTGTTTGAGAACATGTATTCATAACTCTAAATCTTACCGGAAAATTACAAAGCGCTCCTATCTTATAATAAACTGTTTGAGCAGAATATTCAAGTGAAAACAAGCTGCAAAATGTAAGCAAACTATTAAGGCTTTGTAACACTGTCGTAACATAGGCAAAGCCCACCGGCCGAATTGGCGGGTGGGCTTTGCCTGACAATGTGTTTACCTTCCCCTCTTCTTTGCCGTTTTGCGCGAGCGCAAGAGCAGGTAACCGATAAGCGACGAGATGACTAGTATGTACAAAATAACCGGCCAGGTCGAGGTGGTGCGCTGCGGCTGGCGAGATATTTCGTAGATTATCAGCTCATCGGCCTGTGCCGCTGTTTGATGGTGCACCGATGGCGGCGGTGGCTCCGGCGGCGGTAGTGGCTGCTGCCGTGGAAGAGAAGGCTGCGTAGCCCTTACTCCCTGAGCCGTAGCCGGAGTGCTGGGGGCCTCTCTGGTCGGCTCGGGTGGCTCCGGCGGCTGCGGTGGTTCGGGCGGAGGCGTGGTTGGCCGTGCGGGCTGCCGAGCAGGCGCCGTAGGGGCCGCAGGGCGCGCCTGTGGCTGCGCAGGGGCAGAGGGCGGCGCAGGCGGTGTCGGTGGTGAAGGCGGCGGAGGCGGAGTTGGCGGTACCGGTGGCTCCGGCGTTTGCACAACACCACCAGGCGGGAAAAATTCTTCCGGTGGCAGACCCATGCGCAGGGCCCTTCCGCTCAAGTTCACCCACGCTAACGAAGTGCGCTGGCCTTCCTGGTCCAGCCTGTTGTCACCGGGGTCGTTTATCTCAACCCAAAGGTAGCGTGCAGTTGGCGGTATTCTCCCTACCGTACTCTGGAAGTCCTCAATCACCGTGAGAGAGCCGCAACCCAGGGTCGTCGAATGTATCGCGGCCCGTTCAAGGGGAACACGCGTTCTCGGCCCGGCCAAAGTGGGGGCCACATAAACGTTAACGCCCATATTTTGCAGCAGGTTCCGCGGGGGCGGATTGCTCACCGACTCAAAAACCAGGTGCGGCCTGCTCCCTCTAAGCGCGTACCACCCCCAGTGGTCCGCGTAAATGCGCCCATCAAAAAAGTAGGCGTCAATTACCTGGCTCGGGTGGTAGGGTGGATGGGTAACGCCAAAGTAAAGTTCGCCGGTTCCCCCGTGCACACCGGCAAACGTCCCCACCGGAGAATACACGCGCAGGTGTATTCTCTCAAGGCCGTTTATCCGGTAGCGCACCCCGCCCCGGTTTACGCCCGACCGTATGGTCAGCTGAGACGCGTCACGATTGTCTGTTGTGGCTCTGCGCACTTCAACCAGCGAGGGAAATGCAGGATCGGTGGTTCTGATGTCCGGGTTTATCCGCATAGTAAAGTCGTCGACAAAGGTGACCGCGCTAACTGCCGCTAGCGGGGCTGCCAGCGCCGACACGCAGCAAAAAGCGACCAAAACCATCAATAATTTTTTCACAAAACTCACCCCAGCTGTTATCTCTTTAATTTTTATTCGACAAAATTCGACGTTTTCCAACTCTCATTATATCAACAAGTCACGGCGTTTTCAACTACATAATGTCAAAATAATTAGCGCTTAATCCCATAATTTTGCATTTTGAAAGTTTAGAAAGTAAACTATTGACTTTTCGGGTTGCAGGTGGTATATTATGATAGTTCTTCACACACGCGCTTGTAGCTCAGTTGGATAGAGTGTCTGACTACGAATCAGAAGGTCAGGGGTTCGAATCCCTTCAAGCGCGCCACCGGCTAACTGCCGGGACAGCTCGCGTTCCCAGGTTTCTGGGGGCGCGTTTTGTTTTATCAAGGCGTTTACACAAACCATCAAACCGTTGACACCTCGCTGAAAATGATGTAAATTTAGTGCGGTGGAGCTATCTAAACAAAAGACGGCGAGGCTCATATGATACAGCGAAAGCTACTGAACAGGCGGGATATCTGTTTTTTTGCGGGGCTAGTTTTGCTGGCCCTTTTAGCCTATGCCTGGCGTGGCACAGTCATCTCGTATGGCGATCAGTTCGCGCAGGTGAGCATCAGCGGACAAATTGTCTGGAGATCACCTTTGTCCACTGCCGACGAAATAATGTTTGAGCCCGACGAAGTAAACGTGCGCTTTTTGCTGAGAGACGGCGCGGCCACCTTTGTCTGCTCCGACTGCCCGGACCAAATCTGTGTGCGCAGCGGTTTTTTGTCCCTGCCGGGTCAGATGGCGGTCTGCGTGCCCAACCGCACTTCCCTGTTGATTATTAGTGAACAAAGCGCCCGGTCCGACAACGCAGACACATTCGCGTATTGAGGTGACCAACTATTAGATGTCAAGCCATTTTTCTAAGAAATGCATCTTACAAAAAAGCGCATGTCAAACAAACCCTGCGAGAGAGCGAATAGTTGAAAGTTAACAAACTTACCTTAATT